>NZ_CAJMYZ010000009.1:0-305021 GCF_905220155.1 Paraburkholderia sp. J7 | reverse complement strand
GTCCCGACCACCTCGACGTGAACGACGCGGTCAAGCGGCCGCCCGCGTATGCCAATGGTCTCGCGAACGACTGGGGCAATCCGCCTCGGGAAACGCGGCATCTTTGAATCGCCTCAAGGCGCGCGTCCCGAATATTGGGCGATGCCGGGCCCGCGGGCATCGAGCTGATGTCGGTCAGACGTGAACTGAACGAATTCGGCATGGAAGCGTGAAGGGTCGTCGAGCGTTCCCGCGTAGATCGTCACGATATCCGGCGCATGCTGGGGCGTGCCAAAGAGCAGGCTGCCGCAACGTGCGCACGCATTGCGCGTGGTCGGCATGCCGCTGCCGCCGGTTATCGTGTAAGACCGGATTTCGCCCTCGAACGAGAATTCGCCCGCGCTCACGACGACGACAGGCAAGCCGCCCGACCCTGAAGCGCGCTGGCAATCGCGGCAGTGACAAATGAGTTGCGTCAGCGCGGCGCCGCGCGCGTGGTATTGCACCGCGCCACACAGGCAGCGGCCTTTCCAGGCATTCGACATTGGCCTTTTTCCTTTTTCGGGTTTGCGCCCAATATCGCATGGTACGCGCGCTGCCCCGGAACCCGGAGCGGCGCGCGCCAGTCGATCATCCTTGCTTGCCCTGGATGCCCAGCAGATCGCGAATCTTCTGCTCGGTCTGCGCGTAATCCCCTTCGCCGAAGTGCGTATAAACGAGCTTGCCGTTCTGGTCGATCAGATACACCGCCGGCCAGTACTGGTTGCCGTAGGCATTCCACGTCGCGTAACCGTTGTCCTGCGCGACCGGGTACGTAATGCCGTATCGCTTGATCGCCTTTTTCAGGTTGTCGGTGTCGCGCTCGAACGAATACTCGGGCGTGTGCACGCCGACCACCACCAGACCCTTGTCGCGATAGCGCGCGTCCAGCTCTTTGATATGCGGGATGGTGTGCGCGCAGTTGATGCAGTCGAAGGTCCAGAAGTCGACGAGCACGACCTTGCCGTGCAACTGCTTGAGGTCGAGCGGCGGGCTGTTCAGCCAGTTGTTGATGCCGGTGAAGTTGGGCGCCTGCGCGCCGGTTTGCAGCGCGGCCGAGCCGAGCGAAGGTTCTTCGCTGGAGGCGTAGGCGGCGAGCCCGGCGCTAGCGGCGAGGCCGATGGCGACAGCGGCGATCTTGAGACGAGAGATCATGAGGGTTCTCCTTGTGTGGACGACGAGCGTATTGGAACGCTCCCACGTATCTGGCTCGTGTCCCCGCCGCGGCACTGTTGAAACGTAGTGTGTCGCCGCCGGGGCGCGATACGTAGCGATACAAATCGCTCGCTGCGCATCCACAGCGCGTCCACCGCCGCGCGTTTGTATCGGCATGTATCAAACCGCTTTCGCGATACATGACGATGCACGACGCACGCGTTCCAGACATTCCCCGGATACATGCTCGCGCTGAAATACGTCACATGGCAAGTCCGCCGACATTCGTCTGGAGACCGAACTCATGTTACTCATCGTCATCGCATTCGTGGGCGGTGCGTTCACCGTCCTGAGCCCCTGCATCCTGCCAGTCGTGCCGTTCGTGTTCGCGCGCTCCGAAGAGCCCTTCCTGAGCGGCCGCCTGCCCATGCTGCTCGGCCTCGCGCTCACGTTCGCGCTGCTCACGGGTCTGGGCGCCGCGGGTCTGAACGGCGCGGCGCAGTTGAGCGAGTACGGCCGCTGGATCGCGCTCGGGCTTTTCGCGCTCTTCGGCGCGGCGCTGCTCTTTCCCGCGCTTGCTGCGCGCCTCTCCGGGCCGCTTACTGCGCTCGCCGAGCGCTTCATGGCGCGCTCGCAGGACGACGGCGCGTCGCGCCGCATCGGCTCCGCCATGTTGCTCGGTGCGGCGACGGGGCTGCTCTGGGCGCCGTGCGCCGGGCCGATCCTCGGTCTCATCATTACCGGTGCAGCCCGCCACGGCGTGACCTGGCAGACGTGGGCCGCGCTCGCGGGCTATGCCGTGGGCGCCGCCAGTTCGCTTGCGGTAGTGGCGGGTCTCGGTCATCGCGCGATGGCCGCGCTCAAGCGCTCGCTCGGCGTGGGCGAGCATGTGCGGCGCGCAATGGGCGCGCTCGTGCTCCTCACGGTCGGTGCGATCGCGCTGGGTCTGGATACGCGCTTGCTCGTCCTCTTGCCGGGTGCGCCGACCAATGGCGTGGAAGCGCGCCTCGTCGATTTGCTGGCGGCGCCCGCCGCGAATCGCGCGGAGCCGGCGCCGCATGTGGAACGGGAGGCACAGTCGAGCCCGGCGCCGCAGTTGACCTCGCAGTTCGCCCCTCAATCAGCCGATCTGTCCGCCCACATCGTGCGCGTCTCACTGCCCGCTCACGCGGCCGCCGCCGATCTGCCGGTCGAAGGCCGTTTGCCGCCGCTCGACGGCGCGATCACCTGGCTCAATTCCGCGCCGCTCACGCCCGAAGCGCTGCGCGGCAAGGTCGTGCTGGTCAACTTCTGGACCTACTCGTGCATCAACTCCTTGCGAGCCCTGCCGTATCTGAAGACGTGGGCGGAGCGCTACCGCAACGACGGTCTCGTCGTGATCGGCGTGCACACGCCCGAGTTCGGTTTCGAGCATGACACGGGCAACGTCAAGCGGGCGCTGGCCGACCTGAACATCCGCTATCCCGTTGCCGTGGACAGCGACTACCGCATCTGGAACGCCTTCGGCAACCAGTACTGGCCGGCGTTCTATCTCGTCGATGCCCAGGGCCGCGTGCGTTATCACCACTTCGGCGAAGGGGACTACGCCCAGGCCGAGCAGGCGATCCAGCAACTGCTCGCCGACAACGGCCACGCCACGCCCACGGCCACGCCGCAGGCGCCGCAGGCGAGCGGCGCGCTGGCTCCGGCGGACCTGCGCGACATCGGCTCGGGCGAAACCTACGTGGGGTATCGCGAGGCGCAGGGCAACGCGAACCCCGAGCGCGTGCACGGCGATACGGCCGCGGCCTACACATTGCCCGGGCAGCTCGACCTGAACCAGTGGGCGTTCGGCGGGCAGTGGAACGTGGGCGCCGAATCCGCCGTGGCGGGGGCGCCGCAGGCGAGCATCGCCTACCGCTTCCATGCGCGCGACCTGCACCTGGTGCTTGCGCCCACCGCCGACGGCAAGCCCGTGCGCTTTCGCATCAGCATCGACGGCGCGCCGCCGGGCGCCGCGCATGGCGCCGATGTCGCAGCGGACGGCACGGGCGTCGCCACGAGCCCGCGCCTGTATCAGCTTGTGCGCCAGTCCGGCCGCATCGGGGAACACACCTTCGAGATCCGCTTTCTCGACCCGGGCGCGCACGTCTACAGCTTCACGTTCGGCTGATACGCGCTAACCCCGCGCCACGCCGCCGTGCCCTCGCGGGCGCGGCGGCGTTTGCGTTGCGGCCCGCGCCGCGCCTCATGGGGGCTTTTTGTAGCGCAATGTATCTGCGCGCAATCCGGACACGTTGATACGCAAACCGCGCCCCAAATGGAAACACGGCAGATACATCCGGGCGTTCAAATACACCTACACCAGCTCGATACACCCCTCGCGCTGAACGGCAACCCGATCTGAACTACTGTCTACCTCACTTTGGAGAACGTCATGAAAGCCCTCAAGCTCCTCGCCCTTGCTGCTCTCGCCGCCGCCCCGGTTCTTTCGTTCGCGCAGTCGAACGAGCCCGTTACCCGTGCGCAGGTGCGCGCCGAACTCGTGCAGTTGCAGAAGGCCGGCTACAACCCCGCCGCCGACGAAACCCAATACCCGCGCAACATCCAGGCAGCGCTCTCGCGCGTGGAAGCCTTGCAGGCCGCCCAGCAAGCCATCGCGCCGTCGTATGGCGGCGTGGCGAACGGCTCGTCCGCTTCGGGCGCGGCGCATCGCGACGCGGACGCCGCACGCGCTGCGCAGGACGATGTCCCCGGCCTCGGCCCGATCTACGCGCATTCGTAATACGCCCGTCCCGACCCACCGAACGACCCGATAAAAGAAGAGAGAAAGACGATGGCTTCGATCAAAAAGATTTTCACTTCCGTGGCGCTCATCGGCGGCCTCTTCGCGCTGCAGGCGGCGCACGCCGCGCCGCCGCAGGATCTGAAAGGCACCAACGTCGTGCTCGTGCACGGCGCGTTCGCCGACGGCTCGAGCTGGAGCCGCGTGATTCCGCTGCTCGAAGCGCGCGGCCTGCACGTGGTCGCCGTGCAGAACCCGCTCAGCTCGCTCGCCGACGACACGGCCGCGACGAAGCGCGTGATCGAGCAGCAGAAGGGCCCGGTGGTGCTGGTTGGCCATTCGTGGGCGGGCGTCGTGATCAGCGAGGCGGGCAACGACGAGAAGGTGAAGTCGCTCGTGTACGTCGCGGCTTTCGCGCCCGACAACGGCCAGTCGATCGCCGATATCACGCAGGGCCAGCCGGACGCGCCGTGGGCGAGCGAACTGCGCAAAGACTCGGCGGGCTACCTGACGCTATCCGACAAGGCGATTCGCGAGGACTTCGCACCCGACCTGCCGCCCGCGCAGCAACGCATCGTGGCGGCCACTCAGGGCCCGTGGTTCAGCGGCGCCCTCTCGCAGAAGGTCACGCAGGCCGCGTGGCATGACAAGCCCTCATATTTCGTTGTGACGGCGCGCGACCGCATGATCGACCCCGCACTGCAGGAATCGATGGCCAAGCATATCGGCGCGAAGGTGACGCGCGTGAACGGCAGCCACGTCTCGATCCTGAGCCAGCCGAAGGCGGTGGCCGACGCGATCATCGACGCGGCCGAGCACGCACAGCAGGACGCAAAGTAACCCGCACGCCGCCCGTAACCCGCCGGGCAGTGGAAGCGCTTCCACTGCCCGGCGGCCCGCATGCCACCGTCATCGCACCCCGAGGAGCACCCGAATGCAGCGCTGGGCACAGGGACTGATAATGTGCACGCTTGCCTCATCGTCCGGAAGGCCTGCCGTGCGTCCATTCAGTGCCCTCATCATGCTCGTCGGCGTCCTGCTCGCATCGGCAGGCTATGGCGCGACGTTCCTGTTCTCCATGCGCGTGCACGCCATCGGCGGGAACGACATCAACACCGGCGTGGCGCTCGCAGGCGCGGCCCTCGGCACCTTCGTGGGCGTCTCGCTCACCGGCTGGGTCGCCCAGCATGTGGGCGCGGCGCGCATGGCGGCGCTTGCGGCGCTCTGCGTGGGGGCGGGCGTGGTGAGCTTTGCGCTCGTCGAGCACGTGAGCAGCTTCGATGTCGTGCCCGGCTTCCTCGTGGGCTTCGGCTGGGGTGCGTTTTGTCTCGCCGCCCCCATGGCGCTCGCCGAGCGTACGAACGACGCCGAACGCGGGCTCTGGTTCCTGCGCTTCGCCACCATGCAGATGACGGGCATCGGCGGCAGCCCGGCGATTGCGGGCTTTGCGATCCGCTTCTGGCGCATGCCGCTTGGCGGCGTGCTCTACGCGATCGGCGGCCTGTGCGTGCTGGCGGCCGTGCTGCTCGAACTATTCGGCCGGATTGCGCCGCACGTGCGCTCCGCTTGCGTGACGCAGGAGCCGGCCTCGCCGGACCCGTGGCTCCTGAAGGCGGGCGTGATCGCCCGCACGCGCGCGGTGTATCCCATCGTCATCATCGCGCTCGGCGGCTGCGTGTTCTCGGGCCTCATGACATTCCAGATGTCGCTCGTGCAGGGCACCGAGGCGAAAGCGACCACCTTCTTCAGCGTCTACACGGTGACCGTCATCGCCACGCGCTGGCTGCTCTCGCGCGTGGTCATCAAGCTGCGCTCCGAAACGGCGACGAAAGTGCTGCTCACGATGATGGTGCTGGGCAGCGCGGCGATGTTCGTCGTGCCGTTTCACGTGCTGTTTCAATCGGCGGCCGCGGTGCTGCTCGGCACCGGGTACGGGCTCGCTTACCCGATCGTCCAGCTTCAGGCCGTCAACGACTCCGTTGCCGCGCACCGCCGCGCCGCGCTCACGTGGTTCGTCGCGGCGTATTTCGTCGGCGCATTCGGGTTTCCGACTGTGGGCGGCTGGGTGCTGGTGCACGGCGGCCGGGCGGCGCTGCTCGCGCTCATCGCGGCGTGCGGACTGGCGGCGCTCGCGCTGGCCGTCCTGCGCGACAGGCGGCGTGTCGAGACGTTATCGGCGAGCGCCTGACCGACTCATTCTCAATTTGCCAACGAACCGGAGGGATCGTGACTGAACTTTGGCGTTTAACCGCAACTGAACTCGCAAAGCAGGTTCGCGCGCGCGAGGTGTCCGCCCGCGAGGCCGCGAAGGCCGCGCTCGAGCGCCTCGAAGCCGTCAATCCGCTCATCAACGCGGTGATCGACTATCGGCCCGAATGGGTCTTCCAGCAGGCCGACAGGATCGATGCGGCGCTCGCGCGCGGCGAAGACCCGGGGCCGCTCGCGGGCGTGCCCGTGACCACGAAGATCAACATCGACCAGGCGGGCTTTGCCACGACCAACGGCACGCGCCTGCAAAAGGATCTGATCGCGCAGGTGAACAGCCCCGCTGTCGAGAACCTCGTGCGCGCCGGCGCGGTGCTGCTCGGCCGCACCAATTCGCCGACTTTCGCGCTGCGCTGGTTCACGAGCAACCAGGTGCACGGGCATACGAAGAACCCGCGCAATGCGTCGCTCACGCCGGGCGGCTCGAGCGGCGGCGCGGCGGCGGCGGTGACGGCCGGCATTGGCCATATCGCGCTCGGCACCGACATTGGCGGCTCGGTGCGCTACCCCGCGTATGCGTGCGGCGTGCATGGCTTGCGGCCCAGCATCGGGCGCGTGCCGGCGTTCAACGCGTCGTCGCCCGAGCGGCCGATCGGCGCGCAGATGATGTCGGGCGCGGGCCCGATGGCGCGCACGGTCGAGGACCTGCGCGTGGCGCTCGCGGCGCTGGCGGCGCCCGACCTGCGCGACCCCTGGTGGGCGCCTGCGCCCCTCATCGGACCCGACGTGCCGCGGCGCGCGGCGCTGTGCCTGCGCCCGGGCGGCATGAGCATCACGAAGGAAGTGGAGGACGCCTTGCTCGACGCCGGCCGCCGGCTCGCCGACGCGGGCTGGACGGTCGAGCAGATCGACGACGTGCCGCTCTTGCGCGACGCCGGCGAAGTGCAGGAGCGCCTGTGGCTCGGCGACGGTTTCCCGGCGCTCGCCGACGCCGTGGCGCGCGACGGCGACCCGGGTGCGCAGGCCGTGGTGGATGGCGTGCGCGCCAAGGTCGCGGCGATGCCCGAGAACGTGGTGGTGCCGTCGCTGGTGCGCCGCACGACGCTCACGCGCGCATGGCGCTTGTTCCTTGCGGAGTATCCCGTGCTGCTGCTGCCGGTTTCGGGCGAACTGCCGTTCCCCGATAACCTCGACATGCAGGGCGCGGCGGGCTTCCAGCGCGTATGGGATGCGCAACTCACCATGCGCGCGTTGCCCGCAATGGGCTTGCCGGGACTCGTCGTTTCGACGGGCATGGTGAAGGACGTGCCGGTGGGCGTGCAGATCGTGGCCGGGCACTTTCGCGAGGACCTGTGTTTGCTGGCGGGCCAGGCGATCGAAGAACGCGGCGCGCCGCCTTCGCCTATCGATCCGGCCGTGTGAGCCGGGCAGGCGCTGCGCCTGACGAAAGGGCCGTCACGCGGGTTTCTTGACCACGGTGTCGTGAGGCGTGAGCGGGTGCCCTTCGCGGGTCTGCGGGAACATGGAAAGCAACGGCTTGCCCGTTGCTTTGTCGATCAACCACGAATGCTTCTCGCCGCGTTCGAACAAATGGCGCTCGCCCCACTGCTGAAGGGCGACGATAACGGGGAAGAGGCTTTCCCCTTTCTTCGTTAGCACGTACTCCTGATAGGCCGTGCCGTCGGAGGCAGGCCGTGTTTCGAGAATGCCGGCCTCGACGAGCTGGCTCAAACGGCCAGACAGAATATTGCGCGCCACGCCCAGATTGCGCTGAATGTCACCGAAGCGATAAACACCGTCGAAAACGTCGCGCAGGATCATCAGCGACCACCGGTCGCCGATCACGTCCACCGAGCGTGCGACGGGACAGGTTTCCTTCTTCGCGGATTTGCGGCTTGCCATGGCGATTTCCTGATTTGCGGGTACGCAGCGGCGAAATGGGCTCGCCTCACGTAGTTGCATTTTAAAACTAGCTGCCCTACCATTCAACCAGTTTTGTTTTGAAACTGGATCGCAAATCATGGACGCGGATTCCATCGCGCTCGCGTCGCCGGCCCGCGATGCTTTCGTCCGGTCGCGCGCGCCGATGCCGCGCGGCCTCGTACTGCTGTTCGCTGTGGCTAGCGGCCTGAGCGTTGCCAACGTCTACTATGCGCAGCCTTTGCTGGACGCTTTGGCGCGCGATTTCGGCATTACCCGCGCCGCGGTTGGCGGCGTGGTCACGGCGACGCAGGCCGGTTGCGCGCTGGCGTTGCTGCTGCTCGTGCCGCTGGGCGACAGGGTGGAGCGCCGCCGCCTGATGCTCGTGCAATTGCTGGCGCTGGCGGGCGCGCTGTGCGTGGTCAGTCTCGCGCGATCCGTCGCGGTGCTGCTGGCTGGCATGCTCGGTGTTGGCATGCTGGGTACGGCCATGACGCAGGGTTTGATCGCCTATGCGGCGGCGGCGGCCGCGCCCGACGAGCGCGGGCGAGTGGTGGGCGCAGCGGGCAGCGGTGTATTCATTGGCCTGCTGCTGGCTCGCGTGTTCGCAGGTGGCGTGAGCGATCTGGCGGGCTGGCGCGGGGTGTATGGCTGTTCCGCCGCCGTGATGCTCGCGCTTGCTGTGCCGCTGTGGCTTTGGCTTCCGAAACTTGTGCGCACGGTGCAGGGCACGATGAGCTATGGACAACTGATCATCTCGATGTTCGCGTTGCTGCGCTCGGATCGCGTGCTGCAGACGCGCGGCGTGCTCGCGCTGCTGATGTTCGCGATTCTCAATATCTTCTGGAGCGCCCTGGTGCTGCCGTTGAGCGCGCCACCCTACAATTTTTCCCATACGGCGATTGGAGCGTTCGGCATCGCCGGGGCGACGGGCGCGCTTGCCGCCGCGCGCGCCGGCCAATGGGCCGACCGGGGTTGGGGCCAGCGCACCAGCGCTGCCGCGCTCGCGCTCTTGTTGCTGGCGTGGTGGCCGCTCTCGATGCCGGGGCATTCGCTATGGATGCTGCTGGTTGGAATCGTGCTGCTCGATCTTGGCGGCCAGGCGTTGCATGTAACCAATCAAAGCTTGATCTTTCGCGGCAGCGAGCACCTGCATAGCCGACTCGTGAGCCTTTACATGCTGTTCTATGCGGCTGGCAGCGGGCTTGGCGCGATTGGCACTACAGCGACGTATGCCGTAGCTGGCTGGCATGGCGTGTGTATGCTAGGTGCGGCCGTGAGTTTGCTCGCGCTGCTGTTCTGGGCCGTTACAGTGCGAAGCACGCCGCGCGTGGCCTGGCGAGCCTGAGCGCTGAACTGACATTTGAATGGAAAAACGGACAGGGGGCTTGAATGGACGAACTGAAACTACTGGCGGATGCCGACACACGCGGGCTGCGCTATGTCGAAGGAAACGCCACGCGGCGTGTTTTCCCCTCGAACGAGGCCATCGCGGCGCTCAGTGCGTTCGACGAGCCGCTGCCCGCAAGCGGATTGCCCGCGCAAGACGCGCTGTCTTTGCTCGACCGTGTCGGCTCGCCGGCGACCACGGCTTCGAACGGCCCGCGCTACTTCGGCTTCGTGATCGGCGCGGCGCTGCCTGCGGCAGCAGCGGTGGAGCGGCTCATGCTGGCGTGGGACCAGTGCGCCTCGACGTTCGACAACTCGCCGGTCGCCGCCACGGTGGAGCGAGTCGCGGGCCGCTGGGTGCTCGAAGCGCTCGACCTGCCGCGCGAAAGCGCCGTGGGCTTCGGCACCAGCGCCACGGCGTGCACGCTCGGCGCACTCGCGACCGCCCGGCGCGCGCTGCTTGCACGGCAAGGTTGGGATTTCGACCGCCAGGGGTTGATCGGCGCGCCCGAAATCAAGGTCGTGATTTCGGAACTCGCCCACATCACGGTGAAGAAGGCGCTGCGCATTCTGGGCTTCGGGCTCGATCGCATCGTCTATGCGAGCGTCGACGCGCATGGGCGCGTGGATGTTGCGCGCCTCCCGACGCTCGACGACCATACGATCCTCTGCCTGCAGGCCGGCGAGGTGAATACCGGCGAATTCGACCCGTTTGCGTCGATCATTGCGCGCGCGAGGGAGGCTCGCGCGTGGGTGCATGTCGATGGCGCGTTTGGCCTGTGGGCGCGGGCCGCATCGTCAGCCGCGTTGAGCGCGTTGACCGAGGGCATCGAAGGCGCCGATAGCTGGACGACCGATGCGCACAAGTGGCTGAACACGCCGTACGACTGCGCGATGGTTATTTGCCGCGACGCGCAGGCGTTGGCCGAGGCGATGAACAGCGACGCCGCTTATTTGTCTGCGAGCGCGGACGCGCAGAAGAACCTCACGCTGGAGTTCTCGCGCCGCGCGCGCGGTATTCCCGTGTGGGCGGCGCTGCGCACGCTGGGCCGCGGCGGTGTCGCGGCCATGGTCGAGCGCCATCACGCGCAGGCGCAGCGCATCGGCGCGGAACTCGAGCGCCTCGGCTACGAGGTGCTCAATCGCGTCGTGCTGAATCAGGTGCTGTTCCGCTGCGAAACCGACGTGCAAACGCAGGCGCTGCGCAGCGCCGTGCAGGCCAGTGGCGAAACGTGGTTCGGCGGTACGACGTGGCAAGGGCGGCCAGCGTTGCGCATCAGCGTGTCGTCGTGGCGCACGCGGGATGAAGACATCGAAGCGCTCGTGCAACTACTGGCATCGTTGCGCGCATAGTCAAGGGCGCGGCGTCGCCGCGCACGGCTCACGCCCCCCGACTCAACGCAGCAACGCAAAACTCAACGCGATCCCGGCAGCGTAAGTGCCGAGCGCGCCGACAAATCGGGCGGGGTTGGGCTTCGCCATCGAGGGAAACGCGATCAGCCCGACCACGAGCAGGCACCGGCAGAGTGTTGCCGCCACGATCAGCGCGAGCGTTGCGGGCGAGGGCGAGTGTGCGCCCAGATAGAGAAACAGCACGGCCAGGAAGGGCGCATATTCGGCGGTGTTCGCGTGCGCGCGAACCAGCTTGTGCAGCAGGCTGGCCGGGTCCGTCGCGCAACCCGAGAGTGTGCCCTCGCGAAAGCGCAGCATGGAAATGCTCACGCCGAGGCCAAACAGCAAAAGACCCAGCACGGCCACACAGGCCAGCGCGATTCTGTCCATTAGAGGCTCCTTGGCGAGAGAGGACTAACCGATTTCCACGCGGTTGCGTCCGTTGTCCTTGGCTCGATAGAGCGCGAGGTCCGCGCGTTTGATGAGCGGACCCAGGTCGTGCTCGCCCGGCAGGCGCTCGGTCACGCCAATGCTCACCGTAAATGGAACGGGCTTGCCCAGCCGCCAGGTATGTTCGAAATTGCGCTGCTCGATCGTGAGCCGCAACTCTTCGGCTGCCGCCGTTGCCTGCTCGATATCGAAGTCGGGCAATGCAGCGACGAATTCTTCGCCGCCCCAGCGGGCAAACACGCGAATCCGGCAGTCGGAGTTCATCACGACCTTGGCCAGGACACGCAGCACTTCGTCGCCAATATCGTGTCCGTAGCTGTCGTTGATCTTCTTGAAGTAATCGATATCGAGAATGAACACAGAGAGCGTGTTGTCCGATTCGAGCAGCTTTTCAACGGTGTCAGCGAATTCACGGCGGTTCGGCAGGCCGGTCAGTTCGTCGGTCACGGCCTGCTTCTGGAGCAAGTCCATCAATTGAACGCGATCGGCAATATCGCGAATCACGGCGGTGAATTCGATCAGCCCGCCCACGTTGATTTTCGAAATCGCGATTTCAACAGGCAATAGCGACCCGTCGCGATGGAGCCCATAAACGCGATTGCGCTCGTCCATTTGCCGCGAGCGCACGGGCGAGCGCGCGAACTGGTGGACGTATTGCGAATGATTGGCGCGGTAGCGCTCCGGCAGAAGTTCCGTAATGGGGTGCCCGAGCATTTCCGTGGCGGAGTAGCCGAACAGGTTTTCGGCGGCACGGTTGAACAGCGTAATGCAATGCTGCTGGTCGATCGTGATGATCGCGTCGTAGGCTGCATCCACGACGGAGCGAAAGCGCGAAGTGCTGACTTCGAGTTCATGTGTCAGCAACATTTTCGTGGTGATTTCCAGACCCGTCACCATGATCTCGAGCACGGAGACGCCGCTTTCGGCGTGCCGTATCGGCTTCAACGACAAGCGCCACCAGTGCGTTCCGTCCCTCAGGTCGTAGGCTTGCTCGAGTTCCCGGGCGACGCCGGTTTCAAAGCATTCGGTCAGTTTCTGGCGGAATTCGGTTCTGGCGTAGTTGGGAATGAGCGCATCGAACGACGCCGGGAATGACTTGATCGCATTGCGTCTGCCGCCCGTCATCCGCATGAAATGATCGTTGCACGCCGAGACGACGAACTGCCCCCGCTCGTCGCGGCCGATCATGGCCACGCTCGCAGCGATTTCGTCGACGAAATCTCGAATCATGTTCGACCAGTCGGCCATCGAGCCTCCTTTGCCAGCTAGCCCAATACACTGACAATATAGTAGTCCGCATTGCACGGCGGTGGCACGGCAATGTCGCCCGCTGCACGTTTTCGAACATGCCGATGTACGCACGCTCTGTGCGGTAGCTCACCAAAGCGGCCCTCACTCGTTACGAATCTTCTTGCTCCTGCGGCGGTGGATATCTACATTGAACTTACGTGCTGGCGGCGAGATTTTGCAGCGCGAGAACAACCTGAAAATATGAGGAATCGCATGCGGCGCAAATCTACATGGCTCGGATGGTCCCTGTGCCTTGTCGCCATGCACGCTTTCGGGCAGACCCAGCCAGGCTCCACGGCCCCTTGCGCCACGCCACGCCAGCACGCGGCGACCGAAGCGCGTGTGGCTGCGATCACGCAGGGTTTCGACGCGTATCGCATAGGCAACGATTACGCATCGGCCGACAATCAGCGGCTCCAGGCGCTGGCCACCGTACGCCGGTGCCAGACGCGCTCGTCGAGCGACCGATGCAGCCGCGAGCTCCAGCAGTACACCATTTCCGACCAGCAGTACCGGTATGCTGCGCAGAACATGGACTCGTACAACGCGGCGGCCGCGACGCAACAAAGGGCACGCGCCGCGGAGTTGCCGGTTTGCCGGTAATAGCGCGTTGACCTCGCGTTGACCGCGCATCCACGTGGCGCGGTGCTATCGCGCCGCCGCGTTCCACGCACGCTGCGATGCCGCGCTCCGCGAGGTCCCGGAGCGTGGCGGTACGGCACGCCTTAAGCAGTAAAAGATCGGCTGCCGGTGCGTCAATGCAGCGATTTTTACGGCATTTTTTCTTGTGCGGATAACAACGCCACGCCTACACTTGCGCGTCGAATCTGCCTGAGGCGTTGCCGTGTTTGATCACCCGCCGTTCAATCCCGTGGTACTCCGTTAATCATGCCAATGCGCTTTCGAGGCTGGCTGAAGCTCGCGCTGCTCACGTTTTCCGTGGACCAGATACTGACTGCCGTGTTCGGCTACGCGACCCAACGAATCGATCCGGGCATTTCCGACGTCGAGACGGTGATTTTCAGCTGCATTACGTGCTTTCTCGTGAGCCACTGGCTAGTGGCCGACGCGCGGGCTGCATGGGCCGCAGCAAAAGAGCAGGGATTCATCGGGCCCGCGCCGACCGGCGGCGCTCAGGGAGCGCCACTCGACATTGCCAACGCGTGCCCTCGCCGCTGGCTCGTCGTGCTGCATCTCGAGTTGAATCCACAACTCGCACAAAGTATTTGAAATTGACACTGCAAGCAAGCCCCGCGCTGCGCCCGGGAATTCATCCGTAACCGCTTTATATCTCCGCGCTATTGCCTGTTCAATACGCTGAAAATGCGCGAGACCGTTTTCGCGGTCAGAACCAGAAGAGCGCCAGAGACGCTGTAATCGACGTGATGCATCACGTCGGCCACATAGAAAACGGATAGCGCGACCATTGGGTGATGGATCACACGGCTTATCAGGCATTTCATCGGTATCTCACGCTTTTCGCTTTTGCCCGAAAGAGTCACTGTGTGTGAACCGATTCGTGCGAGTGGGTTGGCGCGCCAGGTTTCCAGAGTCCGAGGAAGGCTTGATTGCGAAGCAGGGATGACGCCGGTCCGTGATGTTCCTTCCTGTGACGAACATTGCCCGCGTGGAGCCTTTGCAGTCCTGCTCGTACGTCGATCTTTTTTGACCGATCGTCCACTTCTTGACGATGCGTTGCGTGCCCGTTGCCGGGCGTCCAAAAATTACCAGGTCATCCTGATCGAGCGTGCGCGCCGGTGGCCGCGCGGCCATATGGCAAGCGTCCGATACGCGCAAAGTGCTTCATTAAGCGGGATGAAATCGTCAGTAAGGGAACTGTCATTGAGTGAGATTGCGGGTATAACATGTAGCCCTTGTCCATCGTGACGAATGACCGGCGGCGCGAATTGCCGCCAGGGAAATCGCATTTCACGCGAGCTATTCATGGATGCAGTCTCTGATGTTCTGCGCGCCATTCGTCTAAGCGGCGCCGTGTTTCTGAACGGGACATTCACCGCGCCGTGGTGTCTGATCGGTCGCACCGATGCGTCGCTCTGCGGCGCTTATTTGCCCCCTTCCGAACGTATCGTTTCCTATCATCTGGTCGTCGAGGGAAATTGCTGGGCGCAGCTCGCCGACGATCCCGGTTCGGCTATTCACGTCCATGCCGGGGAATTGATCGTGGTGCCGCAGGGCGAGACGCACATCATGGGTAGCGCGATCGATCTTGTGCCCGTGCCGTCGGACTCGCTGCTGGCCGGGCAGATGGCGGCAGCACCCGGCGAGGTGATGACGCTGTGCCATGGCGGCGGCGGGGCGGCGACGCGCATCGTGTGCGGCTTTCTGGCCAGCGACGACACCCTGAACAACCCGCTGCTCTCAACGCTGCCGCGGCTCTTCAAGATTGATATGCGCCAGGATCCGCGTGCGGCCTGGCTCGAGTCCTCTCTCAAGCTGGCCGCCGCCGAAGCGGCCGAGGCGCGCGCGGGCGGCACGATTGTGCTTGCGAGGCTGTCGGAGCTGTTGTTCGTCGAAGCGATCCGTAGCTGTATTGAAGCGCTACCTGAGGACCAGACCGGCTGGCTTGCCGGCGTGCGTGACCGCTACGTTGGACGCGCGCTGTCGTTGCTTCATGCTCAAGCGGCGCATGCGTGGACCGTCGACGAGCTTGCACGAAAGGTGGGCTTGTCGCGTTCCGCGCTGGCGCAACGCTTTACCGAGCTTCTGGGCCAGCCGCCCATGCAATACCTTGCGAGATGGCGCATGCAGATTGCCGCGCACGAACTTCTGACCAGTAGCAAGTCGATGATCGCTGTTGCTGAACAGATTGGCTATGAGTCGGAAGCCGCGTTCAGTCGCGCATTCAGACGCGAATTCGGCATGCCTCCGGCGGGCTGGCGCAAGAGCAAGGAAAAGACCGACGACCTGGACGGATCAGCTCGGCACTCACAACACTTGAGTGGCGTTGCGGCATCGCCGGATTCGTGATGCATTTGGCGAGACGCAGTGCACTCTCGATAGCGTCGTCTGGCTCGAAGCATGTCCGCCAGCGAGTCGAAAAGGCGTTTCAGTCATATCGCCCGGCGACTCGATCATAGAACTTCAAAACACCCAATCGTAGATTGAGCGTGCCGGGAATGCCAGTTCGCTCAACTGGCTGTGCCCGGCGAGTCCACGCTCAACACCAGACCGCTCCACGGTCTCTATTGGGAGAACTTCCATGAACCTGGTATTGCGCGAGTCCGATCGCGATCGGTACGCCCGATGCATTCGCGCTTCGAAGAGAGTCAGTTGGGACATCGACCGCGACGTGATTGGCGGCCGTGCCTTCGATATGTCCCAGAAATATTTGCCCGACGGCCTCTCGCTAGTGCCGGATTTCAACACGCTCTCGGAAAGCGAGAAGCGGTTCGTCAGCCAGATTCAGGGGCGCACTTACGCGAACGTGTTCGGGTTGGTCGAGCGCTTCATCAACGCCAAAGTGCTGGAAGTGAGCCGCGACTACTGGCTCGGCGATCAGGTGGCGCTCGAAGCGCTCGTTCGCTTCAGCGACGAAGAACTCAAACACCAGGCGCTGTTCCGCCGTATCGAGCACATGATCGGCGAAACGCTGCCTGCTGGTTATCGCTTCGACGTCGACCCCGACGCGCTCGCCGCCGTGGTCCTTGGCAAGAGCACCTGGGCGGTGCAGGCCATGACGCTGCATATCGAACTCTTCTCGCAGATTCATTATCGACAGAGTATCCATGCAGACGATCAGCTATCCGAACTGTTCAAGGATGTATTTCTTTACCACTGGAAGGAAGAAAGTCAGCACGCCATTCTCGATGAACTCGAGTGGAAACGAAACGACGCCACGCTCACGGATGCGGCGCGCGATAGCGCAGTCAACGAGTTCATCGACCTGGTGGTCGCGTTCGACGGCTTCTTGCGCGCGCAGGCGGCCGCGGACTCGCGATATTTCATGGCGAACTGCGGGCGTGCGGTCGACGAGGACGAAGCCACGTCAATCGAAGCGAATTTCCATCACGCCTACCGGTGGCAGTACATCCATTCCGGCATGCATCATCCCCATTTCGCGCAGGTGCTCGATCGGCTCGTCTCCGAAGAGCAAGGAATGCGTATCCGCGCTGCGCTCGCCACACTGCATTGAGCGTGACGCAACGTGAATGAAACATTCAATTTCAAGGAGAGAGAATCATGAATGCCAATGCACAGTCAACTGAAGCGAACATCGTCAACGGGCTCAACGTCGACGATCTGCTCGCACTGATCGAAGACGTCAGGCGCGATACGTCGAAAGCGGCGACCAACTGGCGCGTCGCGACCGCCTGGATGGGACAGACGCGCAGTCGCGCCGAGGTCCACGGGTTTTCGATCGGTGGCCAGCAGGTGCCGCGCCGTTTCACGATCGATATCGACGAGCCATGCGAACTCGGCGGTGCGAATCGGTTTGCAAATCCCCAGGAACATCTGATTGCGGCGTTGAACGCGTGCATGACGGTGGGCTACGTCGCACAATGCGCCGTCCGCGGGATCACGTTGCAATCGCTCGAGATAGAAACCGAGGGCGACATCGACCTGAGGGGCTTTCTCGGTCTCGACCCGCAGATCGCGAACGGCTACGAGTCTTTGCGGTACATCGTTCGTATCAGGGGCGACGGCACCAGGGAGCAATTCGAGCAAGTGCATGACGCGGTGATGGCGACGTCCCCTAACGTCTACAACCTCGCGAATGCGGTTGGCTTGAAATCGACGCTCGTGGTCGAGTGAATAGAAACACCTAACGCGTGCCCTCCGGAGGAACGTCAGCTTCTCGCCAGTGCTTGGCCGAAGCTGACGACGCAACTATTCCCATGAGCCGACGTCGGTGTCGTCGCCTTCGCCGCCTTGCCTGGCGTCCTGACCGTAGCTGAACACATCGATCTCACCATGCACGCCCGGATTGAGATACTGATAGGGATTGCCCCAGGGATCGTCTGGTAATCGCGCAAGATAGCCGCCTTCCTTCCAGACGCCTGGCGTGGGATTGGTGTTGGACTTTTCAATCAGCGCACGCAGGCCTTGTGCCTGGGTCGGATAGCGGCCGTTGTCGCGACGATAGCTATCCAGGGCTTGCATGATGGTGGCAATGTCCTGTTTCGCGAGAGTATGCCTGGCTTCCTCCGGCCTCGTCATGGTCTTTGAGACGAACAGCACGGTTAAGAGCACTGGAAGCGTAACCGCGACCGCGATCCGGATTAGCGTGGTCCCTCGTCGGGAGCGGCTTTGCTGAGTTGCGATTCCCGAGCGTCTTTCGTTTCCTGCTTGCATATCTTGCTAAGCCTGTTCAAGAGGATTGTTCGGGCGCGATATGAGTGTGCAGACAGCTCTGGTCACCCCAGACGCTCATTGTAATGGTATAGCCGACGACCGCGGAAACACGTACCCGGCCAACACGCTTCGGGCAGGCGAATTATCCGGGTAATGCCGACGAGCGGCGTGTGGAAGAGGCGAAGCAGGCGAGCCCGGTGACTATTGCACTAACGCGTGGCAACGGGGCCCAGCCGCGCGGCAATGGTGCGGCACGCGGCGAGCAGCGGCTCGATGTAGCTGCGTTGCGCGTCTTCCTGGCGGCGAAACATCGGCATGCTGACGCTCACGCATCCCACGGCCTGGCCGTCGGCGCCGAGAATCGCCGCGCCGTAACACCAGATCGATTGCTCGTTTTCTTCGCGGTCTTCGGCATAGCCGCGTTGCGCCGTGAGTTCGATCTCGTCGCGAATCGCGTCGAGGTCCGTCATCGTATGTTCGGTGAAACGCACGCGCGGCGCCTGCGCAAGCAGCGGCTCGCGCTCGGCAGGCGTGAGCGTGGCGAGCCACGCTTTGCCAACCGAACTCGACGTGATCGCCACGCGCGTGCCGATACGCGAGGCCATGCGCACGGCGTGCGGACTTTCGAGCTTTTCGATGTACACCATCGCGCCGTCGCTGGGCACGGCGAGATGCACCGTTTCCGAGGTGGTGTTGCGCAGCTCCATGAGGGCGTCGACGGCGGCGATGCGCAGGTCGGAGCGCTCCCAGCTGCGGCTCGCGAGATTCACGAGACGCGGCCCGAGCGCGAAGGTATTGCCGCCGCCCACGGCCGCGACGAGCCCTTCGGCCTGCAGCGCGGCGACGATGCGATGCACGGTCGGGCGCGGATAGCCGCTCGCGGCCACGAGCTTCGCGATGTTCGGCGGCGTGCTGGCGTCGGCAATGAGCTGAAGCACGGCGATGAATTTCGAAAAGGCAGCCGTGCCGGCAACGCCCTTGGCGTCGCCGGGTTGGGAGGAGGCGGGAGAATCTGTGGTTGACATCGGAAAGCTTGCGGGCACCATGTGTGGCGCCATTATGCCCGCAATTTCAGGCGATCAGGCGCACAGATAGCCGCCGTCCACGGGCACGATCGCGCCCGTCATGAACGAAGCAGCGGGCGAGCACAGAAACGCGGCGACGTTCGCGACTTCCTCGGGCTGGCCCCAGCGCTTCATCGGCGTGCGCTCGAGTATGCCCTGTGAGCGGCCGCCGTCGTCTTGCAGCGCCTGGGTGAGCGGCGTGGCGATCCAGCCGGGCGCAACCGCGTTCACGCGGATGTTGTCGGGCGCATAGGCGATGGCGAGCGAGCGCGTGAGTTGCGCCACGCCGCCCTTGCTGGCGCTATAGGCCGGTACGAGGCCGCCACCGAAAAAGCTCAGCATGGAGGCCGTATTGACGATGCAACCAGACGACGCCTTGAGCAACTCGCGCGCGCTCGCGCACACGCGCATGGTGCCGTTGAGATTGATGTC
This sequence comes from Paraburkholderia sp. J7, assembly GCF_905220155.1. Lineage (NCBI taxonomy): Bacteria > Pseudomonadati > Pseudomonadota > Betaproteobacteria > Burkholderiales > Burkholderiaceae > Paraburkholderia > Paraburkholderia sp. J7. The sequence continues at coordinate 285,629 of NZ_CAJMYZ010000009.1, read as the reverse complement.
GAGCACGCGCTCGAACGCCTCGATCTGGTGCTCTTCGCCGCGGCTGATCACGCCCGCGCAATTCACGACGATATCGAGCCGCTCGAAACCGCCAATCAGCCGCGTGACGTCTTCCGTCGAACGCACGTCGAGCGCGGCGCGCTGCACGCCGGCATCGAGCGCGTCGGGCGTGCCGGCGGGAGGCGGCAGGCCCGCGGCCGTCGTGCACGCGCCGAGTTGGGCGAGCCGGTTGGCAATGGCCGCGCCGATGCCGGAGTGGCCGCCGGTCACGAGCGCGACTTTGCCCGCGAGAAAGTTGTCCTTGAATGTCATGATGCGTAGTGCGAATGAATGAGTGAATCAGGTGAGTTGGGTAGCGGCCGCCTGGCGCTCGCCTTCGGGGGCGACTTCCCTGACGACGAAGAGATAGACGAACGCGGCGGCGAACGCGACAGCTGCGCTAATGAGCAGGGCGTTCACGAACGAGTGCGTCTGGTCCACCACGATGCCGGTGATGACCGGCGCAAACGAGCCGCCGAAATAGCCGCCGAAGTTCTGCATGCTGCCAAGCGACGCCACGAGATGGCGGGGGGCCGCCACGCTCACGAGCGCCCAGGCCGCGCCGCTCGACATGTTCACGAAGAACATCGCAACGGAAACATAGGTAATGGCGAGCGCGGTGCTCGGCGTGTAGGCGGCGGGGACGGTGAAGGCCGCCGCGCCGATCAGGCCGACACACAGCGGCCACTTGCGGCTGCGGATGGGCGCCATGCCGCGCTTGAGCAGGTAGTCGGAAATAAAACCGCTGCTCGCCATGCCGATCGTGCCGAACACATAGGGAATGGCGACGAGCCAGCCCGTATGCGCGATGGAAATATGACGTTCCTTCTCCAGATAACCCGGCAGCCAGGTGAGATAGAGCCACACCATGTAGATCACGCCCATGAAGCCGAAGATCATGCCCCACGTATTGCGCTGCTTGAGCAGCATGCCCCACTCGGCGAAACTCAGCGCACTCTTTTTCGGCGCTTCGGTGGCGCCGTCTTCGAGCCAGGCGGTTTCTTCGGCTGTGAGCGTGACCTGGTCGCGGTTGCGATAGACCACATACCAGCCGATCGCGACGAGCACGCCCAGCACGCCCATGATGATGAACATCGGACGCCAGCCGAACGTGAGCATCAGCACGGTAAGGAGTGGCGGCGCGATCATCGGCGCGATGGTGGAGGAGGAAACGAACGTACCGGTTGGCGCGCCGCGTTCGCGCACGGCGAACCATTCGTGTATGACCTTGGCGCCCGCCGGAAAGAGCGGCGCTTCGGCAATGCCCAGCACTACGCGCGCCGCGAGAAAGTGATTGATCGTCTGGATGAACCCGCCCGTGACCTGCGCCAGCGACCACACCAGCATGCCGAGCCCGAGCATCACGCGCGAGCCGAAACGGTCGAGCATCGCGCCCACCGGCAATTGCGCGAACGCATAGGCGAGCGAGAATGCCGAAAGCAGCAAGCCCATTTGCGAAGCGTTCAGATGCAGTTCCTCCGCCACCGAATGATTGGCGATGGAAAGCGTGCTGCGGTCCAGATAGTTCACGATGCCCGCTATTGTCAGAAAAGCGATGGCTATCGTCTGCGTGCGTTTAAGCCGTTGCGATTTTTTGATCACGGCGTGTCTCCTTTTGGCTGTTATCGTGTGTGTGGGGGCGGGCGGTTCGTGGGCTAGTACGTCGCGCGGCCGCCGGAAAGATCGAATATCGCACCGGTGCTGAACGTGCAGGAATCCGAACAAAGCCATAACGCGAGATCGGCAACCTCATCAACGCTGCCGAGGCGCCCGAGCGGGCTTTTGTCTATCATCGTCTGCACGTGGGCGGGCGACATCTGCGCGAGCAACGGCGTTTCTACGGCAGCGGGCGCAATGCCGTTCACAAGAATGCCCGCTTGCGCGAGTTCCTTGCCAAGCGATTTGGTGAGTGCGATCACGCCGGCCTTCGCCGCGCTGTAGGCGGACGCGTTCGGCGTGCCTTCCTTGCCCGCAAGCGAGGCGACATTGACGACGCGCCCCGACCCCGCACGGCGCATGGCGGGAACGACGTATCGGCAAACGTGGTAGGTGCCCACCAGATTGACGTCGACAATGCGTTGCCATTCGGCGGGATCGTAGGCGTCGAGGGGCACGGTCGAGCCGGCGAAGCCCGCGTTGTTCACGAGATAGTCGATGCGCCCGAATTCGGCGAGCGTCGCGGCCACTGCCGCTTCGATCGTCTCCGGGCGCGTGACGTCGGCTTCGATATGACGCGGCGCATCTTGCGCATCGAGCGAGCCGGGCACGCGGTCCCAGTTGACCGTGCGCGCGCCGCCGCGCGCGAACGCATTGCAGATCGCGCGGCCTATGCCGCCCGCCGCGCCGGTCACGACGGCCACGCGCCCCGTGAAATCATACTGGGCGCGGCTCATCGAATGAACTGGTCCACGTAGTCCTCGCCAAGACCCACAGCCGCGTAATGCTTGCGGCACATGTCGATCTTCGTGAACACGTCTTCGTAACCCGTGTAGTTGCCCCACGGATCGCAATAGAACATCACGCCGTTCACCTGGAAGTAGGTGATCATTTCCTCGACGTCTTCCGGCACGTAGAGCGTGTGCGTTTCGCCGGGCGGCTCGAACACGTAGCTGCCTTCGGTCGCTTCCCAGTCGTGCTCCAGATAGCGCCAGCGCCCCTTGAGCACCATGCCGTGAACGGCCTGCGGATGCCGGTGCCTGCTCAGGACACCTGACTTACGCACGCGCAGCAAGTTCATCCAGTAGCCCTGTGCCGTGTTCAGGCACAACGGGCGGAACCATACGTTCTCGGCCTGGGGCACCCACACGCGCTCGTCGGTGGGAATGGCGTGGGGAATGACGATTTCCTGCTGCGCTTCCTTGGGGAACGGAAGCTGATACGGCGTCATGGGGGAATAGGTTTTGTCCGTCATCAGTTACTCTCGTTTGTCCATAATATGGACGTTAAGTCCACGATATGGTTCATTGTGCGGGAGGGATTTGATTTAGGTCAATGCCAGGGTTTCCCCGGGTTCGGCCGTCGCGCACTCAGAAGCGCGCTCAGCATTCGATGCCCTGCTTGTCGCACAGCGTTTCGATGAGCAGCCGTGGCGCGGGCGCGAGCGGCGCGCCTTTGCGCGTGACGAGTTCATAGGGTTCGCTGCGCGAAGCGAGGCGCAGCGGGAGGATGCAGGCCATCTCCTGGCTGGCGAAGAACTGCGCGACGTCGATGGACACCAGCGCGACGAACGACGGATTGCCCTGTAGCAACGCGAGCGTGGCGAACGCGGACGTCGTTTCGAGCAGGTGCGTCGGAAAGCGGATTTCGGCCTCGCGAAACTCGCGTTCGAGCAATAGCCGCATTGGCATGTTCGCGCGGTAGACCACCCAGCGGTACTTCTCCATGTCCTTGAGCGCGAGCTTCTTCGCGCGGCGCAACGGATGCCGCACGTTGGCGATCACCGCGAGCGTTTCATCCTGAAGCTTGACGCTCTCGTAGTGCTGCGGCGTTTGGCTGACCGTGGTGCGGCAGATCGCGAGGTCGAGCCTGCCTGCGTCGATCTGGCCGAGGAGCGCCGCGCTCGTGTCTTCGACAATTTCAACCGACATTTCCGGATGCGCCGCAATCAGCGTGGAAATCGCCTCGGTGAGCAGCGGCACCGCGCCCATGATCACGCCAACCGCCACACGCCCGCCACGCCCGCGCGAAAGTCCGACCAGCTCCTCGCGCAAATGCGTGAGATCGGTATGGATCAGGCGCGCATAGCGGATCGCGCAGTGTCCCGCTTCGGTGGGCTCGAGCCCACGATTGGTGCGGTTGAAAAGCGGCGTGCCAAACGTGGTTTCGATCTCCTGCAGCGCTTTGCTCGCACCTGGCTGGGTGAGGGCAACCTGTTGCGCGGCTTTCAGCAGCGAGCCGTGATCGCCCAACGCGATCAGGAGACGGAGCTGCTTCACATGAAGGCGGGAGATGATCGAATTGAGCGACGGGGTCATGGGGTTGAGGAAAAGTTATAGCTATATCAAATCTTCTCAATTACCGCGTAATGGGCGTCTCCCTATACTGGCCCGAAACAATAGCACTATGCGGCCGAAATGCGGTAATCGAATTGCAGTCTCGAGAGATTGCCGTCGCAATGGCTGAATTCACTATAACTGAAGCTCAATCCTATGTCCCTCATCAACTACGTCACGCAGATCCAGTTCGAATTTGGCGCCATCCGTCTGCTCAAGGACGAATGCGCACGCGTGGGCATCAGCCGGCCGTTGATCGTCACGGACAAGGGCGTGCGCGCAGCGGGGATCATCGATAGCGTGCTTGGCGCACTGGCAAGCGTTGCGAGCGCAACGATCTATGACGGCACGCCGCCCAATCCGAATGAGGCGGCGGTGCGCGAGGCCGTGGCGGCCTATCGCGCCGGAGAGTGCGACGGCATTGTCGCCGTTGGCGGTGGTTCGGCAATCGACCTCGCAAAAGGCGTGGCCGTTTGCGCAACGCACGAAGGGCCATTGCAGCGCTTCGCGGTGATCGAAGGCGGAGCGGCGAATATCACGTCGAAGACCGCCCCGGTTATCGCGGTGCCGACGACGGCGGGCACCGGCAGCGAAGTGGGGCGCGGCGCGATCCTGATTCTCGACGATGGCCGCAAGGTCGGCGTGATTTCGCCTTATGTCGTGCCGCGTGTGGCGATTTGCGATCCCGAACTCACGCTGGGTTTGCCGCCGGTCTTGACGGCGGCGACGGGCATGGACGCCATTGCCCATTGCATGGAGACCTTTCTCGCGCCCGCCTTCAATCCGCCCGCGGATGGCATTGCGCTAGACGGATTGTGGCGCGCGTGGCGCCATATCGAGCGCGCAACGCGCGATGGCGGCGACCGCGTCGCGCGCCTGAACATGATGAGCGCCTCGATGCAGGGCGCGCTGGCGTTCCAGAAGGGCCTGGGGTGCGTGCACAGTCTGAGTCACTCGCTCGGCGGCATCAATCCGCGCTTGCATCATGGCACGCTGAACGCCATCTTTCTGCCGGCGGTGCTGCGGTTCAACGAGCCATCCCCTTCGGTGCGTGACGAAGGCAAGCTCGACCGTCTGGCGACGGCGATGGGGTTGGGCAGCGGCGCCGAAGTGGCGAACGCGGTACGCACGATGACCGAACGGCTCGGTTTGCCGACCGGCCTCGCGCAGCTTGGCGTGAATGCTGAAATGTTCCCCGAGATCATCAAGGGCGCGCTCAAGGATCACAGCCACAAGACCAATCCGCGCGAGGCCTCGGAAGCCGATTACCGCGCCATGCTCGAATCGTCGATGTAACGCGGCGCGGCTTTGGTCGCGCTCAGGCGCGCGCCTCGGCTAGCGTCTTGAGGCGATCGAGTCCAGCACGGTACAGCACCTCGTAGTGCCCGACGAGCGACGCGGCCTGGCGCGCATCGCGCGGCTCGAACCGGCTCGCCCAGGTGACGGCCGTTGTGTCCGCATCGATCCGCCGCGCGCTAAGCGTCGCCACGTAATCCGAAACCGGATCGGGGCCTTCGACGATCGCGTAGCGATAGAACATTTCCGTTGCGCTGTGCTCGAGCAGGGCTTCGACGATGATCGCGCCGCCCATGGCTTCGAGGTGGCGAATGCGGCCGCCGTCCGAAAGCCGCGACGAACGCACGAACTCGAGCCACGCGGGGAGACCGTTGAAATCGCCGAGCATCGCCCAGACCGATTCGACGGGCGCGGCGATTTCGACGGATATGCTAACGTTAGCCATGGTTGGCAGCTCCATGCGTTAGTTCTGCGGGGTCGGCGCGTTCGCGCTGATCACGCCTGCCGATTTGAGTTCGTCCCAAAGCGCGGCGGGAATCGCGCAATTTGCGAGCGCGCGATTTTCCGCAATACGCTCGGGGCGGCTCGCGCCGGGAATCACGCCTGCCACCGCAGGGTGAGCAAGCGAGAACGCCAGCGCAACCGCGCGAATATCCACGCCGTAACGCGAACACATTGCCTTGATCTGCTCGACGCGATCGATCATCGCTTGCGGCGCCTTCTGATATTCGTAATGCGTGCCGCCTGCGAGCAACCCGGAATTATAAGGACCACCGACGATAATGCCGAGTCCGCGCGCCTGAGCCGCGGGCATCAGCTTTTCGAGCGCGCTGGCATGATCGAGCAGCGTGTAACGACCGGCGAGCAAGAAGCCGTCGGGATCGGCGCGCTCGATCGCCAGTTCGCAGGGCTCGACGCGGTTCACACCGAGTCCCCACGCCTTGATCACGCCTTCTTCGCGAAGGCGCGTGAGCGCCTTCGCCGCGCCCGACATCGCGACGTCGAATACGTCGCGCCACGCTTCGCCGTGGAAATCGACTGCCGGATCGTGAATCCAGACGTAGTCGAGATGGTCGGTGCGCAAACGCTTGAGGCTGTCTTCGATCGAGCGCAGCGTGCCGGCTTCGGTGTAGTCGTAGACGATGCGGTTCGGCAGGCCGTGCTCGAACAGCCCGCCTTTTTCGCCGAGGTCGCGCGCCGTGGTGGACTCCACTTCGTCCAGAATGAGACGGCCTACCTTGGTGCCCAGCACATACTCATTGCGCGGGTGGCGCGCGAGTGCCTCACCGAGGCGCAGTTCTGCGAGCCCTGCGCCATAGAGCGGGGCCGCGTCGAAATAGCGAATGCCGTTTTGCCAGGCGGCTTCAACGGTGGCGAGCGCTTCCTCTTCGGGAATCTCGCGGTACATGTTGCCGAGCGGAGCCGTGCCAAAGCCGATCCGCGAGGGAATGGTGATACGCATGGGTGTTCCTTCGTATTGCAAAACGTGCTGTTTCAATCCCGCGTCAGTCCCACTGTACAGCGAGGCCTTCGGGGCTCACTTCCCGGCCATTGCGTTCGAGCGCGGCGATCTGCGCCATGTCGTCGTCAGAGATTTCCAGCGTTTGCGCGAGCAGGTTGCTGGCGAGGTTTTCGCGCTTCGTCGAAGAGGGAATGACCGAGTAGCCAAGGCGCAGCGCCCAGGCGAGCGCCACTTGCGCGGGCGTGGCGTGGCGCCGGTCGGCAATCGCGCGGATCACGGGGGCGCCGAGCACCTTGCCGTAGGCGAGGGTCATATAGGAGGTCACGTGAATGCCTTCTTGCTGGAGGAAGCCAACGAGCTTGCGATTCTGCAGATACGGGCTCAACTCGATCTGGTTGGTCGCGATGTTTTCCTTGCCGGCCAGGGCAATGGCCTGCTTCGTGAGTTCGATATTGAAGTTGGAAATGCCGATCTGTTTCGTCAACCCTTGCGATTTCGCTTCGGCCAGCGCGCTCATGAATTCTTCCAGCGACACGCCGTTGTTGGGCGCGGGCCAGTGAATCAGCGTGAGATCGACTTCGTTGGTGCGCAACTTCTTCAGGCTTTCCTTCAGGCTCGGTACCAGCTTGTCGCGCGAGTAATTGTCGACCCAGATCTTGGTCGTGAGAAAGAGATCGTTGCGCGCGATGCCGGAAGCGGCGATCGCTTCGCCCACTTCGGCTTCGTTGCCATAGATCTGCGCGGTGTCGATGGCGCGGTAGCCGACTTCGAGGCCGTTGCGCACGGAGTCGATGACAACTTGCCCTTGCAGGCGGAACGTGCCAAGACCGAATGCGGGAATCTGGCTCATGATGCTTTCCTTAAAAAATGACTAATTGGGTTACCTGAGCACTAACGATGATTTAACGTGCGCGCCGTTTCACGACGATCTGCACGACGACGAGCGCAACGCCGCCCAGCGCGATGAGCGCCCCCACGATCGGCACCGCGCCGTAGCCGAAACCAGCGGACAGCGCAGCACCGCCCGCGGCGGCGCCCAGCGCGTTGCCGAGATTGAACGCGCCGACATTGACGGAGGAGGCGAGCCCCGGCGCATCGTGAGCGGCGCGCATCACGCGCATTTGCAGCGGCGGCACGACCGCGAAGGTCGCGACACCCCAGACGAGCAGTGCCGCAGCCGCGCCCACATGCGTAGCGGCGAGCGCCGGAAACGCCAGCATCACGACGATCAACAGCGCGAGAAAACCGAGCAGCGTGCCGTCGAGCGAGCGGTCGGCGAGACGCCCGCCCGCCGCGTTGCCGATGGAAAAGCCCACGCCGATCAGCACGAGCATGGCGGTCACGAAGCCGGGCGTCGCGCCCGTGAGATGCGTGAGCGTGGGCGTGACATAGGTGTAGAGCGTGAACATCGCGCCTGCGCCGAGCACCGTGGTCGCGAGCGCGCCGAGCACCACCGGGCGCGTGAGCACGGCGAGTTCGGCGCGCAGGTTGGGCATGTCGCCCGCTTCGCCTTTGGGTAGCGCGGCCCACAAGCCTGCAATGGCGAGCGCGCCGAGCCCGGCGGTCGCGGCGAACGACATGCGCCAGCCGATGGTCTCGCCAAGCCACGTGGCCGCCGGCACGCCGCCGATGTTCGCGATGGTGAGGCCCATGAACATCGTTGCGACGGCGCTTGCCTGGCGCTCGCGCGGCACGAAACTCGCGGCCACCACCGAGCCAATGCCAAAGAACGCGCCGTGATTCAGGCTCGTGACGAGCCGCGCGAGCAGCAGCGTGGTGTAGTCGGGGGCAACGGCGGAAAGCAGGTTACCGAGCGTGAAGATGCCCATCAGCGCCATGAGCGCGGTGCGTCGCGGCCAGCGGGCGAGCGCGAGCGTCATGAGCGGCGCGCCCACCATCACGCCGATCGCATAGGCGCTGATCAGCATGCCCGCGCTGGGGATCGACACATGCACGCCTTCGGCGATCACGGGCAACAGGCCCATCGGCGAGAATTCGGTCGTGCCGATGCCGAACGCGCCAACGGCGAGGGCCAGAAGCGGCAGCGCTGCGCCGCTGCGCGCAGGCGGGTTGGCGGCGCGCTGAGGGCGGGCCGTGGCGGGTAGACTGAGGTCGCGGTCGAGCATGACGTCGTGCCTTGATGGGCATTGGCAAGTTGGGACCGCTGCATTGTGCGGGTTTTACTTTTGACGAAAAACTGGTCTATAAACCAAAGTGTTTTGATTTCAAGTCAAGAATGAAGATCACTCTGGATGAACTGCAGGCCTTTGCCACGGTGGTGGACAGCGGCTCCATCACGGCGGCGGCACAACAACTGGATCTCACGGTGTCCGCCACGAGCAGGACGCTCGCGCGGCTCGAAGAAAAGCTCAAGACAACCTTGTTGCGCAGAACCACGCGGCGGCTCGAGCTAACGGAAGAGGGCAGGGCCTTTCTGCACAACGCGCGAGCCATCATCGAGCAGGTGGAGGGCGCAGAGGAGCAGATGCTCGCGCGGCGCGAGATGCCGGCGGGGCGATTGCGCGTGGATGCGGCGTCGCCTTTCATGCTCCATGTGATCGTGCCGCTCGTGCAGGGCTATCGCGAGCGCTATGCGCAGGTGGAACTGGAGTTGAACAGCAATGAGGGCATTATCGATTTGCTGGAGCGGCGCACCGATGTGGCGATCCGCATTGGGCGGCTCAAGGACTCCACGCTGCATAGCCGCCTGGTCGGCAATAGCCGCATACGGGTGCTCGCGAGCCCGCAGTATCTGGCGGCACACGGGCGGCCCGCGCGCGTGGAGGACTTGAGCCGGCACACGCTGCTCGGCTTCACTCAACCCGAAGCGCTCAACGTCTGGCCGCTCACGGGCGCCGATGGCGAACCGCTGCGCATCGAGCCCGATGTGTGGTCGTCGAGCGGCGAGACCTTGCGGCAACTCGCGCTCGCGGGCGTGGGTATCGTGTGTCTTTCGGACTTCATGACGGCGCAGGACCGCGCGAACGGCAGCCTCGTGCAGGTGCTCGCGCGCCAGACTCAGGACGTGCGGCAGCCTATTCACGCCGTGTATTACCGCAACACGGCGATCTCGGCGCGCATTGTGTCGTTCGTCGATTATCTGGTCGAGGCCGTGCGCGCTACGGAGTTCGGCGGCCCGGCGCCGCGCCGGGGCGCGTGAAGGAAATCAGGCGTTAGCGCGGTTTCAGAACCGTCGTCATATATTCCGTCGCGAATTCGATCAACGCTTGCACGCGCAACGGCAGCCGTCTTTGCAGCGGATAGACGATTTGCGCGGCGAGCGGTTTCGCCTGCCATTTCGGCAATACCCGCACGAGGCGGCCCGAGATCAGATCCTCCTCGATCAGCCATTCCGGCAACACGGCGAGGCCCAGCCCCATGCGTGCGGCTTCGCGCATGCTCGTCACCCCTTCCGAAATCATCACGGGCTCGATCTGCAGCGTATGCGTGGCGGCCCCCGAATACAGCGTGACATCTCTCGAACCGCCGAATTGCCGGCTCGAAAGTGCGATCCACGGTAAGGCCTGGAGACTTTCCGGCTTGCTGGCGAGCTTGTGATCCTTCAGGAAGGCAGGCGAGGCAACCGGATAGCGCCGGATCTCGCCGAGCGTGCGCGCAACAACGCGATCGTCCGTGAGCGCGCCCGCGACGATACCGGCGTCGCAGCCCTCTTCGATCATGTGCAGCGGTCGGTTCGAGTACGCCAACTCCATTCTCACCGCCGGGTGCGCCTGGATAAAACTGCTGATCATCCGGCTCACCACGGACTGGCCGAAGTCGATCGTGGAGAACACGCGGATATTGCCGCTCAGCGCGCTCTGGTCGCGCCGCATGCGCTGCTCCGACTCCTCGGCTAGCGCGAGCAGCGCCTGCGCGTCGGCGAGGAACTGGTGGCCCGTTTCCGTGAGGCTCATGCGGTGTGTGTCGCGCCGCAGCAGCGCCGCGCCGCACTGATCTTCGAGCGAACGCAACTGGCGGCTCAGCGTGGGCTGGCTCAGGTTCAGCTTGCGCGCCGCTGCGGAGATGCTGCCGCTTTCCACGATGGAAACGAACGCCTGCAGCAGACTCAGGTCGTTGAAGATGGTCATACGCTGGAAGCATAACCGATATTCTGGCTATGCGGCTACCGTGGAATGCTGCCTGGCGGGAAGATGCACCCATCGCATCACGTTGCACCGCGTTACATCCCCACCCAACCGAAACGGAGCATCACCATGAGCACGCAAGCCAACACCCCCAAAGTCGCAATCGTTACCGGCGCTTCCCGCGGTATCGGCGCATCCATCGCCAAACGTCTCGCGAGCGAGGGCATCGCAGTCGTCGTCAACTACGCCGGCCGCGCGGCGGACGCCAACGCGGTCGTGGAGGAAATCAAGGCAGCCGGCGGCCGCGCCGCGGCGATTCAGGCAGACGTGGCCGTGCCGGCCCAGGTGGCCGCGATGTTCGATCAGGCCATTACGCTCTTTGGCGGCGTGGATATCCTCGTGAACAACGCGGGCGTCATGCAGCCGGGCCTCGTCAATCTGGCCGATACCGACGACGCGCTCTTCGACCGGCTCGTCGCGATCAACCTCAAGGGCACCTTCAATACGCTGCGCATTGCCGCGAAGAAGCTGCGCCAGGGCGGCCGCGTCGTCAACTTTTCGAGCAGCATCCAGGCGCTCGCGCTGCCGGGCTACTCGGTCTACGCCGCCACCAAGGCCGCCGTGGAGACGATGACGAACATCTTCGCCAAGGAACTGCGCGGCCGCAATATCACCGTGAACGCGGTGGCCCCCGGACCGACCGCGACCGAATTGTTCCTGAAGGACAAGACGCCCGAGCAGATCGAGCGCCTTGCGAAGATGCCGCCGCTCGAGCGGCTCGGCCAGGCGGACGACATCGCGGAGGTGGTCTCGTTTCTCGTTGGCAGCGGCGCAAGCTGGATCGACGGTCAAACGATACGCGTGAACGGCGGCATTGTTTGATGTCCTGATCATAATTTTCACGATGAACAAGGAGCCCATCATGAAGAAAGTCATTGTCGTTACCGGCGCATCCAGCGGGTTTGGCCGCCTTGCCGCCGAAGCACTCGCCCACGCGGGCCATACCGTCTACGCGTCCATGCGCGCGACGACCGGGCGCAACGCCCCGGTCGCCGAGCAGATGGCGGTATTCTCGCGGCACAACGGCGTGGATCTGCGCACCGTCGAACTCGACGTGCAGTCGCAGCCGTCCGTGGACGAGGGCATCGCCCGCGTGATCGCCGAAAGCGGGCATATCGACGTCATCGTCCACAACGCGGGTCACATGGCCTTCGGGCCGGCCGAAGCGTTCAGTCCGGAGCAGTATGCGCACTTGTACGATATCAACGTGCTAGGCACGCAGCGGGTGAACCGCGCGGTGCTGCCGCACATGCGCGAGCGGCGCGAGGGTCTCGTGGTGTGGGTGTCGAGCAGCAGTTCCGCAGGCGGCACGCCGCCTTACCTCGCGCCGTATTTTGCAGCGAAGGCCGCCATGGACGCGATTGCCGTTCAGTACGCACGCGAGCTTTCGCGCTGGGGCATTGAAACGTCGATCATCGTGCCGGGCGCCTTTACCTCGGGCACGAATCACTTTTCGCATGCGGGCAGTCCGGAAGACAAGGGCGTGGTCGCGGCGTATGAAGCGGGCCCTTATGCCGGGTTCGGCGAGCAGATCCAGAAAGCGTTCGCCGCCATCGTGCCGCCGGAAGCCGACGTGGGCCTCGTGGCCGAGGCGATTGTCGAAGCGGTCGATGCCCCCTTTGGGAAGCGGCCGTTCCGCGTGCATGTCGATCCGACCCAGGACGGTGCGGACGTCGGCTTCGCGGTACTGGACCGCGTGAGAGCGGAGATGTTGCACCGCGTGGGCATGTCCGACCTGCTCGTGCCGCGCCAGCGTGGCACAACCTAAGACGAAAAGCGGCGTGGCGCGCCTACTCCGTGACGCACTGCGGCGCTTCGAGTCCGCGCAACGCCGTTTCGAACGCTTCGACAGGAACCGGGCGGCAGAAGAGATAGCCCTGATACGCGTAACATCCGGCCGAGGCGAGGAAGGCGCGTTGCTCCTCGGTTTCCACGCCTTCGGCGATCACGCCGAGGCCCAGGCTGTGCGCGAGCGCTACGATGGTTCGCGCGATCACGGCGTCGTTCGGGTCGATGAGAACATCGCGCACGAATGAGCGGTCGATTTTCAGCTGGTCGAGCGGCAGGCGCTTCAAATACGCGAGCGACGAATAGCCGGTGCCGAAGTCGTCGAGCGCAAAGACGATGCCGTCCGTCTTCAGCGCTTCCATTTTCTCGATGATCTCCTGCACGTTGTCGACCAGCACGCTTTCCGTCAACTCGAGCTTGAGCCGGTCCGCTCGCGCGCCGGTTTGTTCGAGCGTGGCCCGCACGCTTTCCACGAAGTCGGGTTGGTGAAGCTGCTGCACGCTGACGTTGACCGCGATCGTGAGATGCTCGGTGTCGGGCTGCGCGGCCCAGCGCGCCAGTTGGGTGCAGGCTGCGCGCAGAACCCAACTGCCCAACTCGGCAATGAGCCCGGTTTCTTCGGCCACCGGAATGAAATCGGCTGGGTACACGAGCCCGCGCACGGGATGACGCCAGCGCACCAGCGCCTCGACGCCGGTTACGCGGTCGCGGTCGATCTGCATCTGGTAGTGCAGCACGAACTGTTCGTTTTCGATCGCTTCGCGCAGCGCCGCCTCGAGCGCGGCACGCTCCACCACGACGGTTTGCATGTCGGGGTCGAAGAGGCGCACCGCGTTGCGTCCGCGTTCCTTGGACTTGTACATGGCAAGATCGGCCTGCTTCATGAGGTCGTCCGTCGATGCCTGGAAGCCCTTGAATACCGTCGCACCAATACTGGCCGTGCTGCGGTAGTCGATATCGTCGAGTCGATAAGGATTGCCGAGCACTGAGAGAATTCGTGCTCCCAGGGCCTCGGTCTGGCGGGCCGCTTCACAGGGAACGGGATTCAGATTGCCCACCACGACGACGAACTCGTCGCCGCCCACGCGCGCCACGGTGTCGCCTGCCGGGATGCTCGCCGCGAGGCGTTTGGCCACCTCCTGCAGCAGCAGGTCGCCCTTGTCGTGGCCCAGCGTGTCGTTGAGCGTCTTGAAGTGGTCCAGATCGATGAACAGCAGGGCGCCGCTCGTGCCGTTCCTCGCGCTCTCGGTAATGGCGTCCTTCAGGTTGTCGAGCAGCAGCGTGCGATTGGGCAGGCCGGTAAGCGCGTCGTAAAAGGCCAGTTCCTTGATGCGCTGGTCGGCGATCTTGCGCTCGGTGATGTCGCGCCCGCTCGTGCGGAAACCGATGAAATCGCCCTTGGAGTCGGTGATCGGCACCCACGAAGCGGATAGCCACATGAGCGAGCCATCCTTGCGCACGCAACGAAACTCCAGGTTGTCGCCGCGCGAGCCCAGTTGCGCGCCGCGGAACTCGGGGGCGACGTAGGAGGCGTCGTCCGGATAGATCACCGTGCAGGCAAAATCGCTCATGGCCATGCATTCTTCGACGGTATAGCCGATGTACTGCTCCACCGCCGAGTTGATCCAGCGCGGCTTGCCTTCCGGCGACCACCAGATTTCCCAGTTGACGGTGCAATCGGCAATGGCGCGGAATTTTTCCTCGCTTTCGCGCAGTTCCTTCGTCATCGACGAGGCCAGCCGCAGCGCGCGGCTGCGGCCCGTCATCATGAGGCGCGTGAGCAGCGCGAGCAGCAGGCTTAGGCCCGCGCCGGTGATGGCGATGAGCGTGGCCGCGTCGCGGCCGAAGCGCGCCTTGAAACCGTCGCGCGCCATCAGCTTGAGCATCCAGTCGTGTCCGCAAACGACGAGATATTCGGTCGCCGAGAGCTCGCCGGGCACGTGATGAGGGGTGGCGCCGGACGTTTTGTAGAGCAGCGCGTCCGGCGACGATTCCACGCCGTCGTAAATCGAAACCGAGAGGCCGGGCGGCTCCTCGCCGTAAAGACTGGCAATGACGTCGTGCATGCGAAAGGACGCATACACCCAGCCAACGAGCTGCGCCTGGCGGTCGGTGGCGTTTTCCGGCGCCTGCTGGCCGCGTGCATAGACCGGCATGTACATCACGAAGCCGGGGTCGGCGCCAGGATCGGTGTCCACCGAAAGGCGCACCTTGCCGGAAATGGTTGCCATGCCGGTGTCGCGCGCCTGCTCCATGGCGCGGCGGCGCACCGGGTCGGCCCAGGCGTCGAAACCGGGCGCCGCGCGATTGGCGCCGATGTACGGCTCGCGCTGAATGATGGGCGCGTAGTTTTCGCGCGCGCCATCGGGCTCGATCGCGTAGCCCGGCAGGCCGCGCTGTTGCATGGCCGCGATATGCGCCGCCTTTTGCGTTTGCGGCACCCACGCGATGATGCCGATCGCCTGGATGCCGGAAAAGTTGGCGTCGAGATTCAGCGTGTTGACGTAAGCCCGGAATGCGTCGCGGTCGACTTCGCCGCTCGCGGCAAAGAGGCTCTGCACGCCGCGCAGCAAAAGCTCGTACGTGCCCATGCGCTGTTCGATGCGGCTCACGACGTCGCCGAGCGAAAAGTCGAACTGCGTAAGCAGTTCGTGGCGGGCCGCTTCACGCTCGTGGTTCCAGAGCGCCCATGTCACGCCGAGGGCGGCGCAGAGAACCAGTAGCGGGAGCAGAACGAGGCGCGTCCGGGTCATGGTGGTGTCTAGAAGGGGACCATCGAGTCGGCGAGGTCGGGCTTGAAGTACTTCGTGAAGATGCGGCGCACCGTGCCGTCGGCGATCATTTCGTTGACGAGGGCGCGCCACTTGTCCCGCTCTTCGGGCGAGAGTGCCTTCTTCGACATGATGAGTCCATGCGGAATGGGTGGATCGTCGAACTCCACGATATTGGTCACGCTCCGGATCTTCGCTTCATCGATAGCCGGATAATCGAACGGCTCGATGATCATTCCCTGAATGCGCCCGAGAATCAGCGCCTGGTAAAGCGGCTCGAGGCCCCCGGCCTGGCTCACGCGGTTTTCGGCGGAGAGCGAGTCGACGAGGCGATTGGCCGACGCGCTGTAGCGGAAACTGCGAATCACACCGAGCTGGAACTTATCGTTGTGCTCGAAATCGGCCAGTTGGTGGATGCCCGAATCCTTGCGAACCAGCAGATAGTACTTGTTGCTGAAGTACCAGGCAAAATCGGCGTATTGATTGCGCTCTTCGTTCGCAATACCCGAAAGACTGAAATCGAGCGCGCCCGATTCGATGAGTTTCCAGATGCGCGCGCGTGACATCAGGCTCACGCGGATCTGGCAGCCGCTGCGCCGCGCCAATGCGTCGGCGAAGTCCTTGTCGATGCCCGTGTCCGTGTCGACCGAGTAGAGCAGCCCGTGATCGTGTAAGGCGAGCGTAAATGAGCGCGAGCAGTCGGGGCCCGCGGCAACCGCGGTGCCAAGACAACCGAGCGCCAGCAGCAGGCCTCCAAGGCAGTGTCGAATCACAGCGTCTCCATGGCTTGATGGTGGCCCGATCGTGGTGTATCGGGCGGAAAGCAGTCTTCACGGCTTAACGGCAGCGTGCTGAAATTCTTTAGGCACCTCGCATTGTTTATTTTGGACGTTTTTTGTGCAAGCGCTGGGATGGTCAGGGGGCCAATTGCGCGTAATGGCCGGACTTCGGAAGCCCCAAAAAAAGCGCCGGCACAAGGCCGGCGCAATTTGCAAAAAAGGGATCGTGTAAGGAAGGCGCAGCCAGATGGTGGCCTTCGCAACGGACGATTTAGCTGAATTGCATAAGGCTCAGTTCTCTTCCACCGGATCGCGGTTCAGCATGCTCTTCGGAATCGACAGAATGAGCACGCAGCTCACGAGCAAGCAGGCGCCCAGCGCATAGGTGCCGTTATTGATGTCGCCGGTCAGGTCCTTCGCCACACTGGTGATCATGGAGCCCGTGAAACCCGACAGATTGCCGACCGAGTTGATGAGCGCAATACCGGCCGCCGCTGCGGTGCCCGAGAGAATCTGCCCCGGGAACGTCCAGTAAATCGGCATGAGCCCAAGGATCGCACAGGTGGCAATCGTCAGGAATACGATCGAAAGCGCCACGTTGTGCGCGAACAGTGCGCTCAGAATCAGGCCGACGCCGCCAATACAAGCCGGAATGGCCGCATGCAGCCGGCGCTCGCCCGTCTTGCGGGAGTGCGACGCATTCCAGATCATGGCGACCACTGCGCTGAGATAGGGAATGGCGGTCAGCAAGCCAATATTGAACGTGCTCTTCACGCCGGAAGCCTTGATGATCGAAGGCAGCCAGAATGCCAGGCCATAGAAGCCGGTATTGAAGGTGAGAAGAATGAACGTCAACAGCCAGACGCGCGGGCTTTTCAGTGCCGCCATGGCGCTATGCGTTTTCTTCCCGCTCTCCTGTTCGAGATTCTTTTGCAGCACCGCTTTTTCGGCGGCGCTCAGCCATTTCGCCGACTGAATGCCGTCGCCCATGCGCGCCAGCACCACGAAGGCGACGAGGATCGAAGGAATGCCTTCGAGCAACAGCATCCATTGCCAGCCGCCCAGGCCGAACAGGCCATGCGTGTTTTCCATGAGCCACCCCGAGACGATCCCGCCAAGCGTGAGGCTCACCGGAATGGCGATCAGGAACCCCGACATCGCGACGCTCTGGCGGCGCGCCGGGAACCAGTAGTTCAGGTACAGAATGATGCCGGGGAAAAAGCCCGCTTCGCACACGCCGAGCAGAAACCGCAGGATGTAGAACATCGTCGAGGTTTGCACGTGAAAGACGCTCGCGAGCGGCGCGATAAAGGCGAGCGACGAAGAAACGATGCCCCATGTCACCATGATGCGCGCGATCCAGAAACGCGCGCCATAGCGGTGAAGCAGCAGGTTGCTCGGCATTTCGAAGAGGAAGTATCCCCAGAAGAAAATGCTCGCGCCCACGGCGTACACGCTGTCGCTCAGGCCCAGCGAATCCAGCATCTGCAGCTTGGCGAAGCCGACGTTCACGCGGTCCAGGTAGGCGACGACGTAGCACAGAAGCAAAAGCGGCAAGATGCGCTTCAATACCTTGCGGTACAAGAGGTCTTCGGCTTCATTGACGGCGGACGGCGAGTCCGCAATCTGGGTCAGGGTTGGCATGGGATGTGTCTCCTTTCACATATGCCTTTGAACGGTCCCGCAGCAGGGGAGGCTATTTCCACGTGGTTCGTGGTGTGTTTGCTGGATCTCTGCGCTGGCAGTGAACAGCACGCTATTTGTTATCGGTAACACTGCGGGCGCTAAATTAGCACGGCTGCGGGTGCCAGGGCAAGTCGGGCGAGTGCGCTGTGGGCCTCCGGCGCGTTGCCGCAACCGGGAAAACGCGTGGTCTGTCCTGGTGCACAGCGCGGCCACAAAGTGCTAAGATCCAGAAATGTTACCGATAACAAATCGGCGCGAACGCATCTATGCGCCCGCGACATCGTCGAGACAAGGTATAACGGAGTGAGTGATATGACCCAGCCCAACGCACGGCGCCTGCGCAGCCAGGAATGGTTCGACGATCCGGCCCATGCGGACATGACCGCGCTTTATGTCGAGCGTTTCATGAACTACGGTCTGACCCGCGAAGAACTGCAATCGGGCCGTCCCATCATCGGCATCGCACAAACGGGGAGCGATCTCGCCCCCTGCAATCGCCACCATATCGAGCTTGCTGCCCGCACGAAGGCGGGCATTCGCGACGCGGGCGGCATCCCGATGGAATTTCCCGTGCATCCGCTCGCCGAGCAGAGCCGCCGGCCCACGGCGGCGCTCGACCGCAATCTGGCGTATCTGGGCCTCGTCGAAATCCTTCACGGTTTCCCGCTCGACGGCGTCGTGCTGACCACGGGCTGCGACAAGACCACGCCCGCGTGCCTGATGGCCGCAGCAACCGTCGATATGCCCGCCATCGTGCTGTCGGGCGGTCCGATGCTCGACGGCTGGCACAACGGCCAGCGCGTCGGCTCGGGCACCGTGATCTGGCATGCGCGCAACCTGCTGGCGGCCGGTGAAATCGACTATGAGGGCTTCATGGAACTGACGACGGCTTCGTCGCCCTCCATCGGCCACTGCAACACCATGGGCACGGCGTTGTCGATGAACAGCCTCGCCGAAGCGCTGGGCATGTCGCTGCCCGGTTGCGCGAGCATTCCGGCGGCGTACCGCGAGCGCGGCCAGATGGCGTACGCAACGGGCAAGCGCATTGTCGACCTCGTGCGCTACGACATGCGCCCCTCGCGCATCATGACGAAAGAGGCGTTCGAGAACGCCATCGTCGTGGCCTCCGCGCTGGGTGCCTCGACCAATTGTCCGCCGCACCTCATCGCCATCGCGCGGCACATGGGCATCGAACTGAGCCTTGAAGACTGGCAGCGCGTGGGCGAGCAGGTGCCGCTCATCGTGAACTGCATGCCGGCGGGCGAATATCTCGGCGAAAGCTTTCACCGCGCGGGCGGCGTGCCCGGCGTGCTGCGCGAACTCGACCGTGCGGGCCTCGTGCACCGCGACTGCCTCACGGTATCGGGCCGCACCATTGGCGCGATTGCCGACAGCACGCCCGAGCCCGATCGCGAAGTCATCAAGACAACTGAAGATCCGCTCAAGCATGGCGCCGGCTTCATGGTGCTCTCGGGCAACTTCTTCGACAGCGCGATCATGAAGATGTCCGTGGTTGGCGACGCCTTCCGGCAAACCTATTTGAGCGAGCCGGGCGCGGAGAATACGTTCGAGGCGCGCGCGATCGTGTTCGACGGTCCCGAGGACTACCACGCGCGCATCAACGACCCGTCGCTCGAAATCGACCAGCACTGCATTCTCGTGATTCGCGGCACGGGCACGGTGGGCTATCCGGGCAGCGCCGAAGTGGTGAACATGGCGCCGCCGGCGGAACTGGTGCGCCAGGGCATCACGTCGCTCCCAACGCTGGGCGACGGCCGCCAGAGCGGCACGTCGGCAAGCCCGTCCATCTTGAACATGTCGCCCGAGGCGGCGGTGGGCGGCGGCCTCGCGCTGCTGCAAACGGGCGACCGCATTCGCGTCGACCTGAACGCGCGCAGCGTGAACGTGCTGGTCGACGAGGCGGAGCTTGCGCGCCGCCGCGAAACCGCGCACTTCGAGGTTCCGCCTGCACAAACGCCCTGGCAAGAGCTGTATCGCAAGACGGTGGGGCAACTGTCCACGGGCGGCTGCCTCGAACCCGCCACGCTTTATCTGAAAGTCATTGCCGAGCGCGGCAACCCGCGCCATTCACACTAAATAACGGACATTAAACTGGAGGCAGCATGACCTCGAACACCTCATCAAACTGGCTTCCTGGCGACGTCGGGCAGGCATTGCTCGTTGGCCGCGTGTGGCGTCGTGCAGGCGAGCACGAAGGCCCCTGCGTCGTGCTCGTTCGCAACGGCGAAGTCATCGATATCACGGCAAGCGCGCCGACCACCGCGGACCTTTTCGACCGTGAAGACGTCGCGCAATTTGCACGCACGGTGAGCGGCGAATCGCTCGGCCCGGTGGAGAAGCTGATCGAAGCGAATCTGCCCGGCAGCGTGGCCCCGGCGCTGCGTCTGCTCGCGCCGAACGACGTTCAGGCCATCAAGGCATGCGGCGTGACGTTCGCTGTGAGCCTGATCGAGCGCGTGATCGAGGAGCAGGCCGGCGGCGACCCCGCGAAGGCGCAGGAAGTTCGCGAAACCATCGCGGCCACGATCGGCACGGATCTCTCGAAGATCAAGCCGGGCTCGGCAGAAGCGATGAAGCTCAAGGCGGAACTCGAGCGCCGTGGCGCGTGGTCCCAGTACATGGAAGTGGGCATCGGGCCCGACGCGGAAGTTTTTTCGAAGTCGCAGCCCATGTCGGCAGTGGGCTTTGGCGACGATGTCGGCTTGCTGGCGGCCTCGGTCTGGAACAACCCCGAGCCGGAAATCGTGCTGGCCGTGAACAGCCGCGGCGAGATCGTCGGCGCGACGCTCGGCAACGACGTGAATCTGCGCGATATCGAAGGACGCTCTGCGCTGTTGCTCGGCAAGTGCAAGGACAACAATGCCTCGTGCGCGATTGGCCCGTTCGTGCGCCTGTTCGACGCGTCGTTCACGCTCGACACCGTGCGCAAGACGAGCGTCGCATTGCGCGTCGAAGGCACGGACGATGACTTCGTTCTGGAGGGCATCAGCCACATGAGCGAGATCAGCCGCGACCCGGCCGACCTCGTGTCGCAAACGTGGGGCCCGCATCACCAGTATCCCGACGGCTTCATGCTCTTTCTCGGCACCATGTTCTCGCCGATCAAGGACCGCGATACGGCGGGCGGCGGCTTTACGCACCATCTCGGCGACAAGGTCACCATCTCCGCGCCCGAACTCGGCGCGCTGGTCAACACCGTGCAACTGAGCACGGCACTCGCGCCGTGGACCTTCGGCGTGCGCGCGCTTTATCGCAATCTGGCTTCGCGCGGATTGCTGTGAGCCACTGAATCAGGAAACGCAACATGAACCAGTTCGACAATTACATTGGCGGCCAATGGGTGCGCGGCGCCACGGCCTCCACCAACGTCAATCCGTCCAATCTCGATGACGCGATCGGCGAATTCGCGCAGGCAGACGACGCGCAGACGCGCGACGCCATTGCCGCCGCGCGTAAAGCCTTCGCGCAGTGGTCGCTTTCGACGCCGCAACAACGCTTCGACCTGCTCGACCAGGTGGGCAGCGTCATTCTCGCGCGCAAGGCCGAGTTGGGCCGCCTGCTCGCGCGTGAAGAGGGCAAGACGCTGCCGGAGGCCATCGGCGAAGTGGGCCGCGCCGCGCAAATCTTCAAGTTTTTCGCCGGCGAAGCGCTGCGCCTTGGCGGCGAGATCGTGCCCTCGGTGCGGCCGGGCATGACCGTCGAGGTCACGCGCGAGCCGATCGGCGTGATCGGGCTCATTACGCCCTGGAACTTCCCGATCGCCATTCCCGCCTGGAAGATCGCGCCCGCGCTGGCCTACGGCAACACGGTCGTCATCAAGCCTGCCGATCTCGTGCCGGCGAGCACGTGGGAACTCGTGAAGATCATCGCGGAAGCGGGTGCGCCGGCCGGTGTCATCAACCTCGTGATGGGGCGCGGCTCGGTGGTGGGTGAGGCAATCGTCAGCTCTCCTGACGTCGACGCCGTGAGCTTCACCGGCTCGGTCGCGACGGGCCGCGCGATTGGTGCGAAGTGTTTTGCAACGGGCAAGAAGTTCCAGCTGGAGATGGGCGGCAAGAACCCGATGGTCGTGCTCGACGACGCCAATCTCGACGTGGCCGTCGAAGCCTGCATCAACGGCGCATTCTTCTCCACGGGGCAGCGTTGCACGGCGTCGAGCCGGCTCATCGTGACCGAAGGCATTCACGACCGTTTCGTCGAAGCGATGAAGGCGCGCATGAAGACGCTGAAGACCGGCGACGCGCTCGCGGACGGCACGCATATCGGGCCGGTTGTCGACGACAAGCAGCTTCAGCAGGACGAGCGCTACATCGCGATTGCGCGCGAAGAGGGTGGCGAGGTGTACGGCGGCGAGCGTGTTGAAGGCGCCACGCGCGGCTATTTCCTTGCCCCCGCGCTCGTCACCGGCACGACTTCGGCAATGCGCATCAACCGCGAAGAGGTGTTTGGCCCGGTTGCCTCGGTCATCAAGGTCAAGGACTATCACGAGGCGCTGGCCGTGGCGAACGACACGGAGTTTGGTTTGTCGGCGGGTATCTGCACGACGTCGCTCAATCATGCCAACCATTTCCGCCGCCACGTGCAGGCCGGCATGGTCATGGTGAACACCGCGACGGCGGGCGTGGACTATCACGTTCCGTTTGGCGGCCGCAAGGGTTCGAGCTACGGCCCGCGCGAGCAAGGCAGCTACGCACGCGAGTTCTACACCACCGTCAAGACGGCGTACGTCAATCCGGGCGCAGTGTGATGCCGCGCGGGCGGCGCGCCAAAAGCGCCGCCCGCGCCAGATTTCAGCTCATTGCGTGCAACACGGAGTGGGTGAGTCGCAGCAGATCGTCGAACTGCGTGACCAGTTCGAAACACACGAGAAATGCCATTGCGGCGGCCGGGCCGGGAAAGCGCGTCATCAAGCGCAGCGCGGGCCCGGCGGTTCGCTTCCTGATGGCGTCGCGCGTCATCAGCCAGGTGATCGCCACACCGATTACGCCGCCCGCGATCAGATCGGTGGGATAGTGATAGCCGAGATAGGCACGCGGCAAGCAGATAATCAGTAGCACATATAAAATCGCCAGCGCACCGACGAACCGCCACACAAGAAAGATCCCCACCGCAATCGCCACCCACAGCATGGCGTGATCGCTTGGAAACGAGCTGAAGTCAGTCAGCCCAGCCGCCCGCAAGGACGACGAGGCGAAATGCAGATGCAGATCGGGATTGAAAATTGGCCGTTGCCGGAACGGTAGAAAGCGCGCGAGGAGGCGTCCCACTGCCAGCGCGATCAGGCCGCTGGCCACCGTGGCGAACATCATCTCGCGCCGCCACTCGCGACGCTCGTTCGGCTGGAACCAGATCCACGCGATGAGCGGGATGAGGACATAACCTTTGAACGTGTAGAGTCCGGCCATCACCCGGATCGCGTGATTGAGCAGGGGCGGCAGATCGATTCGGGTGAGCGCTCCCAGAATGACGGTATCGAAACTGTTCATTTATTGTGGGCCATTCTGCTGACTTTATTTACGAATGAGAAAGGCGGCCGGAAACGGAAGTCCCCGGCCGCCCTGGCGCCCAATGCGTTAGGCGTTGGCAATCGTAAGTTTCAACCCGGCGCGCATAGGTAAAGAATCGCAAGCAAGTGTAAATGGCGCTTGCGTGCGTGCTCACTGCGCCGCAAAGGCAGGCAATGTCCTTTGCGATATGCCTGCAGGCGTGTTGTTCCCGTGCTGTTACGCCTCGTCACAGATTCATTGCTGGCGAACTGTGACCCCACATAAGTTAATCGGGCAGCAGCGACCCGCTGCGCAGCGGGGTGGCGCCTGCTACCCACGCCACTTCCATCCCTGCCGTGGCGAAGCGTGTGCGTTGACGTGCGTACAGCATGCCGGTCACGGAACTCGCGATCGTGCTGACGCGATCGGTCAGCGGATCGACCACATCGGCTATCGGCTGGCCAGGTTCGACCTTGACGCCAACCGGCGTGCGGAACACGAGCACGCCGGAGGCCGGCGCGATGAGCGATTCGGCGCCCGCCAGCGGCGTAGGCGCGTATTCGAGCCGGGGCAGTGGCGCAGGTGTGCCCTCGATCACGCCGCGATGCGTGAGGTAGTCGATGATGGCGTTCGCATCGCGCTCGGCAAAGTCGTAGCTCACATCCGCCTGGCCGCGCAGCTCGATCGTCACGGAAACCGCGCCGTTGGGAATGGGGTAGCGCTCGCCATAGCGCTCGCGCAGCGCGGACCAGCAGAAGCTGTGAATCTCATCGAAGGGATTGCCGTTCGAATTGAGCGCGAAGAGCGATGCTTTCGCGTCGAGATAGCGCGCGAGCGGTTCGACATCGGCCCACAGGTCGGGATTCGTATAGAGATGCATCGCGCCTTCGAAGTCGCAATGCAGGTCGAGCACGACATCGGCGTCGTATGAAAGGCGCTGGAGCGCGAGACGCTGCGAGCTGAGTTCGGTGGTCGGCGCCTGTTCGTCAAGCGCTTCTCGCATCGCCGCGCGCACGGTGAGCAGATTCTGCTGCGCGTCGCCGGTGAGTCGAGGGCCGACACGCGGAAGCACGAGTTCGGCGAGATCGTGGAAATGGCGGTTGAAATTGGCGGCGGTGCCGCTTTCGAAGCGGCCAAGCAGTTGGCCGAGCAGGCGCTGATTGAGGCCAATCGGATTCGGCACGGGCACCACGACGACCTCGCCGCGCAGCTTTCCCGCGGCTTCGAGCATGGCCAGGCGTTTGCGCAGCGCCCAGGCGACCAGCATGCCGGGCAGTTCGTCGGCATGCAGCGAAGACTGGATGTAGATCTTCTGTGCGCCGGTTGGACCGTAGTGGAAGCTCGTGAGGTGCCGCGCGGTGCCGAGCGCCGGCGAAATGAGCGGATGGGTTTGCGTTTGCATGATGGCGTGAGCGCGAGGTGAACGTCCAGCGGCTGAAAAAGGGCAAAAGGCGCGGGAATGTCCCGCGCCTTCGTCGTGTGTAGCGTGCCTGGGCTTACGAACCGTATACGTCGAATGCGAAGTATCGCGATTCGATCTTCTTGTACGTGCCGTCCTGGATCATATCTGCCAGCGCTTTGTCGATCTTGACTTTCAGGTCGGTGTCGTCCTTGCGCAGGCCGATAGCGGCGCCGTTGCCAAGGATGCCGCCCGGATCGCTCAGCTCGCCGCTCGTGAACGCATAGCCTGCGCCGCGCGGGGTCTTCAGGAAGCTCAGGTCGGCCTGCACCGCGTCTTGCAGCGCGGCGTCGAGGCGGCCGGAGAGCAGGTCCGCGTAGACCTGGTCCTGATCCTGGTAAGGCACGATCTTCACGCCGTTGGGCGCCCAATTCGCTTTGGCATAGGTTTCCTGAGTCGTTCCCTGCTCGACGCCAACCGTCTTGCCCTTCAACGAATCGGCCGTGGGCTGCAGGGTCGAGCCTTTCTTCGCGACGAGACGGCTGGGCGTGTGGAAGACCTTCGACGAGAACGCGATTTGCGCTTCACGCTGCGGCGTCTTCGACATCGAAGAGAGCACGGCGTCGAACTTCTTCGCCTTGAGCGCCGGAATCATGCCGTCGAATTCGCTTTCCACCCAAACGCACTTCGCGTTGATGCGCTTGCAGATTTCATTGCCGACGTCGATGTCGAAGCCGACGAGCTTGCCGTCCGTGCTTTTCGATTCGAACGGAGGATAGCTTGCATCCACGCCGAAGCGGACGGTGGTCCAGTCCTTCGCGCAGACGGAGGTTGCGACGGCGAGCATCGCCATGCACAGGGCAAACTTCTTCATTGACGTGGAGTCTCCAATATGTCTTTCAACGCCGCCTTGACGGATGGCGGCTTGGTCAACAGCGGGCCATCACGTCAGCCATGTTGTATAGACAAGATAAGGAATCTCACATATTGAGGCAACTAGGGTTTTTGCTGGCGGGAGGTGTAAACGCTTTGACATGTAAGCGTTGCAAGCCGGAGGATGGCTTTGGGGGCAGGGTGGAGGGAGTTGTAAGTTGTTATTGGCTAGACAACTATAAGACGCTAGCCAAAGAAAACTGCTATCGCGCGGGTGGCGCGAGCACAGGCGCAGGCGCGCGCATCAGGTTGCGCGCGCAACTATCTGGGGAGCGCTTGCCGGTCAATCGTCGTCGTCGCCGTGATGATGTCCCCAGCCGCGATGGCGCCCATGGTCATGCCAGTGGCGCTCGTCCTCGTCGTGGTCGTAGCGGTAGTAGCCGTAAGCCGGGGCCGCTTCGTAGACCGTTGCGGGGGGCGCTGCATAAACGACGGGCGGCGGCGCCTCGTACACCGGCTCGGGCGCGGCATAAACCGGACCGGGAACGCCGAGATAGACACCGATATCGGCATGGGCGGATGCCGCGCTGCTGACACACGTCCCTGCGAGCCCTGCGAGTAGATAAAACGTCAGGCGATTCATGATGATCTCTATTCCATTGAACGGACGCGGTTGCAATGGAAGCGGATTCTAGTCGCTGAGCTTACGGAAGGAATGCGCGGAATTGTCAATCGTGTAACCGGTGGTAAAGCAGCGGGAAAGCGCGCTGGCTTAAGGTTCTCATAAGAATATTTTGAGGCGCAGAGTCGGCGTTCGTTTGGGTATGCCGCTTTAGGGTCATTACACGCATGTGCGCGGAGCGGGTTGAATGCGTGTGCCGGTTGCCATTACCCTATGAGAACTGTTTGCGCCCACGACAGGTTGCCCGATGCGTGCCGACGATCGACCCTCTACGCAAGCCAGCATGCCCGAATTCCGCAAGCAGGGCGACGCCTGTTCGTTCGGGAACGATGTCATTGCATTGCACTGGGCACTCGCGGATGAACACCTCACCCGCTTCTCACTGGTCGATTGCGCGGGGGAACGCGCGTTGCCGATCGTCGCGCTATTTGCGTTGACCCTCGCGGACGGCGCCACACTCGGCCCGAGCGACATGCGCGTCGTCGCGCCGGTACGGGAACAGGCGCTCGCCGCCAACCCTCGAGCCTCGCGATTGGCCGAGCGCCTGGCGGGCCGCCGCGTGAGCGTTGCGCTGGAAGACGCCCAAGGACGCCTGCGTGCGCAATGGAGCATGGAGCAGCGTGACGGCGCGCGATATCTGCGTATGACGCTGGACCTGAGCGCACGGCGCCTGGACGAAGCCATCGCCGTGGTTTCGCTGCTGCAGACTCGGGCCGCGGGCGCACAGGCTTGCACCGAACGCATGGGCACGCCGGTCGTGGCGGGCAGCTTCTATCTGGGCTTCGAGCTGCCGCTTGCAACCAGCCACGTGGACGGAGAAAGCGTGAGCTTTACGCTACAACGCGCGCTGCCACTCGAAAGGAACCGGACGCTGACTTACTCCGCGGTGGCCGGCGTGGTTCGCGAAGGTCAATTGCGTCGTGATTTCGCCGCATACCTCGAACAGGAGCGCGCCCGCCCCTATCGCCCGTTTCTGCACTACAACAGCTGGTGGGATATCGGGTACCTCACACCTTATACGCAGGAGCAGGCGCTGGAGCGTATCGAAACGATTGGCCGCGAATTGCATGGCGTACGCGGTGTACAGATCGACTCGTTTCTTTTCGACGATGGCTGGGACGACCTTGGCGGCGGCTGGCATTTCAGCCGCGCATTTCCACAGGGCTTCGTGCCGCTGCGCGACGCCGCAGCACGATTTGGCGCCGCGCCGGGCGTATGGCTGTCTCCCTGGGGGGGATATTGCGCGCCAAAGGAGCAGCGGGTCATGCGGGGCCGTGCCGCCGGTTATGAAGTCATCGACAACGGCTTTGCGTTATCGGGGCCGCGGTATTACGCGCGTTTTCACGAAGTCGTAATGAACCTGCTCGCGAGAGACGGCGTGAACCAGTTCAAGTTCGACGGGACGGGCAACGCAGACAGTGTGTTTTCTGGCAGCCTTTTCGATAGCGACTGGGACGCGGCGATCCAGCTCATCGGCGACATTCGCGCGGCCAAACCCGAAACCTTCATCAATCTCTCGACCGGCACGCACGCATCGCCATTCTGGCTGCGCCACGTCGACGCAATCTGGCGCGGCGGCAACGACGACGGTCAAGCGGGCAGCGGCACGAACCGCGAACGCTGGATTACCTACCGCGATGCGCAGACGTATCACAACGTCGTGCAGCGCAGCCCGTTCTTTCCACTCAATTCGCTCATGCTGCACGGTATCGTCCTTGCACAGTGCAATCCGCGTCTGAATACGCCGGAAGGGGGCGCATTCGCTCACGAAGTCTGGTCGTTCTTCGCAAGCGGAACACAATTGCAGGAGCTATACCTCACGCCTTCGCTGCTGAGCGAAGACGACTGGAACGGACTCGCGCAAGCT
Organism: Paraburkholderia sp. J7; assembly: GCF_905220155.1. NCBI lineage: Bacteria > Pseudomonadati > Pseudomonadota > Betaproteobacteria > Burkholderiales > Burkholderiaceae > Paraburkholderia > Paraburkholderia sp. J7. The sequence continues at coordinate 257,343 of NZ_CAJMYZ010000009.1, read as the reverse complement.
GCCCGATGGGCGCGAGCGAACGGCGACGTTTTGCGCGACAGTCATTGGATTGGCGGGGCGCCCGACGAAGCGGCCATCTACGGCTGGGCGGCGTGGGCGCCGCGCAAGGCAATCGTGACGCTGCGCAATCCGCACGACGAGGCGCAGCGCTTTGTACTGGCACTGCGGCATCAACTGGAACTGCCGACCGCGGCAGCGGGGCGGTTTCACGCGCGCAGTGTCTGGCGTGCGAATGTGGCCAGCATTCCGGCGGTACTGGACGCCGACGTGCCGCTTGAAATATCGCTCGCCCCATTCGAAGTGCTCACGCTGGAACTGCTGCCGGCACAGGGTTGCTAGTACAACGAATTGACCAGGTGCACCGGCTTCGCCTCGGTCTGGTGCAGGTCGAAGATCAGCACGTCGTTCTCGCCCTGCGCGAGCCACGGCGCGGGACAATACAAGCGCTGTTGCGGGCCGATACTCCAGTAGCGCCCGAGATTGTGCCCGTTGACCCACACCACGCCTTTGGTCCAATGGCTCATATCGAGCCATGTGTCGCCGACCTCATTCAAGTCCAGACGCGCCTTGAAAAAGAGCCCGGGTTTCCGCGGATTCGTGCAGCGCTCCTCCAATGCGGCGATGAACGCTTCATCCATCGGCAGCAAAAAGGCTTCCCAGTCCTTGAGCGACGAGATGGACCCGTCGGCGTATTGCAGCTTCACGGGTTCCAGCAGACCTTTGCGGTCGACTATCGCAGGCCCGAAATTGACGCGCCCCATGCCCTCTACGAGGATTTCCAGCGCGCTCGGCGCACCAGTCGAGGCGGCGGGCAACGCGAGCGGCGCGCGATGCGTCACGCGCAACGCCTGTGCATAGCCGGTCGGAATCTGTGCGCGCGAGACGCCACCCACGTAAAGCTCGCCGACGAAAACCGCCGCATAGTCATGAACGCCGCTGATATCCAGCGCGCTGGCGGGTTGCGCGGGCAACGTTCTGCGATACAGCATGAAGCCCGATATCAGGCCGTAGTGTTCGAAGGAATGCGGATCGGCGCTTGACTCGCGTGGCAGGGGCGACGGCAGATTGTCCCAGACCGAAGCGTAGAGGGTTGGCGCGAGCGCGCGGCCCGATAGTGTGGCGATGGCATCGGGAATGTCCGGCAAGGGCTCGCTCAGGTAGCTCGCAATGATGTCGCGATACTTCACGTATTTTGCCGTGGCCGCTCCTTGTTCATTGATCGGCGCGCCATAGTCGTAGCTCGTGATGTCGGGTTGATAGTTGCCTGACTCGTCCACGTTCGCGCCGGCAAAAAAGGCAAAGCTCGTGCCGCCATGAATGACATAGAGGTTGAACGACAATTGCGAGCGCATGAATTCCGTCAAGACGGCGGAAAGGTCGTAATCGAGCCCAGCGAATGCCGGCTCGCCCCAATGCGTGAGCCAGCCAGGGTAGACCTCGCCCGCCATCGCGGGCACCGCGGGAAAGGCGCGGCGCACCGTTGCGATTTGCTGCGCGTTGCCGTTGCTCAACGCAATCGCACCGCCCTTCACGGTGCTGCGATTGCGTTCGAGTTGCGCAAGGCCGTCTTCGGTATAGAACGGCCCTGTTATGCCGCCTCGTAGCCAAAGCTGCCTGAGTTCTTCCAGATAAGCGGGATTGCTGGCGTACGATCCGAACTCATTCTCGATCTGGATCATGAGGATCGGCCCGCCTGCTTCGAGCATCAACGGCTTGATACGCGGAACCAGCTCGCCGATGTAGCGCGCAACCGCCGCCATGTAACGGGCGTTGGTGGCCGAGTCGGTGCGCAGTTGAATGTCCGGGTCGCTCAGCAGATAAGAGGGCAGGCCTCCCAGATCCCACTCGGCGCAAACATATGGCCCTGGCCGCAACAACACCCAGAGCGCTTCTTCCTGACACAGACGGATGAACGCTTCGATATCGCGGTTGCCGCTCTCGAAGTCGAACACGCCTTTGCGCGGCTCGTGGTAATTCCACATGATGTACAACGCGATGCAGTTCATGCCCATCGCTTTGGCCATGCGGATACGATGCAGCCAGTACTCGCGTGGAATGCGCGCGGGATGCATCTCGCCGCTGCGAATCTGGAAGGGCCCGCCGTCGAGCAGGAACTGCTGGCCGTCGGAGCTGAACGAGAAGGTGTGGCTGCGTTCGAGGTTCACAGTGCAATCGCGCCCTTGTATTTGCGGACTCAAGCACTATACTTCCACGGCTGATCGTAGAACGCTTAATTTCGCTTAAGCCTATAATTCGGCAAGAATACGCGCAAGTCAGAATGCCGAGCTATGTAACCGTATTGACGCAGTTACATTCGAATATGCCAAAGCGTGCTATTTTTCCAATTGCCAGTTCAACCCTTCTCGTTGCGGCGGGAATTATCTGCATCGTCTTGTCGCTCACGACAAGGTCAATGATCGGAACGCTTTTCATCGCAAGGATGCTGCTGTTCTGCGGCTTCGTGCATGCCTTGAATCTCTTCACGACGAAAGACTGGAAGCTCGCCATCAGGCGCATTCCGCCAGTCATTGTGCCCGTTCTCATCGGCATTCTCATTCTGGTCAACGACAGCGCGCGGGCGCGCGGTCTTACCGTGATGCTGATGATCTTCTTCGTGCTCGACGGCTTCTTCAAGATCATTGCGTCGGTCGGGCAGGACGTGAAACTCAACAATATCGGCATTGTCAGCGCGGCGCTGTCTTTCCTGCTCGCCATATTTCTGGCCGCCAATTTCCCGAGCGTGCCGTTGCCCTTGCTTGGACTGTTCCTCGGGCTGGATCTCATTTCCATGGGTGTGGTGCCGTTAGCCGGCCGGGAGCGCAGGCGCAGCCTGGTCTGACCTGATGAAAGCGAAGCTGGCTGCCGCGTCACGTCCGTGCATCACGTTTCGCGCGCTCAGTGTAGCCTTCGATGTTCGTGTCAGCGCACAGTTACCGTTTTCCACACGCAAAACCGACGGAGGCGATTCATGATCTTCGCAAATGGCTTTACGTTTTCGAACTTCATTATCGATGCGTTTTCGATATTCATGTTCATTCTGTGGTTCTGGTTGTTCATCACGATCACGAGCGACCTGTTTCGCCGAACCGATATATCGGGATTCATGAAGATCGTCTGGGTGATATTTCTGATTGTTTTGCCGTATATCGGCATATTCGCCTATGTGCTCACGCAAGGCAGGGACATGGCGCATCGCAACCAGGAGCGGGCGCAGAAGGCGCGCGAAGAACTGCGTCACATTGTGGGCTACAGTGTCGCAGACGAAATCGAGAAGCTGGACAAGCTCAGAACGACAGGGTCGATTTCAGACGACGAGTACAAGCGCCTTCGCTCGCGGCTCGTCGATTAAGCGGGGCGGCCGGCACGGCAACCGCCCAGGCAAGAATCAGGCAGCAATCGCGCGGGCTACGCACACGTAGCCCGTCGTGTCATCCTACTTATTCAGTACCCGGAACGATCTTCGCGATCTTCCAGTTGCTTCTCGACACCAGCACGTAGTCGCCGTTCACACCGAGCCACTGCTGCCCGCGCTTCGGTGCGTCCAGGTTATGCGATTTCCAGTCCTTCATCTGATAGTTGTAATGCCGGTATTTCGAGGGGACCTGATCGCCCTCGTGCCAGTCGCGATGTGGCATGGTTGGCATGACCTGCTGGCGGCCTGTCCCCTGGCTTTGATCGCCGCCGGAGCCTTGTGCAATTGCTGACGAGGAGACACCGACGACGAGCGCAGCGATGACTGAGAGGACGAGTTGGCTTTTCATGATTCGATCTCCTGAGGCAAGAAGATGATTGACGTCGCCATGACGTATGGCTTATTCGGTTATAGAACAACCTGAAAGCCGTGATGTCCGACTGTACGAACGTGCCCTTAAAAGCGTATGGGCAATGGCTGGAATACGGAGAAATCCAGCGGTGTGAATAAGGGTGTGAAGCGTCTATCCATAGTAGTAAACGGAATTCCGACTTCAAGAAATTTGCGAATGGTTGATTTTGTGGCCGTTTTGCGTAAATCCTGTGAATGCATGAAAGCGTTATCTGTTAGATAACGATCGAAATGTGGTGTGCTTTCCCCACGCGCCCGCGCTTGCGGACTGCACACATCGGGGGCCGCAAATCGCAGTTTGAGAGAACATCGCAGTGAGCCGTTCGAAAACATGCGCAACGAGCCGTTCGGGCGCGCGTGTACCGACTCTATTTTTCGGTGGAGCCTCGCGTGTCAAACTGCGAACCCAGACGCTGTCGGCCGTTGTTGATCGTCGTTGCGGCAACGTTGCTGCTGGCGGGCTTCGGATGTCGCGACCGCCAAGCCCAGGGCGGCGCTGCGCCGCCGCCGAGCGTGCTGGTCGAAACGGTTGCGGCGCAATCCATTCCTCGCGTGATCGAATTGCCGGGGCGCATCGAAGCGATCCGCTCGGCGGAGGTGCGGGCGCGCGTAGACGGCATAGTCGAGCGGCGTCTGTTCGAGGAAGGCACCGACGTGCGCGCTGGCGCGCCGCTCTTTCTCATCGATTCACGCGACTACCAGGCTGCATTGCAGCAGGCCCAGGCGGCGCTGAACCGGGCCCGGGCCGTGCAGGGCAATGCGGCTTCGGAAGTGGCGCGCTTCAAGCCGCTGGTGGCGCGCCAGGTGGTGAGCGCCCAGGAATTCGAGGCCGCGACGGCCGCACTGCAGCAGGCCGACGCGAATGTTGCGGACGCACGCGCCGCCGTGACGCTCGCGCAGCTTCGCCTCGATCGATGCACGGTTCGCGCGCCCATTGCGGGCCGTGTCGGCCGCGCGCTCGTGACCGAAGGCGCGCTCGTCAGTGCGGCGGGCGCGACCTTGCTCACGCAGGTCAATCAGCTCTCGCCCGTGAACGCCGTGTTCACGCAGTCGAATATCTCGTTGCTGGAAGTACGCAAACAGATCGCGTCGGGCTCGCTCGCCGCGCCGGCCGCAGACCGCGCGCAAGTGCGGCTGACGCTTGCGAACGGCGTCGACTATAGCGAGCCGGGCGTGCTCGACTTTACCGATCTCGTCGTCGATCCGTCCACCGGCACGCAGGTGCTGCGCGCGCGCTTCAACAATGCGTCGCGCATTTTGTTGCCGGGGCAGTTCGTGCGCGGGCACATCGTGATCGGCACGATACCGAACGGCCTGATTGTGCCCGCGCGCGCCGTGCAGTTCGACAACAACGGGGCGAGCCTCTCGCTCGTGGCCGACGATGGCACCGTCGTGCGGCGCAATGTCGTTCTCGGCCCGCAGGAAGCGGGGCAATGGGTCGTGAAGGATGGGCTCGAGCCCGGCGAGCGTGTGATCGTCGACGGCTGGCAGAGGGTGCAGCCGGGGCAGCGCGTGGACGCCCGTCCCTTCGCCGCTCCGAGCCACTCCTGAGCGGCACGCGCCATGAACCGATTCTTCGTCTACCGGCCGGTCTTCGCGTGGGTGGTTGCGCTCTTCATTGCGCTCTTTGGCGGCCTCGCGCTCATGCTGCTGCCCGTCGAGCAGTACCCCGACGTCGCGCCCCCCTCGCTCACGATATCGGCGGCATACAGCGGCGCGGATGCGCAAACGCTGGACCGCACGGTCACGTCGATCATCGAAGACGAAATGAACGGCGTCGAGAACTTCCTTTACATGTCGTCGCAAAGCCGCTCGAACGGCACGGCGCAGATCACCGTCACGCTCAGGCCCGGCACGAATCTCGACGTCGCGCTCTCGCAGGTCCAGGACCGCCTGAGCCGCGTGGAGCCACGCTTGCCGCTGGAAGTGAGACAGGTGGGGGTGACCGTCACGAAAGCGTCGTCGGGCTTTCTGATGCTCATTGCGCTGCAATCCGCCGATGCGTCGATACCGGCGGTGGAACTGGGCAACTTCGCCGCCAATAACATCGTCAACGAATTGCGCCGCATTCCCGGCGTGGGGGATGCACAGCTGTTCGGTTCGTCGTATGCCATGCGGATATGGATCGATCCGGAAAAACTGAGCAGTTTCGGTCTTTCGGCCAACGAAGTGATGACGGCCATCCAGGAACAGAACAGCCAGACCGCGGGCGGCAGCCTCGGCGACCAACCGCTTGCGCCGGGCGCCGAACTCAATGCGCAGATCGTTACGCGAGGCCGCTTTTCGACGCCCGAGCAGTTTCGCGAGATCATCGTGCGCTCGAACCCGGATGGGTCGACCGTGCGCGTGGGCGACGTGGCGCGCGTGGAGCTGGGCAACGACAGCTATGGTTTTCGCTTTCGCGTGAACGGCAAGGAGTCGGCCGGGATCGCCATCCAGCTCGCGAGCGGTGCGAACGCGCTGGCCGTGGCGAACGCCGTGCGGCAGCGTCTCACGCAGCTGCAGCCGACTTTCCCGAAGGGCGTGACATGGGTCGTGCCGTTCGATACCACACCGTTCATCACGACCTCGTTGAGCGGCGTGTTGCGCACGATGGTCGAAGCGCTGCTGCTCGTGACAGTCATCGTGTTCCTGTTCCTGCAGAAGTGGCGCGCGACGCTCATTCCCACGCTGGTCGTGCCGATCGCGCTCGTCGGCACTTGCGTCGGCATTTATTTGTTCGGACTCTCCATTAATCTGCTTTCATTGTTCGCCATGGTCGTGGCGATCGGCGTGCTCAATGACGACGCGATCGTGGTGGTGGAAAGCGTCGAGCGCGTGATGCAGGACGAGGGGCTCAGCGCGCGGCGTGCGACTGTGAAGGCCATCGGGCAAATTGCGGGCGCCGCCATCGCGAGTACGCTCGTGCTCATCGCGGTGTTCGTTCCGATGGCGTTCTTTCCGGGCTCCACTGGCGCGATCTATCGCCAGTTCTCGGTCACGCTCACTGTCTCGATCTTCCTGTCCACCTTGCTCGCGCTGACGCTGGGCGTGGCCATGTCGGCGACGCTGCTCGGCAGCAAGGCGAAGACCGATGACGGTACAGGCAAACCCGCTGCCAGGCATTGGCCTGCGCGCTTCCAGCAGCGCGTTTTCGACGCATTCAATCGCGGCATGGAAACGGCCACCGAGCGCTACGTGCTGGCTGTGGAGGCCATGCTGCGCAAGCCGGTGCGCTGGCTGTTCGTATTCGTCGTGGTCTGCGGGGCGACCGGGTTCCTCTTTACCCAGTTGCCGCGCGGCTTCATTCCGGGCGAGGACCAGGGGCACATTTTCGTCGCGTATACGGCCGCGCCCGGCGCGACGGCGCAGCGCACGCAACAGGTCGTCGATCAAGTCGAGGCCTTTCTCAGGCAGCAGCCTCAGGTACGCAATATCGCGTCGGTCACGGGATTCAGCTTCTTCGGCCAGGGGCAGTCGGCGGCCATGTCGTTCGTCGACCTTAAGCCGTGGTCGGACCGGCCCGGTGCGGCGAATTCGGCAGGAGCGCTCGTTGGGCGTGCGAACGCGGCATTCCGCAATATCCCTCAAGCGCTCGTCTTCGCACTCGACCCGCCCGCCATTCCCTCGCTTGGCAACGCGAGCGGCTTCACGATGAAGATCCTGGACCGCAGCGGCGTAGGCGGCGCGGCGTTGCAGCAGGCGAGCGCGCGCATGCTGGCCGAGGCCGCGCGCAGCCCCTTGCTGGTGGGCGTGCGGCCCGACGGCTTGCCGCCCGCACCGCAGCTCTATGTCGATATCGACCGCGTGAAGGCGCGCGCGCTGGGGCTGCAGATCGGGCAGGTGAACAGCGCGCTCGCGCTCGCATTCGGCGCGAACTACGTGAACGATTTTGTCTATGAGGGGAACGTGCTGCGCGTGCTCATGCAGGCTGATGCGGACCAGCGCATGCGGCCCGAGGACATCGGCGCGCTGCGCCTGCGCAACAACGTGGGGGAGATGGTGCCGTTTTCGGCGTTCACGAGCGTGCACTGGACCGCTGGGCCACAGCAGGTCGAACGCTATAACGGCTTTCCCTCGGCCACGATCTCGGGGCAGGCGGCGCCTGGCCGCTCCAGCGGCGCGGCGCTCGCGGAGATGGAGCGTATTGCGGACCACGTGCTTTCCGGCAGCCTGAGCTACGAATGGACCGGCACGGCCTTCGAGGAACAGCAGGCGGCCGGGCAGATCGGCGCGCTGCTGTTGCTTTCCCTCGTCGTGGTGTTCTTGCTGCTCGCCGCGCTCTACGAGAGCTGGGCGATTCCGGTTGCCGTGCTGCTCATCATTCCGCTGGGCGTGCTGGGCGCGGTTCTCCTTACCATGGCGCGCGGTTTCTCCGCCGATGTCTACTTCAACATCGGCCTCGTGACGATCATCGGTCTCGCGGCCAAGAACGCCATTCTGATCGTGGAATTCGCCATCAAGGAAGAGGCCGCGGGCAGCGATACCGTGAGCGCCGCCGTGAACGGCGCGCGCCAGCGCCTGCGCCCGATTCTGATGACGAGCGTGACCTTCGTGCTCGGCATGCTGCCGCTCGTGGTCGCCACGGGCGCGGGCGCAGCGGGCCGGCAGGCGGTGGGCACCGGCATCATGGGCAGCATGCTTACGGCCACGCTGTTCGGCATCTTCTTTACGCCCGTGTTCTATGTGGTGGCGCGCAGATGGCTGAGCCGCAAGCGCGCGCCAGACGATGACGAAGAAGACGCGCGGCCCGCAGGAGCGAGCGATGTTTAAGACTGCCAGGTGGATGGCGATCGCCGCGTGCCTCGTGCTCGCTTCGTGCAATTTCGCCCCGCACTACCAGCAGCCTGAATCGCCGGTGGCCAGCACCTACGAGAGTGCGGATATCGCTGCGCCCGGCGGCGAGCGTCTCGCTTCGGAATTGAACTGGGAGACGTTTTTCCGCGACCCGGCGCTCAAACAGCTCATTGCCACGGCGCTTGCGCATAACCGCGATCTGGCGGCGTCGGTGGCGCGCATCGAGCAGGCGCAGGCGCTCTACCGCGTGCAGCGCTCCGCGCAGTTTCCGCAAGTGGCCGTGGGCGCCGACGCCACGCGCACCAAAACGCCGCTCAACTCCATCGAGCCCGAGCTTCCCAACAACAACACCTCCATTCACTTCAATCAGTACAGCGTGCAGGTGGCCGTCACGTCGTTCGAACTCGACTTCTGGGGGCGCGTGGCGAACCTGAGCGAGTCTGCACGCCGCAATTATCTGGCGACGGTGGAGGCCAACGAAGCGTTTCGTCTTTCGCTCATCAGCAACGTGGCGGCGACGTACTACGCCATCCTCTCGGGCAACGAGGGCATCGACCTGGCGCAGCACACGCTCGAAACGCGTCAATATGCGCTCGAAGTCGCGCGGCTGCGCCTCGAAGCGGGCGCGACATCGCTCGTGGATTACCAGCAGGCGCGCATTCTCGTCACGCAGGCGCAGACGCAGCTTGCCGAGCTGCAAAGAACGACGGGCCAGCAGCGCGATCAGTTGGCGGTCCTGATCGGTGGCCCGCTGCCCGACACCGTGGACATGATGCAGCGCCATGCGCTGGCCGACGCCGACCAGTTCGGCACGCTCGATGCGGGCCTGCCTTCCGCGCTGCTCGCGTTGCGCCCCGACATCCGCGCCGCCGAGCAGTCGTTGCGGGCCGCCGATGCCGACATCGGCGCCGCTCGCGCCGACTACTTTCCGCGTATTTCGCTCACGGGCAATTTCGGCTATGTGTCTCCGGAGTTGAGCGATTTGTTCGTGCCCGGCAAGCAGGCGTGGCTCATATCCGGATTCGTCTCGCTGCCGATCTTCGACGCGGGCCGCCGCAGCGCCCAGGTGCGGCTGTCCGAAGCGCGTCAAACGGAACTCGTGGCGAACTACCAGAAGGCCGTTCAGGTAGCGTTCCGGGAAGTCTCCGACGCGCTGATCGCGCGCCAGCGCTTGCAGGAGCAGATCGCGGCACAAGCGCGCGCGGTGGACTCGGAGGCGCGCCTGGCAGAAGCCGCCGAACTGCGCTACCAGAACGGCATTTCCATCTACCTGGAAGTGGTCGATGCGAAGCGCAGCCTGTTCGCAGCCCAACAGCAATTGATCCAGCTACGCGCGGCGGCGCTGCAAAACGGCGCTTCGCTTTATGTCGCGCTTGGGGGAGGGCAAGATGCGCCGCGCCCGGCGCATGCGGACGCGGCCAGCGGGGTTGCCAGCCCCTAGCCGCGCGGCTTGAGCACGGCGCACGCGGCACTCATGCACCACACATGGCAACGCGATTGCGGCCGCGCGCCTTGGCGTCGTACAACGCCTGATCGGCCGCCTTGATGATCTGCGTGACATCGACATCGTGGTCGGGCGACCAGCTTGCCGAGCCAATGCTGGCCGTGACGCGACCGTACTCGCTGCCCGCATGCTCGATGGCCAGTTCGCTGATCGCATGGCGGATTTTCTCGGCGATCGCACAGGCGCCTTCCAGCAGCGTATCGGGCAACACGACGATGAACTCTTCGCCGCCGTAACGGGCGGCGGTGTCCGCGGGCCGGCGGATGTTTTCGCCAATGCAGCGTGCCACGGCGGCGAGTGCGTCGTCGCCGGCCTGGTGACCGTACTGGTCGTTATAGTCCTTGAACCGGTCGATATCGACGAAGAGCAGCGAGAACACGCTGCGCGCGCGTTTTGCGCGCCGCCACTCCTGTTCGAGGATTTCACCGAGCGTGCGGCGATTGTTCAGGCCCGTGAGGCTGTCCGTGCGCGCGAGCAACTGCAGTTCGGACTCGGCGAGCATTCTGCGCCGCAATTGCGTGGCGAGCACGAATGAAAGCGCGACGAAGCCAATGGCGAAAGTGCCCATGAGCGTGCCGATGGTCAGCGCACGCCGCCGCCACGCGGCGTAGATATCGGGCTCGGCTTCCGCCACCATGATGATGAGCGGCTGGCGCGGGAAATTGCGGAAAAAATACAGGCGGCGTGTGCCGTCGATCGACGACGTGTCCGAGAAACTCCCTTCTTTCGCGCTCACAAAGTGGCGAAACGTACTGGCGTTGCGGATGTTGCGCCCCACCACGGCCGGGTCGTAGGGCTGCCGCATGATCATGGTGCCGTCTTGCGCGATCAGCGAAATCGCCCCGTGCGGGCCGAGCGAGAGCCCGGCGAACAGCTGGTGAAAATACTCGAGGTTTATTGCGATCATGACGATGCCGGCGAACGATCCGTCGGGATGCGACAGTCTTCGGCTCAACGCAATGCTCGGCGCGCCGTTGCGCAGGCGCGAACGGTATGGCGCGCTCACGTACAGGCCAGCATAGGGATTCTCGCGCTGAACCGTGAAGTAGTCGCGGTCGGCGAAATTGGCCTTCGGCGGCGAGTCGGTGGCCGAATTCATGACGACGTTGCCCGCTTCGTCGAGCACCAGTATCGAGCCCAGATATTCCGCGGTAATGGCGTGATCGAACAGCAGCTGGCTGCGCAGGTGCACGGGCAACGCCATGACGTCGGGCCGGCCGATGCCGTCGACCACGGCCTGCAGCGAAAGCGCGTAAAGCTCGAAATTGCGCTCGATATCGCGTTCGGCGACGAGCGCGACGTTGCGCGAGTTCTCCCGGGCGCGCTCGAGGGCATCGTGGCGGCTCTCGTAGAGTACCGTCGCGCACAGCGACGCCATGATGAAGGCGACCGCGAGGCTGCCATGGAAAATGGCGCGCGGCCCCGTGAGCCACCTGAGCAGGTTAGCGCGTGTGAACGCTGGCCGCATGGCTCGCTTCCAGGTAGGCCTGCGCGCTCGCGGCATCGACCGGGCGTGAAAACAAGTAGCCCTGCGCCTCGTTGCAGCCGTTTTCGATCAGGAATTCTAGTTGCCGCGGCGTCTCCACGCCTTCGGCTACTACGCGCATGCCGAGCGTATGGCCGAGGGTGAGCACCGCTTTCACAATGACCTCGTCCGCGCGCGAGTGGCCAATGCCTCTCACGAACGACATGTCGAGCTTGAGGCGATCGGGCATGAAGCTGCGAATGTACCCAAGACTCGAATAGCCCGAGCCGAAGTCGTCGATTGCGACCGAGAGCCCCATCTCGCGAAGCGCGCGCAGCGTGGCGAGCGAGCGGGGCGCCATGAGCACGCCCTCCGTAATTTCCAGTTCGATATTGCGCGGGCTCACGCCCGTGCGCGTGAGCGTTTCCGCCATCACGGCGGGCAAGTCCGCTCGTATGAACTGGACCGGCGATACGTTCACCGAAACAACGATGTCGGGGTATTGGCGCGCCCACTCGCGGGCCTGCCGGCATGCCTCCTCGAAAACGAACTCGCCGATCTGCACGATCAGGCCATTCTCTTCGGCAAGCGGGATGAACAACGCGGGGCTGACCTGGCCACGCTCCGGATCGTGCCAGCGAACGAGCGCCTCGAAGCCCATCGTTTCGCCCGACGTCGGGTTGACTCTCGCCTGCCATGCAACGGCAAACGCGCGCGACGCCACGGCGAGGCGCAACGCCTGCGCGAGGCTTGCGCGCTCCAGGTTCTGCCTGGCGATGGCCATGTCGAACACCTGCATGCTGCCGGGACCCATCGACTTGGCGCGATACATGGCGGAGTCGGCGTACTTGAGCAGGGAGTCCGGGTCGCTTGAATGATCGGGGAACACGGCGAGGCCGACACAGGCCAGCGGCACGATGACCTTGTTGCCGATGAGCAGGCCATGTGTCAAGGATTCCTGCATGCTCGACGCGGCGGCGACGAAGTTCTCGGCGTTGCCTCGCCCATACAGCACGGCGACGAACTCGTCGCCTGCGTATCGCGAGACGATCTCGCCGTGCGTAATATTGGCGGACAGGCGGCGCGCCACTTCGCACAGCACTTCGTCGCCCGCGGTATGGCCGAGGGAGTCGTTGACCTCCTTGAAATTGTCGAGGTCGATGAACACCAGCGCAAACTTCTGCTGCTCGTGCAGCGCTGTCCTGACCAGCTCATGCAAACGCGCCTTGAGGCCGAGCCGGTTCGGCAGATGCGTGAGCGAGTCTTCGTTGGCTTGCAGGCGCAACTGCTCCTGATAGCGGATGCGCTCGGAAACGTCGTTGAACACGCTCACGCAATGGGTGGGGCGGTTGCGCTCGTCGAGCACGGGCGCGACATGCAGCTCGATCCAGTAGGGTGAACCATCGGGCCTGTAGCACTTGAGCAGGCCTTCGGCTTCACGCTCGGATTGCATGGCACTCCGAATGGTATCGGCATCGGGGGACGATACGTCGCAATCGAGCATGCTCCAATGCTCGGCGCGTTTCGCCTCCTCCACTGCGCGGCCGGTAATGCGCTCGAATGCAGCATTGGCGTAGGTGACGATACTCTCGCCGTCGACCTTCTGCGAAATGATGACGGCGTTTCTCGAAGCCTCCAGCGCCCGGCTGCGAATGCGCAAATGCTCTCGCGCCTGCTCGTGCGCCGTGACGTCGTGCGCCGTGATGAAACACGCGTCGTGGCCCGCATAGTCCAGCATGTGCCATGCGATATCGACGTGGATCACTTCTCCGCCAACGCGCACGTGCCGGCGCACGCCGCCTGCGCCGCCTTGGGCGCCGGAATTGACATAGCCGTGCAGGTCGCGGCGGAACGCTTCGGTTTCGGCCGGCGGACGAAGCTGCTCGATCGACATGCCCTTGAGCTGCTGCAGGCTCGCGCCGTATTGACGCTGGGCCGCGGCGTTCGCGGTGAGGATCGTATAGGAGCGGACGTCGAAAATGAGCATCGCGACCGGATGCTGTTCGAAGTACTCACGAAACCGCCGCTCGGATTCGAACGCCACGATTTTCGCTGCGCTGCGGGAAAGCGCAGCGCGGTGGCTCGTGAATAGCGTGAAGAGCAGCAGCAGCGCGCCGGCTGTCGCGGTGCCGATCAGCGAGATTTTTTGCCGCGCGAGCTGCGCCTGCGCGCCGAACTGCACCACCCTGATTTGCTCGCGTTGCTCGGAGCGCAGCTCGGTGAGGAGCGACATGATCGAGCTGAGCGTTTCGTTCGCGCGCTGCATCAGGGCGGGCTCGAGCTTTGCGCCCGCGTCGGCGAGCGCGATATTGCGCGCGGCCGCGTCGAGCTGCTCGGGCCAGACGGCGCTCAACTGGCGCAACTGGCGGATCGTACGCGCATTGCGCGGCGCGCCGGCAAAGTCGTGCTCGAGCCGGTCGTAAATGCCGGCCACCACGGCGGCCCGCCTGATCGGCCATGCGCGCGACGTGTAGCCCGCCGTGCCCACGCCTTTGAGGAAGTCGGTATTCGCCGCGATATGCAGCGTGAGGAGGGCTTCGAGTTCCGACGTGATGTTCAGTTCCTGACGCAGCCGCGAGTCGGCCGTTCCGCGCGAAAGGTTCGCGCTCAGCGTCGCGCCAATTGCCACGCATACGATCAGCGCAACGGCCAGCGCAGCGGCGACGCCTTTGCGGGGCGCACGGGAGGGGGCCTGTGGTACGGATGCGGATAGTTCAGCTACGTTCATCGCTATGCAACGCGATTCGGCACATCGCCCCTTGCGCCGCGTTGCTCGGCGGGAAAGGGCAGGTTACGGGTGAAGGCACCGGCGTCAGCGCGGGAGGCGGGCAGAGGGGCCATGGCGTTCCAGGCATGCAGACGGCGACGGCACGGGCAAGTCCGTGATCGGACGCTACTGCCTGAATAACGGGTGTTCGACGTGCCGCTTTGATTGGTGTTTTTACCTAGGTGGCCCGGGCCATGCCGGGATTTTTTACGACGGGCGGGGCACGCATCCGGAGCGCGTTTTGACGCCCGTGCTTCAATACGCCCATGGCATGAAGGGATCGCGCGGTGCGCTGTTTCTGCCCTGTTACTCTTTCGAGGGACTCACATGAAGAAGCTCGTCAACGACCCGTCGTTTGTGGTGCGCGAGATGCTCGAAGGCATTGCGCGCACTGCGCCGCATGTCGCCGTGCTTGGCGACGAAAACGTCCTCGTTCGCAATCCGCTGCCGGGCCCGCTTGCGCGCCAGGTTGCGGTGATCTCGGGCGGCGGTAGCGGCCACGAGCCCGCGCATGGCGGCTACGTGGGGCAAGGCATGCTGAGCGCCGCGGTCTGCGGCGAAGTCTTCACATCGCCCTCGACCGACGCCGTGCTCGCCGCGATCCGCGCGAGCGCTGGCCCGAACGGCGCGCTGCTCATCGTGAAGAACTACACGGGCGACCGGCTCAATTTCGGTCTGGCGGCGGAACTGGCGCGCGCCGAGGGCATTCCGGTCGAAATCGTCATCGTGGCGGACGACGTGTCGTTGCGCGGGCATACGGAGCGCAATCAGCGGCGCGGCATTGCGGGGACTGTGCTAGTGCACAAGATCGCGGGCGCAGCGGCCGCGCGCGGCGACGCGCTGGAACTCGTGGCCGCGATCGCCCGCAGCGCGGCCGCCAATCTCGGCACGATGGGCGTGGCGCTCGATGGCTGCACGCTGCCTGGCGCCGAGAAAGCTGGCTTTCTGCTGGGCGACGACGAGATCGAACTCGGCATGGGCATTCACGGCGAGAAGGGCGTGGAACGCACGACGCCGATGACAGCGGGCGAATTGACGGAGACGCTGCTCGCCAACATCGTCGAAGACCTGGCGTTGAAAAGCGGCGAGCGCGTGGCGCTGCTCGTGAACGGGCTGGGCGCGACCCCGGAGATGGAACTGGCGATCATCATGCGCGATGCATTCGATAGCCTGAATCGACGTGATGTGGTGGTCGAACGCGCATGGACCGGCACGTTTCTCTCGGCGCTCAATATGCCGGGCTGTTCGATATCCGTGCTGCGACTCGACGACGCCAGACTCGCATTGCTCGACGCCGACACCGAAGCACACGCGTGGCCCGGCGTCGGCGCAGTGAATCGGCTGATCCGTATCGAGCCTGCGTTTTCAGCAGCGCAAGCGCGCGCAGAGTCGGGCGCAACGCCCGCCGATGCCGCCAGCGAAGCATGGGCGCAGCGTCTCAAACCGGCGCTCGATGCCGTTGCGCACGCATTGATCGAGAACGAAGCGCTGTTCACGGACCTCGATTCCCGCGCCGGCGACGGCGATCTGGGCGCGAGCATGCATCGTGCCGCGCAGGCCGTGCTCGCTGTGCCGCAAGGCGCGCTTGGTTCGCCGGGCAGCGCGCTCGCCGCGCTCAGCACGGCATTGCGCCGCGCAATAGCGGGCAGTTCCGGGCCGTTCTATGCAACAGCGCTACTGCGCGCTTCGCGCACGCTTGGCGAGACAGTACAGCCCGGTGCGCTGGATTGGGCCGCCGCCATGCGCGGCGCGGCCGAGGCGATCAGCGAACTGGGCGGCGCGAAGCCGGGCGACCGCACGATGCTCGATGCACTCGTGCCCGCTGCCGATGCGCTGGAAAACGCCCTGAATTCGGCGTGCCCGGTGGGCGAAGCGTGGGCGCAGGCGGTGAGCGCCGCGGAGACGGGGGCGAAAGGCACCGAGCGAATGACACCGCGCGCGGGCCGGGCGAGCTATCTGGGCGCGCGCGCGATCGGCACACCCGATGGCGGGGCGGTGGTGGTGGCGTGCTGGCTCAAGGCGCTGCAGCCGCATATCGGCGCGGTTCCGTAAGGCGGGGTCCCGGCGAAGCACAAAACTCAAAGCACCTCGAAAACGCTATAAACCGGCCCCCCTGGAAAACGGTGCCCCGTGCCAACAGCAATGACGCGATTGAGCCACTCGTACTTACCTGCGGGCGCTTCGAAAACAGGATTGGTCCGAAAGTAATAGCTGGCCGGGTCGACGGCTTCCCCCCGATCCAACCGCTGCAAGACTTCCGGCTCGCCATGACGCACGCCGCGATACGACATCAGCAGCTTCGTACCGTCGTCGGTGCGCAGTAGCAGCCGCACATCGAGCGTCGTGCTGCCGTCACCGCGCACGGTCTGCCAGTCGCTGCCGCCATCTAGCACGACGCCCGAAAGGCGTTCGCCCGCAAACGTACCGGACGGCACGATGCCGACACGGCGCAGCGCGCCCCCGGTCTGGCCGATGATCTCTATCGGCTTGACGTCGAGCCGCATCACGAAGAGCGGGCGGGTTTGCACGGTTCTGAGTGCGGGCGGAAGTTCATCGAAACGAGGCGTGGACATGGCGGTCACCTTAGGGGCGTTCACGTTGATAGCGGGGAGGTTGAGCGCGGCGGCGCAATGAAAATCACGCAGCCGTCCGGCCGCCGTTCACGCGCAGGATTTCGCCCGTCATGAAGCTGGCCTCGTCGGAGCCGACAAAGCGGATCGCGTTGGCAATCTCCTCGGGGTTGCCCGCGCGCTTGAGCGGCACGCCCGCGAGCGCGGCCGCTTTGCGCGCCGGGTCGGGCATGAAGCGGTCGAGCATGGCGGTCTGCACGGGGCCGGGCGCCACGGCGTTCACGCGCACGCCGAACGGCGCCGCTTCGAGTGCAGCCGACTTCGTGAGACCCTCCACCGCATGTTTGCTCGCCACGTACAGCGCCGCATTGGGCGCGCCACGCGAGCCCATGGTCGACGAAACGTTGACGATGCTGCCGCCGCCCTGCGCCGTCATGGCGCGCAGTTCGTGTTTCATTGCGAGCAGCGTGCCGAGGACGTTCGCATCGAACACGGCCGCGTAGCGCTCGGGCGTTTGCTCGGTGACGGGACCCGCCTCGCCTTCCACGCCCGCTGAGTTGACCGCAATATCGATGCGCCCGAAACGTTCGATCGTGCGCTCGACCAGCGCGCGCACGTCATCTTCCTTGCTGACGTCGGCGTGGACGTATTCGGCTTGCGCACCGAGTTCGCGAAGTTCCTCCGCCAGTGCGCGGCCAGGCTCGTCGCGGCGGCCTGCAACGACCACGCTCGCCTTGTCGCGCGCGTAAGCGAGAGCGGTGGCGCGGCCGATACCGCTCAATGCGCCGGTAATCAAAACGACAGGTTGGGTGCTCATGGTAGGGCTCCAGTGAATGTATGCGGGCAAGGCGGGGGTTCTGCGAGTGCTCTGCGAATTCAGTCAGCGGCGGTCTGCGCTTCTTCGTACGTCCCGAAGTCGCTGTAGTCGCGTTCGGTGCCGCCCCAGAACGCATCACGGCGGTACGGCGTGAGCGGGTGGCCGTGGCGAAGGCGTTCAGGCAGGTCGGGATTCGAGGAAAACCAGCGGCCGAAAGCCACGAGGTCGGCGTCGCCGCGTTGCAGGATCTGTTCGGCGCCTGCCCGGTCGAAGCCGCCCGCGGCGATGATCGGGCCGGAAAAGTGCTGGCGCAGGAACGCCGAAGCCACGGGCGCTTCTCCTTCCACCAGCGTTTCGGTACCCATGACGCGCGGCTCGATCACGTGCAGATAGGCTAGCCCATAAGCGTCGAGACGGTCGGCAAAGTAGCCGAACGTGGCTTGCGGATCGCTGTCCGTTATCGCGCCCCAGCGGCCGCTCGGCGACACACGCACGCCTACGCGGTCAGCGCCCCACACGGAGGCGAGCGCATCGACCACCTCCAGCGAGAAGCGGGCGCGCTTTTCGACGGTGCCGCCGTAGGCGTCGCTGCGCTTGTTGGTGCCGTCCTGGAGGAAGGTGTCGGCGAGATAGCCGTTCGCGTTGTGCAGTTCGACGCCGTCGAACCCGGCTTCTTTCGCGCGCACGGCGGCGCGGCGGAACGACTCCACCAGCGCGGGAATTTCGGCGAGTGCAAGCGCGCGGTGCGGCGAGTTCGGCACCCAGCCGTTTTGGGTGAGCACCGTGGTTTCGTACGGGACCACGGAAGGCGCGACCGGCGCGTTGCCCCAACTGAGGTCCACGTGCGACTGGCGGCCGTCGTGGGCGATCTGCATGAAGATGCTGCCGCCTTCGGCATGCACGGCTCGCGTGATCTTCCGCCAGGCTTCGACGTGCGTATCGGTATAGATGCCAGGCGCGCCGATATAGCCGCGGCTGTCGTAGGACGGATGCGCGCTTTCCGTGATCAGCAAGCCGCCCGCCGAGGCGCGCTGGCGGTAGTAGTCCACCATCATCGCGCTCGGGCTGTGGTCGGGGTCGGCGCGTAGGCGCGTCATCGGCGCCAGTACGACGCGGTGATCGAGTTCCACCGGGCCCACTTTCGCGGGTGAGAACAGTTTGAGGTTGTTCGCATTCATTTTGGATGCCTTATTGTTTCGTGTTGTTGGGTGCGCTCAAGTTCGAGCGACGTCTCAAAGCTTCGATCCGCCGTCCACGCGCAGCGTGTCGCCGGTGATCCAGCGGGCCGCGTCGGAGGTGAGGAACGTGACGGCTTCGGCAATGTCCTCCGGCTGCGCGATGCGCTTGAACGCCTGCATACCCAGCGCCGTTGCGCGGCCCGTTTCGGTTTTCGTGAAGGTCGACATGTCGGTGGCCACCACGCCCGGCGCGACGGCGTTCACGCGGATGCCGCGCGGCCCGAGCGCCGAGGCGAAGTGGGCGACGAGCGTATCCACCGCGCCCTTGCTCGCCGCATAGGCGGAAATCGCGCCAACGGCCGCGCGCGCGGCGAGCGAGGAAAGCAGCACGATGCTGCTGCCCTTGCACATGGTGGGCAGGAGTTGCTGAACCAGAAAGTACGGCGCGCGCACGTTCACGGCGAACAGGTCGTCGAAGTCTTCGACAGTCGTGCCTTCGAGCGGCGCCGACTTCGAGATGCCAGCGTTGGCGACGAGAATATCGAGCCGGTCGCCGACGATTGCCCGCACGCGCTTGGCCAGTTGATGCGGACCGTCGGCGTCGCGCAGGTTCGCGCCCACCTTCTGGGCCTTGCCGCCCGCTGCGCGAATTTCGGCGACGACTGCGTCGGCGGCATCTTCGGCGTGGCCGTAGTGCACGAGCACCTGCGCGCCGGCGCTGGCGAGCGAGAGTGCGATGGCACGGCCGATGCCGCGCGAGGCGCCCGTAACGAGCGCGGTCTTGCCGGTAAGCTGGGACATGGCGAATCTCCTGATCGACGGTTAGAGCCATACCCGCGAGCGATGGCTTTCGGGCGGGCGAGACTGTGAGCGCGCGGCGGGTGTTGCTCGATGCCCGCCGTGCGTGCTGCCATGTGCGCAACTCTAGGAGGTGCTTGCGCGGCGGAAAAAGACTTTGTAGGCTTGCCGGCATACCTGCGAGGCATGGGCCAGACTGGAGAGAGCGATGGAACTGCGGCATCTGCGGTACTTCGTGGCCGTGGCCGAAACCGGCAGCCTGACCGTGGCCGCGGAGCAGCGGTTATTCACGTCGCAGCCGTCGCTGAGCCGGCAGATCCGCGATCTGGAGGAGCAGGTCGGCGTGGCGCTGTTCATCCGCAGCGCGCGGGGCGTGGAGCTGACCGCCGCTGGCAAGGCCTTTCTCGACCATGCACGGCTCGCGCTGGCGCAGGTGGACGCTGCTGCCGAGGCTGCGCGCCGCGCGGCGCTGCCCGAACGCAAGGTGTTCGCGCTGGGCTTCCTCACAGGCCAGGAAATGACCTGGCTGCCGCGCGCGATGAGCGTGCTGCGCGACGAGCTGCCCAATATCGACGTGACCGTCTCGAGTTACTACTCGCCGGACGTCGCCGACGCGCTCGCGCGCGGCAAGCTCGATCTTGGCTTTCTGCGCGCGGAGCCCGGCTACGACCTCGAATACCGCGTGGTGAACCGCGAGCGGCTCGTCGTGCTGATGCCGAGCGATCACCCGCTCACGGCGAAATCCGCCATCTGTGCACAGGACATTGCCGGTGAGCCGTTCGTCATGGCGTCCAACAAGGCGCGTGTGCTGCACGAGGTGATCGTGGGCTATCTGCAGGCGCAGGGCGTGGAGGTGGCCACCGAGCACCGCGTGGACAACCTCGCCATGGCCATGTCGCTCGTGGCTTCCACGCGCGGCCTGGCGCTCATGCCGGAGTATGCAAACAACCTGCTGCCATGGTCTGTTGTGAGCCGTCCGCTGGAGGGCGAAGCGCCGACGATCGACCTCGTGGTGGGGTACAGTCGCGCCAACGCAACGCCCACGTTGCGGCTATTTCTTTCACGGCTCGACGAACTCATCCTTCCTTGATCCACAGGCCGCGCAAGGCGCCACGGCACGCGCGAGCTTCCCTGCCATGCCCGCAAGGCATGCCCCCCTTCCCAGAAGGTCTTTTTACTTTGCGTCGCGGCTCGCTAAATTGTCGATCACACGGCGACGAAAAGAGCCCCGTTCATCAGTCGAACTCGCAGGCCGCAGCGGCCTTGTGAGACGTTCATTGCTCCATCATCTATCGAAGCAGGAGTTGATCATGTCACGGACTATCAGGTTTGCAGAAGCAGGCGGCCCGGAAGTGCTGCAATTCGTGGACGAATCGGTGCGCGCCCCCGGCCCCGGCGAGGTTCGCATCACGGTGAAAGCGATTGGTCTGAATCGCGCGGAATCGATGTGGCGAAACGATCAGTACATCGAACCGGTGCGCTTTCCGGCAGGGCTCGGGTACGAAGCGGCCGGCATTGTCGACGCCGTGGGCGAAGGCGTAGCAGGCTTCGCATCGGGAGACAAGGTCAATGTGATCCCGTCGTTCTCGATGAATCAGTACCACACGTACGGAGAAAGCATCGTCGTGCCGGACTATGCGGTCGTCAGGCATCCTGAATCACTTTCGTTCGCGCAGGCCGCGTCGGTATGGATGATGTACGTCACCGCCTACGGCGCGCTGATCGAAGACGCGAAGGTGGGCGCGGGCGACTATGTTGTCGTGCCAGCCGCGTCGAGCAGTGTCGGACTCGCGGCGATCCAGATGGCCAACTACGCGGGCGCGACTTCGATTGCGCTCACACGCAGCGCTGGCAAGAAACAGCAATTGCTCGATGCGGGCGCGGCGCACGTGGTCGTGACCGACGAAACGGACCTCGTTGACGAGATCATGCGCATCACCGGCGGAAAAGGGGCGCGCGTCGCGTTCGATCCTGTTGGTGGCCCGAACTTCGCAAAGCTGATCTCGGTGCTGTCATTTCAGGGGATCGCGTATCTCTACGGCGCGCTCGATGAACGCGCCACGACGTTACCCGTGCTGGAGATGATCGCGAAGGTCATTAGCGTGAAGGCCCACAACATCTGGCTCACGAGCGGCGACGCCGCGCGCCGGAAAGCCGCGGTGGAATACGTGCTCAAGGGGCTCGAGAGCGGCGCGCTCAAGCCCGTGATTGACCGTACCTTTACGTTCGAAGACATGGTGGATGCGCACCGCTACCTCGAAACCAACGGGCAGTTCGGCAAGATCGTGGTGACGGTGTAGCACGCCGATACGCGGCGCTGCGCACGGGCGCTATCAGCAATAGCCGGTGCGCAGCGCCGTTTCCCAGTCGGGTCGTCCATTGGCGGCAGCGAGTTCGGCGGCCGCGTGCCAGTCGTATTCCACGGCGCGAAACTCCACCTCCCAGCCGCGCGGGCTTCTCGTGATGCTCGCGTAGCGGGCATGTGGCGTACCGGTTTCCATGCGATGCGGGAAGGGGTGTCTGTCCTCGTACGCGGGTAGGCCCACGCTGCCCGGGTTCACGATGAAGCGGCCGTCCGCGAGTTGCATCGAGCGGGCGAGGTGCGTATGGCCGCACAGAATCAACGTTGCCTCGACTTCGGCTGCGCGGCGTCTGACTTCGCCATGCGTTGCGGTTCGGCATCCGTCTGCCGTGACGGTTTCGAGGAAATAGGAGAGGTCGTCCTGCGGTGTGCCGTGCACGAGCAGCACGTCGCTATCGAGCCATAGCGTGGCAGGCAATGCGCCGACCCACACCAGATGTGCTTCACTGAGCGCCTCGCGCGCGAAGCGGTCCGAAGGTCCCATGCGCGTGCAATCCGGGTCGAGCAGCTGTCTTTCATGGTTGCCGCGAATCGTGGGCAAGCCAAGCTGCATCAACCGGTCCGCCGTTTGCGATGGATAAAGCGGGCCAGAAAGAATATCGCCAAGATTGACGATGACATCTGCCCCTTGCCGCTCGATATCGTCGAGCACCGCTTCGAGAGCGGGCAGATTGCCGTGAATGTCGGAAAGCGCCGCGATTTTCATGGTGCGAACGGAGGCTGGCCGCGAAAGTCGTGAATTGGGCGATTCTGGACGATTCGTTGGCCGGTGTCCACGGCCGATTGTCTTTACATTCAGCCGGGCCCCACGGTCACGGACATGACCGCCGGGCACATCGAGGCAATCAAGCCTTGCGCTCAAGCGCGCGGCGGACCCGGACGAGATCGCCGGACTCGTTGCGTGGCTTGCGCGCAAGGAGCCCGGCTACATGACGGGATCGACCTTCACGATCGATGGCGGCATGGCGCTGTGAGGGCGCGTAGTGGGCACACTCAAGCGCACTCAGGCGCGCTGGGCGTAGACGTTGCACCAGCCATCGGCGGCCACCGCCTTGCCGGGGAACATCGGGCACGCGCCTGCGGCATCGCCCGCCGCGCCCGAGTAGAAGCGGCAACTCGCGCAGCGCTGGCCCGCAGCGTACTTCGGGAACTTGCCGGCGTCGACGCTGCTGGCCTTCGCGCGATAGCCTAGCGACTTCGCGGTGGTGTCGTTCTCGTCGACGAGTACCGGTGCGGCGAGTGCGCGCCCGGCCGTCGCGAGCGCTGCGAAAAGACCGGCGGCGTGAAGGATGAAGAGTCTGCGATTACGGGTAATCATGCTAGTTTCCTGAGTGGGGTTAGTGGCGCGGGCCGGCGTTGAGCGGGGTGGTCGACGATTGCGCGGTTTCGGAGGTGAGCTTCGTGTTGCCTGCGTCGTAGCCGTTCGTGTAGAGCAGGTAGGCCATCAAATCTGCGTATTCCTGATCGGTCATCTTGCCCGGGCGGTCGGCTGGCATGTTGGTCGACATGTATTGGTAAATGCCGCCTATCGTCAGATGCGAATTCGCCGTCGGGGCGAAGGCCGGGCCGCTCAGCGCGGGCGCGGTAATGCCTTCGAGTTGCGCGCCGTGACACTTTGCACAGGATTCCGAATAAATATGTTGGCCGTGCTCGACCTGCTCGTGGTCGAATTCGGGCGCGTTGCTGCCAGTGGTTGCCGAGACCTTGATGAAAGCGCCAGCCGTGTGCATGGCGGCACGCCGATACGACGCCTTCGTGCCGTCGAGCGAGGCCGCATTCGAATGCGCCTCGCTAGCAGCGCCTTCCGGCAGTGTCCAGCCGCGCGTGAGTGCGGCGAGGCGGCCGTCGCCGTTCATGCGCGCGAGCGCATCGTCTATGCGTGTTTGCAGCGCTCGCATGCCGGAGCCCGACGCGAACACGAGATGCCAGTCGGCGTACGGCGAGGCCGTCGCCGCAACCGCGAATTGCTGCTGCGGATGCGCACGCTCGTAAGCCACGACTGCCGGATACCAGACGATTGCGCGCTGTGCGCGTCCTTTTGCGACCGCATCGACCGTCAGTTCGGAGGTATTTTCCAGGTCGAAGCGCGCGTTCTTCTGCTGCACGGCGATGAGCTGCGACGGGCTGGACCAGGTCGCGGCGACCGTCTCCTTGCTGTCGGCAGCCGCCGCTGCGGCGGGCGGGTGGCGTAACGTGACGCTCACATAGCCCGAGCGCAGATAGCCTTGCGAAAAGATCATCTGCGAGCCCGATGCGTCGGCGACGCTCGAGCGCGGGAAACCGGCAACAAGGTCGCAGTCGCGGCCCAGCGCGCTGGCTAGCTCATGTGCCGAGATGCCGTCGTCGCCACCGTCGTCGTCGATGCCGCGCGTGACGAACGTTGCGGTCACGCCAGCGGTTTTCAGCACGGCGCGCGCGACGGCCTGGTCGAGCGCAGCGGTGGGGCTGCCCGGCAGCGTGCAAACACGTACAGCGTTCGCCGCCGCATGCGCGCCGGTGTGCGCGCCGCCTGCCGCGAGCGCGGCGGCCACGGCGAGATAGGTGATCCGGATGTTCATGATCGTGCGTTCCAGTGAAGTCGGGGCCGCACGCACGCGCGGGTGGCTTGCGCGTGCGGCGAAAAGCGGGAGCGTAGTTCCGCGTCGGGTCAGCCGCGCTCGAGTGCGAACACGTAGAGCGTGCCGCCGCGCGGGACATCTTTCGCCACATCGGCCATCGGGCCGCCCCAGATCGGATTGGCGCCGCCGTAGCCGGCCAGCACGGCAACGTATTCCTTGCCGTCGACTTCGAACACGGAAGGCTGCGCAATGATGCCGCTCGCAAGTTGCGGGCTTTCCCAGAGCACCTTGCCGGTGGCGACGTCGAACGCGTAGAGATGGCCGTCGAGCGAGCCGCTGAACGCGAGACCGCTCGCCGTCGTCGCCACGCCGCCGTTCCAGGGCATCTTGCTCCAGTGGCCCCAGAGCTTCTTGCCGGTGTTCACGTCGATGGCCTGCAACTCGCCATAACCCTCACTGCCCGGTTCGGGCTTGATTTCGAAGCCTTCGCCGAGATAGGGCAAGCCTTCCATGTAGCTCACGGATTTGCCCGAGAGGCTCATGCACGCGTGCAGCGCGGGCACCACGGCAATGTGCCGATCCGGATCGTAGGACACCGACCACCAGTTCTTGCCGCCCAGAAAGCTCGGGCAAGTGTCGATGGTCGTGCCGGCTTTCGGATACTTCGACGGGTCCTGTACCGGCCTGCCTTCGTCCGTGTAGCCTGTTACCGAGGTCGCCTTGACGAACGGCTCCGCGTAGATCAGCTTGCCCGTTTGCCGGTCGATCGCGTGGAAGAAGCCGTTGCGGTCCGCGTGAATGATGGCGTCGTAATCCTTGCCCTTGTACTGGATGTTCGCGAGGATCGGCGTATTGACGCCGTCATAGTCCCACGTGTCGTTGCTCGTGTACTGGTAATGCCATTTGAGCTTGCCGTTCTTCGGGTCGAGCGCGAGAAGCGAATCGGAGTACAGATTATCGCCGGGGCGCAGCGCGGCGAGCCACGGGCCCGGGTTGCCCACGCCCCAGTAGAGCGTGCGGCTCGCGGCGTCGTAGGTGCCGGTGAGCCACGCGGCGCCGCCGCCGTGCGCCTGCATGCCGTCGGGCCAGGTCTCCGAGCCTTTTTCGCCGGAGTCCGGAATGGTGTAGCGCTTCCACACGATCGCGCCGTCGTCGGGGTTCAACGCGGCGATGTAGCCGCGTATGCCGTACTCGCCGCCCGAGGTGCCTACGACAATCGAGCCGTCGAGTGCGAGCGGCGCGAGCGAGAACGCGTAGCCAAGGCCCGGCTCGAACATCTGCTTTTTCCAGACCACATTGCCGGTCTTCGCGTCGAGGGCGGCGATTTCGCCGCTTAGCATGGCGATATAGACATTCTTCCCGTAGAGCGCTACGCCGCGGTTCACCACGTCGCAGCACGCCGTCTTGAACGATTCGGCGCCCAGCTTCGGCTCGTATTTCCAGAGCTGTGTGCCCGTCTTCGCGTCGAATGCGTAGACGTTATCTTTCGGCGTGCTGACGAAGAGATAGTCGCCATTGATGATCGGCGTCGCCTCGAAGCCCTGCTTCAACTCGGCGGGAAACTGGTAGCTCCACGCCTGTTTCAACTCGCCGACGTTCGACGCGTCGATTTGCTTGAGCGGCGAATGCGACTGGCCGTTGTAGCTGCGGTAATACGTGAGCCAGCCTGGATCGCTTTGCGCGCGGGTCAGGCGGTCATAGGTCACGGGCGGATAGTCCGAGGCGGCGTCCACTGGGCCCGCGTTCAGGGACATCGCCGCCGCGATGGCCATTGCGCAGGTCGCAAGCCGGCTTGCCGCAGCCGAGCGTCTCTTCATCTTCGTCTCCTGAATATTTGTCGATGCACGGCCGGGAAGCGGTCAGGCTGGATGAGCGAGGGATGAGGCCGGTCCGGGTGCGCAGCCGTTCTTGCAAGTCGTATGCCATTCGCCGCGAAGCGTTGCGCACAAGGCGCTCCAGCCCGTTGACCGGCGCGCCGGCGAGGTGCCCCGCATGGGGCCGATGTGTTGCATTCCGGTACAGGCCGAGGCGAAAAGTGTTGGCGAACGTGACAGTGGGGCATTCGCGGCAGCGGGCGCTGCACGGTATCGCGCGTGCCGAGGCACAAGCGCAGCACGGAGAAGGCTGCCTGCAACCCGGCTGGCACGTTCCTGGCTAGATCCCGGCAAAGAGGATACGGTTGTGTGCGCATCGGTCTGTACCCGGCGCTTCGGCGTTGAGCGGGTCTGAGCGCAGAAAACAGATGGAGACGAAAGTTGATCCCAGAGAAGGTGGCGGGCGTGAGCCGAGGCAGCGCGAGGCGCACGTATGCGGCGCTTGGGTTGAGCGTCGCACTCGGTACGCCTGGGCTTGCCGGCGCGCAAGCGCAGAACGCAGGGAATATAAGCACGGGTGAAAACGCGGCGAGCGTAACGTCGAGCCCGACCCTGCTGCCCGCTGTCGTGGTGGTCGGCACAACGCCGCTGCTCGGCATCGGCACGCCGCTCGCAAAGGTGCCGGCCAATGTGCAGACCGTGAGCGCGCAGGACATCGCGGTACAGCACCGCGAAACGCTGACCGACTTTCTTGCCGCGAATCTGCCGGGTGTGAGCGTGACCGATGCCCAGGGCAATCCCTTCCAGATGAACCTGACCTATCGCGGCTTCACGGCTTCGCCGGTGCTCGGCACCCCTCAGGGATTGTCGGTGTTCGTCGACGGCGTGCGGGTGAACGAGCCGTTTGGCGACGTCGTGAACTGGGACCTGATACCGACCGGCGCGATCGACAAGATCCAGCTCATTCCAGGCTCGAATCCTGTCTACGGTCTCAACACGCTGGGTGGAGCGATAGCGATTACGACGAAGAACGGGCGCACGAGTCCCGGCGGCGACATCGACTTCTCGGGCGGCTCATGGGGGCGCAAGAGCGCGCAGTTCGAGCAGGGCGGCACGCTCGGGCAGCACGTGGACTACTACGCGAACGCGAATGTAACGAACGACAATGGCTGGGCCGACCATAACGCAAGCCGTGTGCGCCAGGCATTCGGCAAGCTGCGTTACACCGACGACGATACGACGCTGTCGATGTCGGGCGGCGGCGCGGACAACCAGTTGTACGGCAGCCAGACCATTCCGCGCTCGTTTCTCGACAACCCGAGGCAGGCCTATACATTTCCGGACCTGAACCGCAACAGCGTGGGCTACCTCACGCTCTCGGGCGAGCACTTCTTCAACGACAATGTGGAACTGAGCGGCAATGCCTACTATCGGCATCTGCGCAACGAAAACGTGAGCAGCAACAACAACACCGACTACGGCTCGATCGACCAGGACGGGAACGTCGATACGCTGGAGGGCACGAACGTCGACTCCGTTGTCACGACCGACAGCTTCGGCGCGAGCCTGCAGCTCACGCTGCTCGGCAAGCTGGGCGGCATGGGAAGCCAGCTCGTTGCCGGCGTAGCGGCGGATTTCGCGAACTCGCATTACGTCTCGTCTTCGCAGGACGCCTCTTTCACCCCCGACCGCGCGACAGTCGGCATCGGCAATTTCGTTCAGCAAACCGATGCGAAAACGCGCAACGCGAACTATGGCGTCTATCTGAATGAGACGCTCACGTTCACGCCGCAATGGACGCTCACGCTTTCGGGTCGCTACGACTGGGCGAGCGCGCGCATTGCCGACGAAAGCGGCGTGCAACCGCTGCTCGACGGTTACCACACGTTCTCGCGCTTCAATCCGGCCGTGGGGCTCAACTGGAATCCGCTGCCCGCTGTCACCGTCTACGCGACCTACAACGAAGGCATGCGCGCACCCACCGCAATCGAGCTTGCGTGCGCGGACCCCGCCGCGCCGTGCTCGTTGCCGAACGACTTCGTGGCCGATCCGGCGCTGCAGCCCGTGGTCTCGAAGACGTTCGAGGCTGGTGCGCGCGGTCGCATCGGTGCGCAGACCACGTGGAGCGCCGCCGCATTCAGCACCACGCTTTCCAACGACATCGAGTTCGTGAGCGCAGCAGGCAGCACGCAGGGCTATTTTCAGAACGTCGGCAAAACCCGCCGCCAAGGTGTCGAACTGGCGGGGCACACGACGTTCGGCCGCGTTGGCATTGGACTGAACTACAGCTATGTGGATGCGACCTACCGCTCGACATGGACCGAGCAAAGCCCCGCGAACTCGTCGGCGGATGCGAACGGCGTCGTGACGGTGCGACCGGGCGACCATGTGCCAGGCATTCCGGCGCATGCCGTCAAGCTGCGGCTCGACTACGCGGCCACGGCGCAATGGAACATCGGCACCAACATCACGTGGCGCAGCGGCGTGTATGCGCAAGGCGACGAAAACAATCAGGATTCCAATGGAAAAATCGCGGGTTATCTGCTCGTGGATCTCGACACGCGCTATCACGTCACGAAACGGCTGGAGGTCTACGCGAGCGTGACGAACCTGTTCGACAAGCGCTACGCGAGCTTCGGCGTGCTGGGTCAGAACTTCTTCAACGGCTCCGGCCACACGTTCGATGGCGCGAACCCCGTGAACGAGCAATTCGTCGGACCAGGCGCACCGCGCGGTTTTTGGGTGGGCCTTCATTACGCCTGGGATTGAACGCCGCGACTGATGCGCGCATCGGGGTGAGTCCGCATTCCTCCACGCGGACCATTTGCGGTAATACACAGGATGGCGAATCGCTGCGCCACGCGTTTTGATCGACGCAGGCAGCTTTGCATACGGTTCGCTTACACAGCGTGTTGCGCGTCGCGTGCGCGTTCGGCGCAAACCGGCCAGCTCGATTCGATGGCCGGATGGCCCGGAGCTTGCTAATAGAGGACACCGAGAAATACTGAAGTGTCCGGCAAGGCACCGGCCAATCGTGGAGGAGAGTATGCGCGACGACGTTCATATGGCCGCGGGGCAAGCGGTCCCGGTGTGCAATGGCTGGCCCGCGCCGTCGATTCAGAAGGCGCACGAACGATCAGAGACATTCGGTCTGCGCGCAACGGCGAGACCCGATTACGACGTGCTTTCGGGCGCGGGGCTCGAGTTGAAGCGCGAGCAGAACCGCGTGCTGTGCATGCACGCCACGCCCGTGATGGAAACGCTGCACGAGCAGATCGTCAACACGCAAAGCATGATCGTGCTGACCAATGCAGAAGGCCTGATCCTGCATTCGATCGGTGACGACGACTTTCTCCAGCGCGCCGAGAAGGTCGCGCTGCGGCCCGGCGCCAACTGGGCCGAGGACCGCCAGGGCACCAACGCAATCGGCACCGCGCTCGCCGAGCGCTGTGCCATGGTCGTGCATGGCGATCAGCATTACCTCGCGGCGAACCGTTTCCTCACCTGCTCGAGCGTGCCGATCTTCGACCCGTACGGCGACGTGATCGGCGTGCTCGACGTAACGGGTGACCATCGCAGCTATCACCAGCACACCATGGCGCTTGCGCGCATGTCCGTGCAGATGATTGAGAATCACTTATTTGCGACGACTTTTCAGGAGACGCTGCAGGTCTCGTTTCATGGCCGCCCGGAATTCCTCGGCACGCTCATGGAGGGCATCATCGCGTTCACGAGCGACGGGCGTTTTCTTTCGGCCAACCGCAGCGCGCAGTTCCAGCTCGGCCTCTCGCTCGCCGCACTGCGGGCCCATACGCTGTCGTCGCTGTTCCAGACCACGAGCGCGCAACTCATCGACCGGATGCGCTCGGGCCTGGAGTCGCACCTCATGCTCAATCTGGTCAACGGGGCGGTGGTTTGCGCGCGCGTGCAGTTCAGGCGCGCAACGCTGGCCGAAGGCGCCCGGCCTGTCGTGGTGCACGACGCGCTTTCGCAGCCATCTGCCTGCGCGATGGCGCAGCCGCCTTCCACGGGGCTCTCGCGCCTGAGCTACCTCGACACGGGCGACCCGCAGGTGGCGCTCGTGATCGCGAAGGTGCGCAAGGTGATCGGCAAGGACATTCCGGTTCTCGTCACCGGCGAAACCGGCACGGGCAAGGAGTTGCTCGCGCAGGCCATTCACAACGACTCGCCTCGCCGCGACCGGCCGTTCGTGGCCGTGAATTGTGCGTCGATTCCGGAAACGCTGATCGAATCGGAACTGTTCGGCTACGAGGAGGGCGCGTTTACCGGCGCGCGGCGCAAGGGTTCGGCGGGCAAGCTGTTGCAGGCAAATGGCGGCACGCTATTTCTCGACGAGATCGGCGACATGCCGTACCCACTGCAAGTGCGCCTCTTGCGCGTGCTGCAGGAGCGCATGGTCAATCCGCTCGGCTCGGCGAAGACCATTCCCGTTGATGTCGCGATCATTTGCGCCACGCACCGCGATTTGCGCGAGATGATCGCGCAGAACCGCTTTCGCGAGGACCTGTATTACCGGCTTAATGGCCTCGTGGTCCGCTTGCCGCCGCTGCGCGACCGCACGGATCTCGCGGTCGTGATCCAGAAGCTCCTGCACCGCGAATCGCACGGACGTGCGAACCGGCTGCCGCTCAGCGTCGCGCCGGACGTAATGGCGCTGTTCGAGCGCTGTGCGTGGCCGGGCAACTTCCGGCAACTCGGCAACCTGCTGCGTACCGCCGCCGCCATGGTCGACGACGACGGCCAGATTCGCCGCGAGCATCTGCCCGATGACTTCTTCGACGATTTGCGCTGCCGCGGCGAGCCGCACGCTTTGGCCGCGGCGCCCGCGTTTGCGGACGTTTCGGTGCTGGAGGACGCACGCCTTGAAGACGTGACGGCCTCGACCATTGCGGCCACGCTGGCGCGCCATGGCGGCAACGTTTCGGCTGCGGCGCGGGCGTTGGGCGTGTCGCGCAACACCATTTATCGCAAGATGCCCTGCGCCGATCCAGGCCGCGGGTCGGGCGACGCCTGAAGCGCCATTCGCGGCACGCCGCCAGGTCACTGCCTTTCTCCTCCTCTGTCCCACGGGTGTTGCATCCTGTAGCACCCGTGTTCCGAAACGCAACACCCTTCGCCACGCGTGCAGCATTGGCTGCATCGGACGAGCGCTGGCTCGCACCGGCATGTCCCTTGCTTTGAAGAGACTGGCCGCACATTCGATGCGGTATTGCGACTCAATCTCAAACAAGGAGACATGTCATGCAGTGGACGACCCCCGCTTATTCCGACCTGCGTTTCGGCTTCGAAATCACGATGTATATCGCCAACCGCTGAGCACACGGCAGTGTGCCGTCCGCTCAGCCATGAAGGCCGAGCGGGCGGCATGCAGCGAGAACGATCATGAAGATCAGAATACTGGGTTCAGGCGCGGGCGGCGGCCTGCCGCAATGGAACTGCAACTGTGCGAACTGCCGCCGTGCGAGGCAGTATGGTGCAGACGTGCTGCCGCGCACGCAGTCGTCGATTACGGTGAGCGGCAACGGCGTGGACTGGGTGCTCGTCAACGCGTCGCCGGATCTGCTCGCGCAGTTGCGCGCGCATCCCGACCTGCAACCGGCGCGCGCAATGCGCGATAGCGCGATCGCGGCCGTTGTGTTGACCGACGCGCAGATCGATCACGTAACGGGCCTGCTGATGCTGCGTGAACGCACGTCGCCGCTGCCACTCTATGCGTGTGCGCCTGTGCTCGACGATCTGTCGAGCGGCTTGCCGCTCGTGCCGCTGCTTGGCCATTACTGCGGCGTAGAGGCGCATACGGTCGCGCCAGGCGAGCCGTTCACCATTGCTGCTTGCGCCGGGCTGCGCTTTACCGCGATGCCCGTGGAGAGCAAACCGCCGCCTTATTCGCCTCGCCGCGAGGCTTCCGCGCCGGGGGATAACGTGGCCCTCCTGATCGAGGACATCGAAGCGGGCACGCAGGCGTTCTACGCGCCGGGTCTCGCACAGATGAATACCGATGTACTCGGCACCATGCGCCGCGCCGACCTTGTGCTCGTGGACGGCACGTTCTGGACCATCACCGAGATGATCGACCTCGGCTTCTCGACGAAATACGCTGCGGACATGGGGCATCTCGCGCAGCGCGGCGCCGGCGGCCGGCCTGGCATGATCGACTGGCTCGACACCTTACCGCGCGCCACGCGCAAAGTGCTTACGCATATCAACAACACGAACCCGATTCTCGACCCGCAATCCGTCGAACACGCGCAACTGCGTGCACACGGTATCGACGTGGCCCACGACGGCATGCAATTTGAGGTATGACAATGAACGCACCTCTCCTGTTACCGGACACGCACGAAATACCATGGACTGCGAATGAATTCGAAGCGCGCCTACGTGCGCTCGAATCACGCTATCACATTCATCATCCATTCAACCGGATGCTCAACGGCGGGCGCTGCTCTCCCGCGCAGATTCGCGGGTGGGTCGCGAACCGCTTTTATTACCAGATCAACATTCCGCTCAAGGACGCGGCGATCCTTTCGAACTGCTCTGACCGCGCAACACGCCGCCGCTGGATCCAGCGTCTCATCGACCACGACGGGCAAGGCGAGAACGAAGGCGGCATCGAAGCCTGGGTGAGGCTGGGCGAAGCCGTTGGCGTCGATCGCGAAACGATGTGGTCGCAACGGCTTGTGTTGCCAGGCGTGCGCTTCGCAGTCGACGCGTATGTGAATTTCGCGCGGCGCGCGCCATGGCAGGAAGCGGTGTGCTCGTCGCTCACGGAGATGTTCGCGCCGCAAATCCACCTCGACCGGCTCGCGGGCTGGCCGTCGCATTACCCGTGGATCGAGCCGCAAGGCCTTCAGTATTTCCGCAGCCGCGTGCCGCTCGCGCAACGCGATGTCGAACACGGGCTCGAAGTGACGCTGAGCCATTTCCGCTCGGCCGCCGAACAGCAGCGTGCCGTCGGGATCCTGCAGTTCAAGCTCGATATTCTCTGGTCGATCCTCGATGCGGTCGAAAAGGCATGGCCCCTATGAACCCGATAATGCCCGATGCAGGCAGCGGCGTGCCGCTGCGCCCGCGTTTGCGCGGCATGTACCGCTTGCAATGGGAGGCGGCCCAGGACGCGTATGTGCTGCTCTATCCCGAAGGGATGGTGCAGCTCAATTCGAGCGCGGGTGAAATACTCGCGCGTTGTGACGGCGCGCACGAACTCGACGAGATCATTGGCGAGCTGGAGCGCCTGTTCAGCACCTCCGAGCTGGCGCCGGACGTCTATCGCTTTCTCGATCACGCGCGGCTGCGCGGCTGGCTCGACTGACATGACGACCGATACCGCTCTCCTGCCCAAGCCGCTCTGGCTGCTCGCCGAGTTGACCTATCGCTGCCCGTTGCATTGCGCGTTCTGCTACAACCCGGTGGACTTCGCGCGGCATGGCGAAGAACTCGACACCGAAGCATGGCGTGCAACCATCAGCGCCGCGCGCGAACTGGGCGCGGCACAAATCGGTTTTTCCGGCGGCGAGCCGCTGTTGCGCGACGATCTGGAAACGCTCGTCGGGCATGCACGGCAGCTTGGCTTCTATACGAACCTGATTACGTCCGGTATCGGCCTGAACGTCGAGCGTGTCGAGCGGCTCAAGGCGGCCGGGCTCGATCATATTCAGGTGTCGATGCAGGATTCCACGCGCGAACTCAACGACTTTCTGACGAACACGCGCACGTTCGAACTCAAGCGCAACGTCGCGCGGCTCGTGAAGGCGCATGGCTATCCTATGGTGCTCAACTGCGTGCTGCATCGTTTCAACCTGCCGCACATTGCACAGATCATCGACATGGCGCTCGAACTGGGCGCCGATTATCTGGAACTTGCGAACACGCAGTATTACGGCTGGGCCATGCTGAACCGCGATCAACTGATGCCCACCGCCGAGCAGCTTCGCGAAGCCGAGGAGACCGTGAACCGGTATCGCGCACGCGTCGGCGAGCGGTGTCGCATTCTGTTCGTTGTGCCCGACTACTTCGAGCAACGGCCCAAAGCATGCATGAGCGGCTGGGGGAGCGTGTTTCTCGGCGTGGCGCCAGACGGCGCAGCCTTGCCTTGTCACGCGGCGCGTTCGCTGCCGGGCCTCGTATTGCCGAACGTGCGCGACGTGCCTCTGCGAAAGATATGGTACGAGAGCGAAGCGTTCAACGCGTTTCGTGGCGACGACTGGATGCGCGAGCCCTGCCGCAGTTGCGACGAGCGTCACGCCGATCATGGCGGCTGCCGCTGTCAGGCTTACATGCTGACTGGCGATGCCGCCGCGGCAGACCCGGTGTGTGCGAAGTCGCCGCATCACGAGCGCATCGTGCAAGCCGTGCAAATCGCAAGACGGCCAACGCGCGACGACGAGCGGCCAATCGTGTTCCGCAGCAAGCAGAACTCGCTCGCGCTTTGAGTGGAGAATCGACATGGCGTCGGTCGTTGCGCGCTTCGATCGTGGTGAGGGTATGGTGTTCGCCCACCCGACGTTTGGGCGGCGCGCCGCGATCGCGGGCGTGGTCGCGGCTGTGCTTGCGCTGCATGCCGTGCTGATTGCGATAGTGCAGTGGGAGGCGCCGGTGTCACATGACGTGCGGGCGCGCATGAAGGTCGTAGACGCGGTGCTGATAGCGCCGGTGCCGTCGTTGCCGCAAAAGAGCGAAGCGCCTGCGCCAATGCCATTCCCGAGCCCGTCAATTCATGAAGCAATCCGAAATGTCGCTGCGCCGCCTGCTCGAACGCGTGTAGCGACGCGAGTGCATGCGCAAGACGTCAGCCGCACGACGCCAGCGCCAGCGGCGCCATCGGAAGCACACGCTGCGCCCGAAGCCGCGATGCCAACGGATCGTATAGCCGCGCCGCAACCGCAACCCGCACCCACGCGCGCCACCCAGGCGCCCGTCGCCGACGCGCCCCGCCACGTTGCCCACCTGGATTGCGCGCTCACGAAGCCCGACTATCCCGCGCAGTCCTTGCGCCGAGCAGAGGCGGGGACTGCCGTCATCGAACTCGATACGGCTGCGGACGGCCAAGTAGTCGCCGCGCGCATAGCGACGACCAGCGGCTACACGAGGCTTGACGAAGCGGCGCGCGCCGCGGCGCTCGCGAGCCGCTGCCAGCCGTATGTGGAGGACGGCAAGCCGGCGCCGGCAAGCGCCGACGTGCCGTTTGCGTTCACCCTCAGCGAATGAAACGGAGGACCTCATGCCAACTTATGGAATCACGCACCTGTGGGCTCAGGGCGATCCGATGACGCGCTTCGTCGCGGCGCTGCTCGCGGCGATGTCGGTCGTGTCATGGTCGGTGATCGTACTGAAGGCGTTCGAGTTCGCGCGTCTGCGCCGCCACGCAGGCGCCGCGCAAAGAAGCTTCTGGGAAAGCGGCTCGGCCGGCGATGGGATCGACTCTGTGAGCCGCCCCGGCACGCCGTTCTTCGAGTTGGCTAGCGCGGGCCAGCGCGCGCTGGCGCATCACGAGGCGAGCGGCGCCGCACACCGGGGGCGCGTCGACTTGAGCGACTGGCTGCTGCGCAGTCTCAGGGCTTCCGTGAGCGACAGTTCCGCGCGTCTTCAGCGCGGACTCGGTCTGCTTGCATCGATTGGCAGCACCGCGCCGTTTGTCGGCCTGCTGGGCACGGTGTGGGGCATCTACAACGCGCTGCTGGCACTCGGCGCGAATGGCGACGCCAGTCTCGAACATGTCGCGGGGCCGGTTGGCGAGGCGCTCGTCATGACGGCGTTCGGTCTGTGCGTGGCGATTCCGGCCGTGCTTGGCTATCACACGCTCGCGCGTATGTCGCGCGATATCGCCGCGCAGCTCAACCGCTTCGCTTACGGCTTGCACGCGCTGTTGCTCACGGGTAGCGCGCCCATGCCGACGGCAACATTGAAGGAGCGGGTATGAACGACGACCGCGACCTGGACGACGACGCGCTGCCAGGGGCTGACATCAACATGACGCCGCTGATCGACGTGATGCTCGTGCTGCTCGTCATCTTCATGGTGACGTTGCCGGTTCTGCACCATGCCACGAAGCTGGCTTTGCCGCACGCGAGCAGTCAGCGCGAGAATCTGGCCGCGCCGCACGTCGATATCGTCGTGGATGCACTCGGGCACATGAGCTGGAACGCACAGCCTGTCGAGGAGTCAGGGCTGTCTGCGCGGCTCGCTGCCGCGGCGCGGCTCACGCCGCAGCCGGAAATCCGGCTCTCGGCCGATCGCGCCACGCCGTACGAGCGTGTCGCGAAGCTGCTCTCGGCCGTGAGCGCCGCAGGACTCGCGAAGGTCGGTTTCGTGACCGAGCCGGATGTGCCGCGGCATCACTGAACGGTCAATCGGGGCTAAAGCTTCATGCGCTGCAGCACGCGATCGTTGAGCACGAAACGATGGAAGAGCGCCGCGGCCACATGCAGGCAGATGAGCCCGAACAGCACCCATGCGAGCACGCTGTGAACGTCGCCCATGGCGTGCCCGAATGACGAACCCGCAGTGGAGAGCGCAGGCAGGGGGATGGCGCCGAACAGCGTGACTTCCCACGCGCGCGACGACGCATTGATCCAACCGAGCACGGGCACCGCAATCAGCAGGGCGTAAAGGCCGAGATGGGTGAGGGCCGCCACGGCGCGCATGAACGGCGTCTGGTCGTCGGGCGGCGGACGATGGGTCGCGCGCCAGACCAAACGGCAGGCCATCGCGGCAAGGAGCGCCGTGCCGACGCCCAGATGCCACGCGATCTCGCCAACGGGGCGCGTGTCGCGGTGCACGTCGGGCATGGTCCAGCCAATCACGAACTGCGCCGCCACGAGTGCGACGACGAGCCAGTGCAAGAGACGCGCGACGAGGTCGTAGCGCGAGTCGGCGGTGAGTTGCATGGGCGCTCCTTGGGCGGAAATGGTCAGTTTAAACCGGCGATTCTAGTGCGCCGAGATTAACGGATCATTAACTGCGCAGCTTGCGCACCGCCTCAAAGCCAGGTGCCGCCCTGCCGGTCGTTCGGCTCCTGCGCCAGCGCGTCGAAATCATGGATCCAGTCCAGATGATTCAGCACGCCTGCACGCGAGCCGAGCCGGGCGTTGCGCGCCTCGGCAGCGGGGCCATCGGGCAGATGCAGCACATCCGCCGTGGTGATCGAAGCGTACTGCACCTTGCGCGTGCGGCCCCGGCGCAAGCGCTCGTAGGCCTCCTGCGCCTCGCGCCAGTTGCCGGGCCCTGCCTTCGCCAACTGGTCGGCCAATACCACGGCGTCTTCGATCGACTGGTTCGCACCCTGGCCGTGGTGCGGCACGAGCGCATGCGCGGCGTCGCCGATCAGCGTGATGCGGCCCTTGCTCCAGCGGCCAAGCGGCGGACGGTGAAAGAGGCCCCAGCGCTGGCTGATCGGCACGGCGGTGATCATCTGCACGACGGCGGGGTGCCAGTCCTTGAAAAGGCGCAGTTGCTCGCCTTCCTCGGCGGGCATGACCCACTCGCGCGACGGCCAGGGTGAAGGGTGGCGCTCCACGAGCAGGAAGTTCTGATCGCCTTGGTCGCCAATCGGATAGTGCAGCAGATGGCCGCCCGGCCCGACCCAGAACTGGATGGTCTCGGGATCGGGCAGCAGGTCCATGCGACCGGCCGGCACCACGCCGCGAAAGCCGGAGCAGCCCGAATACAGCGCGTCGTCGTAGCCCAGCATCCAGCGCCGCGTGATCGAGCGCGCGCCATCGGCGCCGATCACGAGATCGGCATCGACGCGCTCACCGTTCGCGAACGTCAGGCTCACGCGATCGGCATGCTGCGCGAGATCGACGAGCCGATGGCTGAGCTTGATGTGCTCCAGCCCGACCGCACCCGACAGCACCGCCTGCAGGTCGGCGCGATGCACGCCCCAGTACGAGCCGCCGAATTGCCCGCGATAGTCGGGCGCGCCGCGATGGTGGCCGATCACATCGCCGCTGCGTCCGTCGCGATACACGAGTCCCGGCACCTCCGCGCACACTTTTTCGAAGGCCGGGCGCAGGCCCATGCGCTCGTAAAAGCGCGTGGCGTTGGCCGAGAGCGCGACGGCCGCGCCGACTTCGCGCAGTTCGTCGGTCTGCTCGAAAAGTTGTGCGTCGATGCCGTGCTCGCGCAGCGCGAGCGCAAGCGTGAGGCCGCCAATGCCGGCGCCGACAATCGCAATCTTCAGATCACGTTGTTTCATGACTGTGTCTCCGATATTCAGATTTATGGGGTCGGCTAGCGCGGCTTCTTCACGTGCACACCGTGTCCGTATTCTCAGCAGCGGCAACTCATTGCACAATAAAATGGAGTGAATCTGCTTCATCACTGGATTGAATGAATGGAACTCGGCGATATCGACCTCAACCTGCTGCTGCTCTTTCACCGGCTCATGCGCGAGCGGCGCGTGGCGAGCGTGGCCGAGCAGATGAACATGAGCCAGCCCGGCGTGAGCAACGCGCTCGCGAAGCTGCGCCGCCTGCTGGGCGATCCGCTCTTCGTGCGCGGGCCGGGCGGCGTGGTGCCCACGCCGTTCGCGCTGCGTCTTGCGGACCCGGTCGCGCAGGCGCTCGCCACGCTGCATGGCGCGCTCAATCCCTTGACCGGCTTCGATCCGCTGCGCGCCACGCGCACCATGACGATCGGCATGACCGATATCGGCGAGGTCGTGTTTCTGCCTGCGCTGCTGGAGCGCCTCTCGCGTGCGGCGCCGGGCGTCGCGCTCAATACCGTGCGCAATACGGGCGTCAATCTCAGCGACGAAATGGCTGAAGGCCGCGTCGATCTCGCCATCGGCTTGCTGCCGCAGCTCAAGGGCGGCTTCTACCAGCGGCGCCTGTTCGATCAGCGCTATGTGTGCCTTTTCAGGCGCGGGCATCCGCTGGAGAACGCGCCGCTCACGCTCGCGGCGTGGCGCGAGGCCGAGCATCTGGTGGTGGTGTCGGCCGGCACGGGGCACGGTCAGGTCGATGAATGGCTGAAACGGCGCGGCGTGAAGCGCCAGGTGCGGCTTTCCGTGCCGCACTTCATGAGCGTGGGCTATATCCTCGAACGCACCGACCTGATCGCCACGGTGCCGGAGCGGCTTGCGCTGCAACTCGCCAAGCCGTTTTCATTGAGCCTGAGCGCGCTGCCCATGAAGCTGCCCGCGGCGCCCATTCATCTACTCTGGCACGCGCGCGTGCAGCACGACGAAGGCAACCGCTGGCTGCGCGAACTCGTGATCGAACTCTTCGCCGATGGGGGCGGGCGCGCTCGCAAATGAAGCGGCGCGCGCCTGGCCCGACGTGAGCGGGTTACCTGGTTTTGCCCGCGCGCCGTGTAGCCGCGGGCAACTGCGGCGTTTCGCGCACCGAACGCGGGTGCCACAACCGTGCGCCGCCCTCGATGCCGCGATCGTTCGGTACGGTCGCCACGTTTGGCGGCAAGTCGAACGTGAGGCGAGCCGCGTTGCCGCCGCCTATCCACAGCTTGTCGTAGTGCACGAGCGAGTCGAGAATGCCGATGATCTTCTCGACGCGCGCGTTCCAGCGCTTGTTGCCGGCCTTCTTGCGTGCGGCGTCGCCGATGTACTCGTCGTATGCTCGCTTCTTGCTGACCGGGTGGTGCGCGAGTTCGAGGTGCGGCATCAATTCGCCGTCACGGAACATGGCCGTGCCCACGCCGGTGCCGAGCGTCATCACAAATTCGAGGCCGTGCCCTTCGATGGCGGCAAGGCCCTGCATTTCCGCGTCGTTGATCATGCGCACCGAAGCGATGCCGAGGCGCTCGCCGAGCATCTGCGCGAGCGGCACGTCGTTCCAGTCATCGAGCCCGAGATGCGGCGCCGTAATCACATGATTGTTGCGCACGAAACCAGGAAAGCCGATCGAAACGCGCGTTGAGGGATAGTGCTTGATGAGCGGGTCGACGAGCGTCGCAAGCGT
Source organism: Paraburkholderia sp. J7 (assembly GCF_905220155.1). Taxonomy (NCBI): domain Bacteria; kingdom Pseudomonadati; phylum Pseudomonadota; class Betaproteobacteria; order Burkholderiales; family Burkholderiaceae; genus Paraburkholderia; species Paraburkholderia sp. J7. The sequence continues at coordinate 216,971 of NZ_CAJMYZ010000009.1, read as the reverse complement.
TTCGACCAGCAAGGCGGGCGGGCACGGATGCGGCGTCGCCACGCGCACGCGCTCCGTGCGCATGGTGCCGTTTGCGCCGACGATCGCGGCCTTCAGGCCCGTTCCGCCTATGTCGATGGCGAGAATATTTTCGATTTTCTGCGAGGCGCGCTTCGCGCTTGCCGTGCTTTTCACCGCGCTTTTCTTGACCGCTTTTTCGATTTTGGCCATACGTTCTCCTTGGTTTTCTGGTTCACTTCTTTTTCGTTTGTGGCTGCTCGAGCGCGCGCCATGCGCGGCCGTCGCGCGCGAGCAGCGCATCGGCTTGCGCCGGCCCCTCGCTGCCCGCCGCGTAGTCGTACACGGGGAGCGCGGCGTCGAGTTCCGGATGCAACACGCCGTCCACCGCCGACCATGCCGCTTCGATGGCGTCGGCGCGTTGAAAGAGCGTCTGGTCGCCGAGCATGCAATCGTAAAGCAGCGTTTCGTAGCCGACGTTGGCGTGCTCCGCGAAGAAGTCGTCGTAATCGAACGACGAATGCACCGGGCCGATCTGCACGACCGGCCCCGGCGTTTTCACGTTGAAGTCGAAGCTCGTGCCATGCGACGGATCGATACGCAGTGTCAGCACGTTGGGCGTGAGCGCATCGACCGGTGTGTCGCGAAAGAGCAGAAACGGCACGCTCTTTAGCTGCACCGAGATCTCCGTGCGCCGCGCAGCCAGCCGTTTGCCGGTACGCAGATAAAACGGCACGCCCGCCCAGCGCCAATTGTCGATCTGCACGCGCGCGGCCGCATAGGTCTCCGTGCGGCTGTCTTTCGCCACGTTCGGCTCGTCGCGGTAATCCACGCCTGCCGGGCCTTTTGCGTATTGTCCGAACACCACGTCGTCGGGCGTGAGCGGCTTGAGCGCCTCGAAGATTTCAGCCTTCTTGTTGCGCACCGCTTCGGCGTCGAACGAATTGGGCGGTTCCATGGCGACCATGCCGAGCAGCTGAAAGAGGTGATTGGGCACCATGTCGCGAAACGCGCCGGTCTGCTCGTAGAACTTGCCGCGGCCCTCCACGCCGATCACTTCCGAAGCCGTGATCTGCACGCTGTCGATGTACTCGCGCCGCCACACGGGCTCGAACATCGCATTGGCGAAACGCAGCGCGAGTATGCTCTGCACCGTGTCCTTGCCGAGGAAATGGTCAATACGATAGACCTGCGATTCTTGCGCGAAATTCAGCACGTGCTGGTTCAGGTCGCGCGCCGAAGCGAGATCGGCGCCGAAGGGCTTTTCGATCACGACGCGGCGGAACGCGCCGTTGCTGTCGTTGCCCTCGTCGAGCAAACCGGCCTTGCCGAGGCGCTCGATAATCGGCTTGAAGAAGCGCGCGCCCACCGCAAGATAGAACACGGCGCTGCCGTGAGACTTGCCGTTCAGTTGCTGCGCGAGCCGCTGATACGCGCTGTCGTCCTCGAATTCGCCCGCCATATAGGTGAGGCGCTGCGCGACCCAGTCCCACGCCTTGTCGTCGAGCTTGCCGGCGTGGAAGGTGCTAGCCTTGTCGGCGGCGAATTTTTGCAATGCGGCGTGCAGATCGTCGCACCACGCCTGGGTTTCGCGCTCGCCGTGATTCACGCCGATGATCCGCATGCCGTCGTCGAGCAGCCGGTCGACGGCGAGGTTGTAAAGCGCCGGCATCAACAGGCGCTGGGTCAGATCGCCGCCCGCGCCGAAGATCACGAGCGTGCAGGGCGGCGCAGGATGCTTGCCGGCAGGCGAGGCGGGGGCCACCGGTGCGCCCTGCGCATGCGCGGGCACTTTTGCGCTGGGAGCCGTGCGGGAAGCCTCGCTGGAAGCATCGGGTTGGGTCTGTTTCGTCGACATGATTTCGCTTCAATGGGCCGAAAGGATCACACCAAGCAAATCCGGTACCTCGACTGACCGAGTGTGCGCGCATTCGGTTCAATCTGCTATGGAAGGTGATTTGTAATATCGTGCGCGAAGGGCGCACTGTGCACCTTGCGCGTTGCACGATTCGCAGTACGCTTACCGGCGACGGCGCTTTGCCCGCGTTTTGACCCATTTGAACCGACCCGAGGCTCGTGGCTATGTCCGAAAAGAACTCACCGAATGAAAAGGATTCCCCTGATCCCGAGGGCATGCGCGGCGGACTGACCCACTACGGCGACACAGGCTTCTCGCTATTCCTGCGTAAGGCTTTCATCAAGGGGGCCGGATATACCGACGACGCGCTGCAGCGTCCTGTCATCGGCATCACCAATACGGGCAGCGCGTACAACCCTTGCCATGGCAACGTGCCTCAGCTGCTCGAGGCGCTCAAGCGCGGCATTCTGCTGGCGGGCGGCTTGCCGATGGAATTCCCGACCATCTCAATCCACGAGAGCTTTTCGCAGCCAACGAGCATGTTCATGCGAAACCTCATGTCGATGGATACGGAGGAGATGATTCGCGCGCAGCCCATGGACGCGGTCGTGCTCATCGGCGGCTGCGACAAGACGGTGCCCGCGCAACTGATGGGCGCCGTATCGGCGGGCATTCCCGCCATTCAGCTCATTACCGGGTCGATGGTGACGGGCGCGCACCGCGGCGAACGCGTTGGCGCGTGCACGGATTGCCGCCGCTATTGGGGCAAGTTTCGCGCGGGCGAAGTCACGGCGGAGGAGGTCGCCGAGGTGAATGACCGCCTCGTGCCGAGCGTCGGCACCTGTGCTGTCATGGGCACGGCCAGCACGATGGCCTGCGTGGCGGAAGCCATGGGCATGACGATGCCGGGCGGCGCTTCACCTCCGGCCGTCACGTCGGACCGCATGCGCGTGGCCGAGCAGACCGGCGCACAGGCCGTGGAGATGGCGAGGCGGCGGCTCTCGATCGATCAGGTGCTCAGTGCCGAGTCGATCGAGAACGGCTTGCGGGTGCTGCTGGCCATTGGCGGTTCGACGAACGGCATCGTGCATCTTGCCGCCATTGCCGGACGCCTTGGCTTAGACATCGATCTGGATGCGGTGGACCGTATGGGCCGCGAAACGCCGGTGCTGCTGAACCTGAAGCCTTCCGGCGAGCATTACATGGAGGATTTTCATCGCGCTGGCGGCATGGCCACACTGCTTCATGAACTGAAGCCCTTGCTGCATCTCGACGCCATGACCGTGACGGGCCGCACGCTGGGCGAGGAAATGGAGCGCGCCGGGCCGCGTTTCGCGCAAGACGTGGTGAAGCCACTCAGCGCGCCCATTTATCCGCAAGGGGGGCTTGCCGTCCTGCGCGGCAACCTTGCCCCGGGCGGCGCGATCATCAAACAATCGGCGGCTTCGGCGGCGCTGATGGAGCACGAGGGCCGCGCGGTCGTGTTCGAAGACGCCGGCGATATGGCGAACCGCATCGACTCCGACGACCTCGACGTGCACGCCGACGACATCATCGTCCTCAAGCGGATTGGTCCGAAAGGCGCGCCGGGCATGCCCGAGGCCGGCTATATTCCGATCCCGAAGAAACTCGCGCGCGCCGGGGTGAAAGACATGGTGCGGATTTCGGACGGACGGATGAGCGGCACGGCATTCGGGACGATCGTGCTGCACGTTACGCCGGAAGCCGCCATCGGCGGCCCGCTTGCGCATGTGCGTAACGGCGACCGCATCCGCTTGAGCGTGGCCAACCGCGAGATCGCCTTGCTCGTGGACGACGAAGAACTGCGGCGCCGGGCGCAGGCGAATCCGGTTGCCGTGCCCACGGCGGCCCGCGGTTATCACAAGCTGTTTCTCGACACCGTGACCCAGGCGGACAAGGGCGCCGACTTCGATTTCCTCAGGGCGACCGAGTCGCGAGGCGCCGTCCCAAGGAAGTAGCTTGCGGGGCCGGAAAGCCGGGCACGACGGCGCTCGAGGTGCGCTTCTTGCCCGGAACCTTATTTCCGGTATAATGAAAGCTCGTTCGGAATATCGAACACAAGAAGCAAAGCATCCAGAGTCGGAGTGACCGACGCCAACCTGCCCTCCCGGGCAAGGTGGAAGCCCTCGAGGCGATGCGGCCGATTAACGGCAACGAAGCGGGAGCAGCGTAGCTGGCACCGGTTCGATCAACCTTCATCCGGAGTCACTATGCGTCAAGATATCCCCGCCGCTTCGTCCTCTTCGTCCTCGGTCTGTGAGGACTTTTCGCACTGTCTTCCTGGCTTCACGCTCACGCATACCGTTCATCTCGTTTCCGGTCTGGATCTCGGCGTCGTTTCGACAGCCGCAGACGTGCTCGACGGCGAACAGGTGGTCGTCGACCGTTGGGCGGTGACCCGCTGCGGCGACGTGCTCGAGCAGAAGATCGTATTTGGAGAGATGACCGAAAGGCGCGCGGTGCGGCTGCGCGAACAACTCGCGGCCGTCGACGGCGTATTGCGTGCCAAGATAGAGCATCATTTCGTGCGCGCCCGCTGAAACCTCAGGCTGGCGTCGCATAGACACGCACGGGCACGCATAGAGGAGCCAGGGGTGCCAGACACCAGCGCAGAACAAAAGCAAAACTCAGGCGTCTTCGTCGCGGACATCGGCGGTTCTTACGTCAGGCTCGGTGTATCGGAGAGCCCGGGCAGCGTGCGCCTGCTCGAAAGCGTGCCAACGCCCGTCGACAGCTGGGAGGCGTTTGGCGCGACGCTTCAATCTCTCGCAGACCGTCATATTGGCGAGAACCGCTCGCCACTCGTGATCTCGATGGCCGGCGCGATCGATCCCGCAAGCGGGGTGATCTGCTCGTCCAACGTCCCATGCGTTTCGGGTCGCGTGCTCGGCGCGGAGTTGACCTCGCGGCTTCAGCGGCGCGTACGCATTGCCAACGACGCTCACTGCCTCGCATTGGCGGAGGCCGTCGAGGGTGCGGGGGCGGGCCACGATGTCGTGTTTTGCGTGGTCCTCGGCTCCGGCGTCGGCGGCGCGCTCGTGGTGGGCGGCCGCGTAGTCGGCCGCGCGAGCGGTATATCGGGCGAGTGGGGCCACGGGCTGCCTGTGAGCACGCACGTCGACTTCAACGGCACCGGCCACGCGGAGCCAGTGAGTGCCTTGCGTTGCGGTTGCGGCCGCATGGGCTGCGTCGACACCATCGGCGGGGCACGCGGCATGGAACGGCTCAACGCGCTCCTGAACAACGAACAGAAAGACAGCCACACCATTCTCGACGACTGGCAGCAAGGCCGCGATCGCGCGCAGCGCACGGTATCGGCTTGGCTCGCCCTGGTATCGGAGCCGCTCGCTGCTGTCATCAACATTACCGGCGCTTCGATCGTGCCGGCTTGCGGCGGACTTTCCAATGTGTCCCCACTCATCGATGCGCTGGATGCCGCAGTGCGCAAGCGCACGCTGCGGGAGTTTCGCGAGCGCGTGGTCGTGCCCGGCACGTTCCGGCACGACGGCGGCCTGATTGGCGCGGCCATTATCGCGAGGCAGGACGACCTTCGCGAGCGGTAATGCGCCGGGAAACGCACACACAGGAAAAAAGGGCTCCCGACGCCTAAACTGATCTATGAAGCCGAACGGCTTTCGGGGTGAGCATCATGAAAGGGCGTGAATTGTGCAGACTCCTGCTCGTGCTCGTGGCGCTATGCATCAGCGCTGGGGCGAGCGCGGGTAGAGGCGGCGGCGGGTGGTACCACGGCGGCGGCGGCTGGGGCGGCGGCGGCGGTGGTGGTGGTGGTTACGGTGGAAGCTGGGGCGGCAACGGCGGCATGAACCACGGCAGCGGCTGGAGCGGCGGCTACCACGGCGGCTATAACGGCGGCGGGTGGAATCACGGCGGTTATTACCATGGCGGCTATCGCCACGGCTACGGCTGGTATCACGGCGGCTACTATCACGGCTGGTATGGCTGCTGCGGGTCGGTGGGCGTCGGCTTCTACTTCGGCCCCGGTTTCATCTACGGCTATCCGTTCTATCCGTACTACTATCCGACGTACATAGGCAGCGTCTATTACCCCTACGTTTCCGGCGACTTCTCGCAGCCCACGCAGTGGATCGAGCAGGGGCAAGGCCAGGTACAGCAAGAGCCTCAGTACGGCGGCCCCGCTATGTACGATCAAAACGAGCAGTATGGGCAAGGCGGCGGCCAGGGCGGGCAGGGTGACGAGGCCCCGTATGGCGTCTGGTACTACTGCGTGGCGTCGCAGACTTATTACCCGTACGTGCGAACCTGCGCCGGCGGCTGGCAGCAGGTCCCCGCGCGTCCACCGGACAGTTGAATGGCGAAACGGCATCCCAACGCGTGGCGCGCCAGTCCTCAAGTAACAAGCGTATAAGGGTCCGCTTCCAGCGTGACGCCCGCGCCGCGAATCACCTGCAGGTACGTGAACGTGTCGCCCACGGCAGCACTGGCCTGCTCGGCGAGACTGCGTACGTTCGCCGACTTTTCGGCGCTCGCCATCATGGCTTCGAGTGCGTCGGCATGCACGAACCCGTGTGCTGCCGCCGCACTGAGAACCGCATCCAGAACACGCCGGGCTGCTGCCCGGGCTTCGCTTGAAGCGAGCGGGGCGCGGTACGCGAGAAAGCCCGCCATCAGCAGGAATTCGGCCGGGCTGATATGGTGGCCGTTGCCAACCGGCACGCCTTCTGTCATGTCGTGATATCGCGACATACATCGCCTCCCGCTTTGGAGTGCTGTGAATGCTGCTACGGATGCCCCAAAAATATAGTACAGAAAGCATCGCTCATGCCGACGAATGCGGCGTTCACCGGGCGCCAAACTTTTTTCAACTGGGTATTTCGATAAGCGGGTGCGGGCTTTTTTTCGCCATGCCGCGAAGGTAAGTCGTAGTATTCTTGACCCGGGCAAAGCAGCTATCCAGCAAGTGTCATGCTTTTGTAGGCTTCGAGGCAAAGTCACGATTTTTCTCCGAGGACATTCATGAAAACGCTGTTTCTGCAGGCACCTTCGTATGAGGGCTTCGATGGCGGCGCTGGCTCACGTTTCCAAACAAAGCGCGAGATCCGGTCGTTCTGGTATCCAACGTGGCTGGTTCAGCCGGCCGCGCTCGTCGAAGGCAGCCGCGTAGTCGATGCACCCGCAGACGAGCTTTCACTGGAAACGACCCTGGATATCGCTCAGGAATACGAACTGGTTATCATTCACACGAGTTCGCCTTCTTTCCAGAGCGACGTGCAGTTTGCCGAGCACTTGAAGCGCCGCAAGAGCACGATTCTCATTGGCATGATCGGCGCGAAAGTGGCGGTCGATCCGCAGGGTTCGCTTACCGCGAGTGATGCGCTCGATTTCGTCTGCCGGGAGGAATTCGACTTCACGTGCCGCGAAATTGCACAGGGTCTTCCGTTCGAATCGATTCTGGGCCTCAGCTATCGCCTGCCCGACGGCGGGATCACGCACAACGAAGCCCGGCCGATACTCGAAGACATGGACCAGCTTCCATTCGTCTCGCCAATCTACAAGCGCGACCTCACGCCCGACCACTATTTCAGCGGCTATCTCAAGCATCCGTATCTGTCGCTCTACACGGGGCGCGGCTGCAAATCCCGTTGCACGTTCTGCCTCTGGCCGCATACGGTCGGGGGGCACCGTTACCGCACGCGTTCGGTCGAGCATGTGCTGGAAGAAGTGAAATGGATTCGCGACAACATGCCCGAAATCAAGGAGATCATGTTCGACGACGACACGTTCACGGATCTGCGGCCGCGCGCCGAGGAGATTGCGCGCGGGCTTGGCAAGCTAGGCGTGACGTGGTCGTGCAATGCCAAGGCGAACGTGCCGTACTCGACGCTGAAGGTGATGAAGGACAACGGGTTGCGGCTCCTGCTCGTGGGCTACGAATCCGGCGACGACAAGATTCTCGTGAACGTCAAAAAAGGCTTGCGTACCGATATGGCGCGCCAGTTCAGCGAGGATTGCCGCAAGCTCGGTATCAAGATCCACGGGACGTTCATCCTCGGTCTGCCGGGCGAGACGCACGAGACGATCCAGAAGACCATTCAGTATGCAAAAGAGATCAATCCCCATACCATTCAGGTGTCGCTCGCCGCGCCGTATCCGGGCACGGTGCTTCACAAGCAGGCCGTTGAAAATGGGTGGCTGAACGATACCAAGGTCATCACGCTCATTAATTCCACAGGTACGCAGGCTTCGACGATCGGCTATCCACACCTTTCGCGCGAAGAGATCTACCTTGGCGTCGAGGAGTTCTATAAGCGTTTCTATTTCCGGCCATCGAAGATCTGGGAAATCGTGCGCGAGATGCTGGTGAGTTGGGAGATGATGAAGCGGCGCCTGCAGGAAGGCGCGGAGTTCTTCCGGTATCTCCGGGCGCGCAAGGTCTGAGGAAGCCACGATTAAAAAAACGCCCGGAATTCCGGGCGTTTTTTTATCGCTGACCTTTCAGGGTTGCATTTGGGGAGGTATCGAGGCCTGCGGGAAGCAGGCCGATTGGGCTGATGATTCGCACCCTGTTGCGATTCCACTTGCACCAGCGCGATTACTCCAGATCGCGCGTTTCCAGCTCCACGGACTGGCCCCCGTTTTTCTCCAGCGCGTGTCGCGCGGCCAGTTCGATGCTCGGGCGGTTCGCTTCGAACGCGCTCAGTAGTGCATGCGCCGATGTTCCGGTATTGCCAAAGCGATCGTTCAGCGCGTCGAGCGACACGCTGCACCATACCGGGCGATTGTCCACGTTGGCTTCGAACGCGACGCGTGCGGCAGCCACGGCGTGACGGCGACTCGTGAATTCGATTCTCATCCTGGTCCTCCGTGAGTTTCACTGTTACAGGGTAGAACCTGGCGCGGCCAATGTTGAGTTCTTTTTGCGGCTATTTCGGTTGAGCGCCGCTGGCGGGCGGCTTCACCATCGGCGGGACGGGTAGATACGTCGTCATTTCACTCTTGCGAGCAGGGTCTTTCGCATCGGGCGTGCCGGCGTCGCGCTCGCTGCGCCGCGGTTAAACCCCGGCCATGCCAGGGTTTTGACAGCGGTTCTAGAATGAGGTCATGAGTGTACAGGAGACCGTAATAACGTCATGGATACACAAGCGAAAACGTTCGAGGAATTGCTGCGGCGGGAATATCGGCATGGGTTCGTTTCGGACGTGCAGTCGGATACGTTGCCGCGCGGCTTGTCAGAGGACGTGATCCGCCTTATCTCGGCGCGCAAGCAGGAGCCGGGCTTCATGCTCGAATGGCGGCTCGCTGCCTACCGGCATTGGCTCACGATGACCGAGCCGCATTGGGCGAGCATCGAACACCCGCCGATCGACTTCCAGGACATCGCCTATTATTCGGCGCCGCTCACGCAGGCAAACCGGCCCAAGAGCCTCGACGAAGTCGATCCGGAACTCCTTCGCACCTACGAAAAGCTCGGCGTGCCGCTCCAGGAGCGCGAAATGCTCGCGGGCGTGGCGGTGGACGCGGTATTCGACAGCGTGTCCGTCGCCACGACGTTTCGCCGGCAGTTAGGCGAGCTTGGCATCGTGTTCTGTTCGTTCTCGGAAGCGGCGCGTGAGCATCCGGACCTCGTGCGCCGGTATCTCGGCTCGGTCGTGCCGTACACCGACAATTTCTTCGCAACGCTCAACTCCGCGGTATTCAGCGACGGTTCGTTTTGCTATATCCCGCCGGGCGTGCGCTGCCCGATGGAGTTGTCCACGTACTTCCGCATCAACGCACGCAACACGGGCCAGTTCGAGCGCACGCTCATCGTGGCCGACAAGGGCGCTTACGTGAGCTACCTGGAAGGCTGCACGGCGCCGATGCGCGACGAAAACCAGCTGCACGCCGCCGTGGTCGAACTCGTTGCCCTGGAGGGCGCGCAAATCCGCTATTCGACGGTGCAGAACTGGTATCCGGGCGACGCGCAGGGACGCGGCGGCATCTACAACTTCGTGACGAAGCGCGGCGACTGCCGCGAGGCCAACGCCAGGATTTCGTGGACGCAAGTCGAAACGGGGTCCGCCATTACGTGGAAATATCCGAGCGTCATTTTGCAGGGCGACAACTCGATCGGAGAGTTCTATTCGGCGGCGCTCACCAACCACTATCAGCAGGCCGATACCGGCACGAAGATGGTTCATATCGGGCGCAATACGCGCAGCACGATTCTCTCGAAGGGGATTTCGGCTGGCCGCGGCAAGAACGCGTATCGCGGGCTCGTGAAAATGGCGCGCTCGGCCGAGAACGCCCGCAATTACACCCAGTGCGATTCGCTCCTGCTCGGTGATCGATGCAGCGCGTTCACGTTTCCGTATATCGAGGTGAAAAATCCGAGCGCGAAGGTCGAACACGAAGCCTCGACGTCGCGCATTGGCGAAGACCAGCTGTTCTATTGCCGGCAGCGCGGGCTCACCGAGGAGGACGCGGTGTCGATGATCGTCAACGGTTTTTGCAGGGACGTTCTCAAGGAATTGCCGATGGAGTTCGCCGTGGAAGCGCAAAAGCTTCTGGGCGTGAGCCTGGAAGGCAGCGTAGGTTGAGAGGGAGAGCAGTATGCTGGAAGTTCGCAATCTGAATGTCGAAGTCGAAAGCAAGCCGATTTTGCGCGGTGTGGATTTGCGCGTGAACGCGGGCGAGGTTCACGCGATCATGGGGCCGAACGGCTCCGGCAAAAGCACGCTCGCCCACGTGCTGGCGGGGCGCGAGCAATACGTGGTCACGGGGGGCAGCGTGCAGTACGACGGCTGCGACCTGCTCGCGCTCGCGCCCGACGAACGTGCGCGGCGCGGGCTCTTTCTCGCGTTCCAGTATCCGGTGGAGATACCGGGCGTGAGCAATATCTATCTGCTCAAGGCCGCGCTCAACGCGCAGCGCAAACAACGGGGCGAAGCGGAACTCGACGCCATGGACTTTCTCGCGCTGGTGAAAGAGAAGATGGCGGCGATGGAGATGAAGGAAGCGCTTTTGTACAGGGGCGTGAACGAAGGGTTTTCGGGCGGCGAGAAAAAGCGCAATGAGGTGCTGCAAATGACGGTGCTGGAGCCGCGCCTCGCCATTCTCGACGAGACCGACTCCGGGCTCGATATCGACGCGCTGCAGCTCGTCGCTCGCGGTGTGAACCAGATGCGCAGCGCGGAGCGGGCGATCGTGCTGGTGACGCACTACCAGCGCCTGCTCGACTACATCGTGCCGGACCACGTGCACGTGCTTGCGCAGGGCCGTATCGTGCGATCGGGTTCGCATGAGCTTGCACTCGAACTGGAGCGCAAGGGCTACGGCTGGCTCGGCGAGCCGGATAGCGACGAACCGGCAGGTGGGCCGGGCGCCGGCCCGCAACACACGGCTGCCGCCAGGGAGCAACGATGAGCGAATCAACGCGCGAGCATTACCGCGACGCTTTCCGCACGATGGCGGGAACGCTGGCGGGCGTCGAGCTGCCCTGGCTGCGCAAGGCAAGGCGGCACGCGTTCGACCGGTTCGAAATCCTCGGCTTTCCCGGCACGCAGCTCGAAGCGTGGAAGTACACCAATGTCATGTCCATTGCGAAGCCGCATTGGCATTTCATGCCTTCGGACGGCGAGCAAACGGATTATGCGCGCCTGATCGACGACCTCGTGCCCGCCGATGCTGGCGGCCGTATCGTGTTCGTGAACGGCCGCCACGCGCCGAAGCTCTCGTACCTGCCGCCTTTGCCGGAAGGCGCATTCGTTGGCACGCTTGCCCAGGCAATACGAAGGATTCCTGAGCGGATAGAGTCGATCATGGCGCGCCGCGCGCCGGAGGACGGCTTCGCGGCGCTCAACGGCGCATTTCGAAGCGACGGCTATGTGGTCGTGCTGCCGCCAAGCTGCGTGCTGGACTGGCCGCTGCACGTGTTGTTCTTCAGCAGCGAGGCCGCGCTCGCCATGCATCCATTCAACGCCGTGGTGGCGGAGCGCGGTGCGCGATGTTCGATTGTCGAGCAGTTCGCTGGCATTACCGACGAAGCGTATTTCGTCAATACCGCCACGGAGATCGTCGCCGACGAAGAGGCCGACATTCAGCATTGCCGTATCCAGCAGGAGGCGCGCACAGCGTTTCACATCGCACACGTAGGCGTTTCGCAGCGGCGCGCCAGCCACTTCACCTCGCACTCGTTCGCGTTCGGCGGGGCGTTGTCGCGCACACAGATCGATACTCGCCTCGACGCGGAAGACGCCCAGGTCGATCTGAACGGCCTGTATTTCGTGAGCGCCAGGCAGCACGTGGATCATCACACGCGCATCGACCATGAGATGCCGCGCGGCACGAGCCGCGAATACTATCGCGGCGTACTCGACGGCGCTTCGCATGCCGTGTTCGACGGCCGCGTGATCGTGCATCAGGACGCGCAGCAGACCAACGCACACCAGGGAAACGACAACCTGCTGCTCTCGCGCAACGCCGAGATCGACACGAAGCCGCAACTGGAGATTCACGCCGACGACGTGAAGTGCACGCACGGCGCGACGGTCGGCCAACTCGACGAGAACCCGCTCTTCTACCTGCGCTCGCGCGGTATTGACGAGCGCATGGCGCGTGCGCTGCTCGTGTGGTCGTTCGCACGCGTGAGCGTGGATCGCGTGGAAAGCGCTGCGCTGCGCAGCCGGCTCACGCAACAACTGCTCGCGCGCTTGCCCGGTGGCGAATATCTGCGGGGACTGTCATGAATCTACTCGAACCGGTGAGTATTCCCGACGCCGAAACGGTCATGGGTTGGCGTCGCGACTTTCCGATTCTGCGCGAAAGCGTGCATGGCAAGCCGCTCGTGTATCTCGACAACGCCGCGACCACGCAGAAGCCCGCGAGCGTGATCGCCGCCGAGCAGGCCTATTACGAACATGACAACGCCAACGTGCATCGCGGCGTGCATGCGCTGTCGCAGCGTGCAACCGACGCCTACGAGGGCGCTCGCGCACGCATTGCGCGTTTCCTGCATGCGGCGCACGAGAACGAGATCGTGTACACGCGCGGCACGACGGAAGCGATCAATCTGGTGGCGCAAAGCTACGCGCGGCCGCGACTTCTGCCCGGTGACGAAGTGCTCATCACCGCGATGGAGCATCACTCGAACATCGTGCCGTGGCAACTCGTCTGTGCGCAAACGGGCGCGCTGCTGAAGGTGGCGCCGATCGACGACGACGGCACGCTCGACCTCGACGCATACGAACGCCTCATCGGCGCACGCACGCGTATGGTGGCCGTTGCGCACGCGTCGAACGCGTTGGGAACCGTGAATCCGGTTGCGCGGATGATCGAGCTTGCGCATGCGCGCGGCGTCCCGGTGCTGGTCGACGGCGCGCAGGCGATCGCGCACCTTCCCGTGGACGTGGCCGCGCTCGGTTGCGACTTCTATGCATTCTCGGGGCACAAGATCTATGGCCCCACCGGCATTGGCGCGCTGTATGCAAAATCTGCGTTGCTCGAGGCCATGCCGCCGTGGCAGGGCGGTGGCGACATGATCCGCTCCGTGACGTTCGAGAAGACCGAGTACAACGTGATTCCGTGGCGCTTTGAAGCGGGCACGCCGAATATCGCCGGCGCGATCGGGCTGGCGGCGGCGCTCGACTACGTGAGCGCGATTGGGCTGGAAGTGGCGCAGCGGCACGAGGCTGATCTGCTCGCTTATGCAGACGCTGCCCTGCGTAACATGCCCAACGTGAGAATGATTGGAACTGCGAAGGAAAAGCTTGGCATTCTCTCATTCGTGATGGAAAACGCGCATGCCCACGACGTCGGCACAATACTCGATCATTGTGGCGTGGCGGTGCGTACCGGTCATCATTGTGCGATGCCGGTGATGGAGCGCTATGGCGTGCCGGCCACGGTGCGCGCTTCGTTTGCGCTGTACAACACGCGCTCTGAAGTCGACGCGCTGCTGCACGGCCTCGCGCGCGTAGAAGAGGTATTCCCGTTATGAGCGACCTGCGCGACCTGTACCAGGAAACGATCTTCGACCACTACAGGCGGCCGCGGAACTGTCACGCCGTGACCGGTGCCACGCATCGCGCCGAGGGGTACAACCCGTTGTGCGGCGACCGCGTGACGTTGTATTTGCGTATCGAGGACGGAGTCGTCAAGGACGCGGGCTTCGAGGGCGCGGGGTGCGCGATCGCAACGGCTTCGGCTTCGTTGATGACGGAGGCGCTCAAGGGCCGCACGCAAGCGGAGGTCGAAGCACTGTTCGAACGCTTTCACACAATGGCGACGGCGCCTTCGGACCGGCCGGTCTCGATCGAAGGGCTCGGTAAGCTCGCCGTACTCGCGGGCGTGCGCGAATTTCCGGCGCGCATCAAATGCGCGACGCTCGCGTGGCACACGCTGCACGCCGCGCTGCGCGACGAACGCGGCACCGTTTCAACCGAGTGAGGCAATGCGCGCCCGGAGGCCAATGACGATGAATACGCAAGCAGCGAGCAACGACCTGCGCGAACGCGTGATCGACGCGCTGCGCTCGGTGTTCGATCCGGAGATACCGGTCAACATCTACGATCTGGGGCTCGTTTATCAACTTGACGTGGACGCCGAAGCGGGCCGCGTGACGATACACATGACGCTGACCGCGCCCGGTTGCCCGGTGGCGCAAACCTTCCCGGGCACGGTCGAAGATTGCGTGAACGACGTAGAAGGCGTGAGCGAGACGCATGTGGAACTGGTCTGGGAGCCGCCGTGGACAAGAGCGCGCATGTCCGAGGCGGCGCTCCTGCAACTGGGGATGCTTTGACATGGCCGATTGGGTGGACGTGACGCCATACAGCGAATTTCAACCGGGTTCCGTGCGCAGCGTCGACGTGGACGGCACGCCGGTCGCCGTATTCAATCTCGAAGGAACCTGCTATGCGATCGAGGACACCTGTCCGCACGATGGCGGCGTGCTCACGGGCGGCGACGTGGAAGGCGACGAGGTGATCTGCCCGCGGCATGGCGCGCGCTTTTGCATCAAGACGGGAAAAGTGCTCGCGCCGCCCGCGTATGAGGATGTCGTGGTGTTCGCGGTGCGTGTGGAAGCGGGCATGGTGCAGGTGCGGGATACACGCTGGGACGAGGGCTTTTCCTGAATGCGCATGCCACCCAGGCGCCTCACGCGCAGTGGTCAGCGGCATAATGGATGCGCGGATTGGTGCAAGGGTGTGTCGTACCGTGCGCGCCGATCTTCGCGCTCTGCATGCGTTGCAACTATCGAGAGGCATCCATGAAGGCTCTGTTCCATCTTGCAGCGGCGGCCGCGGCAGGCACGCTCGTCATGTTCTACCTGGACCCGATTTCCGGCCCGCGGCGCCGCGCGAAGTTGCGCACCACGCCGTTTTCGCGCCGTCGCGGCCGTGTGAGCGCTCACGGTCATGCAGATTCACTCGGCGTGGACGGCGAACTGGCGGGCCCGGGCGGCGGCATTGGCACCGCGCCGTGAGCCCCGATGTCCGCACTTTTCCCAGACCTGAATAACCGCGTTGCGCTCGTGACGGGCGGCTCGCGCGGAATCGGCCGCGCCATTGCCGTTACGCTCGCTTCGGCCGGCGCAGCGGTTGCAGTGAATTACCGGCAACGTGCCGACGAAGCCCGGCAGGTCGTGACGCAGATCGAAAGCGCCGGTGGCCGCGCGCTCGCCTTGCGCGCCGACGTGTCGTCGGCAAGCGAGGTCACCGCCATGATCGGCGAGATCGAGCGCGGCCTCGGCGCGGTCGACATACTCGTGAACAACGCGGGCACGGGCACCATTACCGACATCGAGTCGCTGACCGAAGCCGAATTCGACCGCACGCTCGCCGTCAACCTCAAGTCGGCGTTTCTCTGCACGCAAGCGGTGTTGCCCGGCATGCGCGCGCGCCGCTGGGGGCGCATCGTCAATCTTTCTTCGGCTGCCGCGCGCGGCGGTGGCCTCGTCGGCGTTCACTACAACGCTTCGAAAGCCGGCCTCGAAGGCTTGACGCGCGGCTACGCCGCACGCGTGGCCCGCGAAGGCGTCACTGTGAACGCCGTGGCGCCCGGGCCCATCGACACCGAGATGGCCGCGCCGCTGAAAACGGCGAACGTTGCCGAACGGCTGCCCGTTGGCCGCCTCGGTGAAGCCGGCGAGGTCGCCCAGGTCGTGCTGATGGTGGTCGGCAATGGCTTCGTCACCGGGCAGACCATTCCCGTGAACGGCGGCGTCAGTTTCATCTAGCACGACGCTGTGCGCTTCGTTTAGTTCACCTTGTTTGCAAACCGGCGTGCAAACGCCGCGCAATCTTCATACCTGAATTCAAGGCCAATCTCGCCAATTCGGCGCCAATTGCGCGCCGAGTCAGCTTCAAACTTACCAATCGAAAATATTTCGTAAGGACTCTGACGCTGAGCATTCATACCCCGATGCTTTAATCCTCATGCCGTGTAGCCTCCGCATTCCGCTGGCATGAGCGCGACGATGCGGGCTGCATAACGCCTTTTCTGCGGCTTCACGGTGACCCCGACAATACGAAACCAACCAGGAGCCGAATATGCAATGGCGTCACGTCGCAGTTGGTTCGCTCACAGCCGCAGCATTCGCATCGACAGTTGCGTGGAGTGCTGGTGACGATCACGACAAGAATCATCCGGAACACGGCCACACTGCTACCCCGATCAAGCACCTCGTCGTGATTTATGGCGAGAACGTTTCGTTCGACCACTACTTCGCGACTTATCCGCATGCGACCAACCCGTCCGGTGAGCCTGCATTCAAGGCGCAACCCGGCACGCCCGAAGTGAACGGTCTGACCGGCACGCTGCTGACCCAAAACCCGAACTTCACGAATGCGGGCAATGGCGCGGGCGCGGCCAATCCGTTCCGTCTGGATCGCACGCAGGCGGCCACGGCTGACCAGAACCACGCCTATACGGCCGAGCAGCAGGCGTACGACAACGGCCGGGCCGACCTCTTCCCGGAGTACACGGGTAATGGCACGAGTGGTGGCGCCGGCGCGTTTGGCACGAAGGGCCAGGTGATGGGCTATTACGACGGCAACACTGTCACGGCGCTGTGGAATTACGCGCAGCACTTCGCGATGAGCGATAACGCGTATACGTCGACCTATGGTCCTTCCACGCCCGGCGCGCTCGAAGTGATCTCGGGCCAGACCAACGGCATGAAGGTTGTGCTCACAACGAAAAAGCCTTCGACCGCGGGTTCGTACTATGTGAACGACGGGCAGGGCGGCTTCACGATGATCAATGACGTCGATCCGGCCAACGACCTCTGCTCGAGCACGACCGACACGGCGCAGATGACGGGCAAGAATATCGGCGACCTGCTGAACGCGCGCAGTGTCTCGTGGGGCGGCTTCATGGGCGGCTTCAACCTCTCGACGACGAACAGCAATGGCACGACCGGCTGCAAGCGCAGCACGCTTTCGCCGGTGGTTGGCGCGTCCACGTCCGACTATATTCCGCACCACAACTGGTTCCAGTACTACGCATCGACGTCGAACCCGCAGCATCTGCGTCCGAGCTCGCTCGCCGCGATCGGGCACAGCGTGGGCAAGAACGGGAACCCCGACCCGGCGAATCACCAGTACGATACCGACGACTTCTTCAATGCCGTGAAGGCGGGCAATTTCCCGTCGGTGAGCTTCCTCAAGGCTCCGGCCTACCAGGATGGCCACGCGGGCTACTCTGACCCGCTCGACGAGCAGGCTTTCGTCGCGAAGGTCGTGAACTTCCTGCAAGAGCAGCACGACTGGGAAGATACGGCCGTTATCGTGGCCTGGGACGACTCGGACGGCTGGTACGACCATGCGTACGCGCAGCCCAATAGTGCTTCGTACGATAGCGTGGCCGACCAGTTGACCGCGGCCGGCATTTGCGGCACGGGTTCGGCGCCGGCCGGCTTGAACGGCAAGCCCGTGAACGGCCGCTGCGGTCCGGGCACGCGCATCCCGTTCGTCGTGATCTCGCCGTGGGCCCGGGAGAATTACGTCGACCACACGTTGATCGACCAGTCTTCCGTGGTGCGCTTCATCGAAGACAACTGGCTTGATGGTCAGCGCATCGGCGGCGGCTCGTTCGACGCCACGGCGGGCAGCATCATGGGCATGTTCGACTTCGACCGCCGTGGCCGCGGCCACGAAGACCGCAGGGTGTTCCTCGACCCGGCGACGGGCGTGGTGCTCGACAAGGCGCCGAAGGCTTGACAGATTAGGATGGCTGATCGTTAAGGTATGAAAGAAGAAGCGCGCCCCTGCGAGATTCGTCGAGCAGGGGCGCGCCTGATTTTTGGCAGCGGATCAGGCGGGGTGGGAAGCGTGCCCGTGATCGCCAAGTCCGTGCTTGTCGTCGTATTCGCGTGAAATATCTTTGTTGGTGTAGTCGCCCATGCGCCAGGCGGCAAGCAGACTAATTACCGCGCACACGGCGATATAGATCGCAATCGCGTAACCCGTTTGGTAATACGCGAAAAGCGCTGTGGCGATTAGCGGCGCCGGGCCGCCCGCAATCACGGAAGCCAGCTGATAACCGAGCGAGGCGCCGCTGTAGCGCAACCGCCCCGTGAACGATTCAGCGATGAACGCAGCCTGCGGACCATAAAGCATGGCGTGGGGCACAAGCGAAAGCACGACGGCCACGAAAATCCACGCCGGGTTTTTCGTATCCACCATTCCGAAGTAGATAAAGCCGAAAATGCCCACGGCCACCGCGCCGATCATGTACATGCGCTTGCGTCCGATCAGATCGGACATGTGCCCAAAGAACGGAATGGTCACGAACTGCAGCACCGCAGCCGCCAATACCGCGCTGAGCATGAGGTCGCGCGAAACGTGCAGCGTCTTCACGCCATACGTAAAGACGAAGGCTGTGTAGATATAGAACGGCGCCTGCTCGGCCATGCGCGCCAACGCAGAGAGGAGAATGTCCTTGGGCTGGCGGCGAATGACTTCGACCATTGGCGTTTTCTCGATTCTGTTCTCGGCGAGGAGCTTCGCGAAGATCGGCGTTTCAAGAATGTTCAGGCGGATATACAGGCCGATCGCGACAAGCACAATGCTCAGCAGGAACGGCACCCGCCATCCCCATGTCATGAAACTGTCTCCGGAAAAGCGGCTGACGACGAGCACCACGAGATTGGCGATAAAGAGCCCCGCCGGCACGCCGAATTGCGGCCAGGAGGCGACGAAGCCGCGGTGCGCATTGGTGCGGGTCCATTCCATCGACATCAGGACCGAACCGCCCCATTCGCCGCCCACGCCGACACCCTGGATAAAGCGCAGCACCGTGAGCAAAATGGCGCCCCAGATGCCGATCGACGCATAGGTCGGCACAAACGCCACGGCGAACGTGGCGACTCCCATGAGCAGCAAGGTGACGATCAGCGTGGCCTTGCGGCCGACGCGATCGCCGTAGTGCCCGAATATCGCGGCGCCTACCGGCCGGGCGACGAAGCCCACGGCATAGATGAGAAAGGCCTGCAGGGTGCCAACGAGCGGGTCGGATTCAGGAAAGTACAGCTTCGCGAAGATAAGCCCGGTGACTGTACTGTAGAGAAAGAAGTCGTACCATTCGATCGTCGTGCCGATGGTGCTGGCAATCACAGCGCGGCGCAACTGGCGATGAGCGTCTTCCTCCGAAAGGAGCGTGGCTCCTGGTTGATCGGCATTCATTTCGCACCCCCAAGGCAAGCGCGATTTGGCCCATGCGAAGCGCATGGCCAGGGCTCCCGGTGGTGCGCAAAAAGTGTGCCCTGATTCGCCGGGATC
Organism: Paraburkholderia sp. J7; assembly: GCF_905220155.1. NCBI lineage: Bacteria > Pseudomonadati > Pseudomonadota > Betaproteobacteria > Burkholderiales > Burkholderiaceae > Paraburkholderia > Paraburkholderia sp. J7. The sequence continues at coordinate 197,354 of NZ_CAJMYZ010000009.1, read as the reverse complement.
ATGACGTTGCCGGGTCAGGTGGAAGTGATACGTCCCTTGCTACCGCTCCATCCTGCCTGGCATGGGTTGAGACGTTGTTATACGAGTCGATGGTATATCACGTTGTGATGCGGTGTGCGTGTTTTGAATGAAACCGTCATGTGGCAGTGGCGCATTATCTATCCTCGCAGGCGCTCAGCCCTTCCGACTATGTCCCAATCGCGCCGGGCGTCCCGGTCGATTTTTACGTCACGGTGTTTACGTGCTGCGCGCCGAACTGCAGCGCCGCGAGCTGCGCATAAAGCGGCGAACTCTGCAGCAGTTCCGCGTGCCGGCCTTGCGCCACGATACGGCCTTGTTCCATGACGACAATGCGGTCGGCTTGCTGCACGGTGGCGAGACGGTGAGCGATGACGAGCGTCGTGCGGTTTTGCGCGGCGTTGTCCAGCGCCGTCTGCACGAGGCGCTCGCTCGCGGCGTCGAGCGCGCTGGTGGCCTCGTCGAGCAGCAGAATGGGCGGGTTCTTGAGGATCGCGCGCGCGATGGCAATGCGCTGACGTTGACCGCCGGAAAGGCGCACGCCGCGTTCACCGAGAAAAGTGTCGTAGCCCTGCGGCAGTTGCTCGATAAAGCCGGCCGCCGCGGCCATTTCGGCGGCGTGCTGGACGGCTTCGAGCGTGGCGTCGGGCGAGCCATAACGAATGTTGTCGAGCACGCTGCCCGAAAAGATCACGGATTCCTGCAGCACCACGCCGATCGCCTGGCGCAACGCCGCGAGCGACACCTGTTGGGTCGGCACACCGTTGATGCTGAGGGTGCCCGACTGCGGATCGTAAAAGCGCAGCAGCAGTTGAAAGAGCGTGGTTTTGCCCGCGCCTGAGGGACCGACGAGCGCGACATGTTCACCCGGGCGCACGTCGAGCGAGAAGTCGTCGAGCGCGGCAATGCCGGGGCGCGAAGGGTAGGAGAAGCCAACCTTGTCGAACCGTATGCCCGAGCCGTGAACCGGCAGCGGCACGGTTGCCGCCGCCTGCGCGACAGGCGAGCGCGCGGCGAGCAGTTGCAGCAGCCGTTCGGTCGCGCCCGCGGCCCGTTGCAGATCGCCCCACACTTCGGCCACGGCGCCCACCGCGCCAGCCGTGAACACCGCGTACAGAATGAACTGGGAGAGCTGGCCCGCGCTCATCTGCCCCGCGAGTACCGCCTGCGCGCCGAGCCACAGTACGAACACAATCGCGGCGAACACGAAGACGATCACCACGGCCGTCAAGCCGGCGCGCGCCCGGATGCGTTTGAGCGCCGTTTCAAAGGCCGTTTCCACGGCGCCGCCAAAGCGATTCGCCTCGAACGCCTCCTGCGCATACGACTGCACGGTGGGCATCGCGTTCAGCACTTCGCCTGCCAATGCGCTTGCGTTCGCAACCTTGTCCTGGCTCGCGCGCGACAGCCGCCGCACACGCCGCCCGAAGATGATGATCGGTGCGACCACAACAACCAGTGTCGCGATGATATAGCCGGACAGCACGGGGCTCGTCGCGACGAGCATTGCCACGCCGCCGACTGTGAGCAATAAATTGCGCAAGCCCAGCGAGAGACTGGTGCCCACTACGGTCTGGATCAGCGTTGTGTCGGTGGTGAGCCGCGAGAGCACTTCGCCCGATTGCGTGGTCTCGAAGAACTGCGGGCTCATGCGTATCACGTGGTCGTACACGGCGCGGCGCATGTCGGCCGTCACGCGCTCGCCGAGCCACGAGACCCAGTAGAAGCGCAGGGCCGTGGCGGCGGCCAGGATCAGCGAAACGACGAAGAGCGCGATGAAATAGCGATCGATATGCGTGCGATCGCCGCTCGCGAAGCCACGGTCGATCAGGTACTTGAACGCCACCGGCAGCGCGAGCGTGGCGCCGGCCGAGGTCAGAAGCGCGAGGAATGCGAGCGCCCAGCGCCCCGCATAGGGGCGCAGAAAGGGCAGAAGGGAAAAGAGGGGCGCGACGCGTGACGGTCGGGCGGCGACATCTGGCATGGAGCTTCCTGGCGGATCGGCGATAGGTCAATTGTGCCAGCCCGCCGCGCGGCGAGGCTGGCGAGCGGTGCGTTACGGCGAAGGGGGCGTCGCCCCCGAGGCTGCGCCATTGCGGAATTGTTCGCGCTCTTGCGGCGTCATGTTTTGCCATTGTTGCCACTGGTGCCAGTGCATGCGCCTGCGGCAGCCGCCATGCCCGCGGAATCCGCCGAACAGAATCCGGCACAGCACAAGCAGGCCAATCGCACGTGGATAGTCGATGGCATGCGCACCCGCCACGATCGCCGGGGCGATCCAGTTCCACAGGCCCATGACGATGGCGCCCAGCAGCGCGATAACGGCCACCATCAGCAGCGCCTTGGCGATTATTTTGCGGCGAAACTTCATTTCATTCTCCTTCGGTTCAAATTTCGAAGCCGTCCCATGACGCGCGCAAACGTTCGCGCAGATGCAGCACCGCATAACGTTTGCGCGCCAGCAGCGTGTTCACGCCAACGCCGCTCGCGGCGGCCATTTCCTTGAAACTGCGCCCGTCCAGTTCGTGCGCGACGAACACCTCGCGCTGGCTCGCCGGCAATTCGTCGAGCGCGGCGCGCAGGGCCTCGAGCATCGCCGCGCGCTCGTAGGCGGCCTCGGGGCCGGCATCGGGCGAGGGCAGCGCGAGGTCGAGCCGATACTCGCTCTCGTCGCCCTCTGGCTCGATGAGCGGCACTTCCTTGCGTTTGCGAAACCGGTCGACGATGCGATTTCGCGCCACGTGAAAGAGCCACGCGCCAACCTGCTCGATGGGCTCCGGCAGCCGCCATGCTTGAACCAGTTCTTCGAATACGTCCTGAAGAATGTCCTCGGCTTCGTCCTGGTCGATCACCCGGCGGCGGATGAAATTGCGCAGCCTCGGGCGCTCGCGGGCGACGGTGTCGGCGATTTCGCGCTCCTGCGTGGCGAGCGGGCTCGGGGTGGGCGGCGTTTCCATACCCGTGTAGACGATTCAGAAAAAGAAATATTGTGGCGCGTAATCTCCGGCTTTATGTGGCATGAATATTTCGTTAAACAAGGCCCGAGAATCACGGCACTTTTATTGACATCAGTCACTATATTTCGGTCACAATGCTGCTAACGAAAAAAATCAACAATTCACACGCTATCGGTCATGCACATTCACGAGCCTGGCAGCGGTACTGCGTCAAAAACTCTGGAACGCCTCGCGGACCCTGGGCAATTGCCCCTGGCGACACCGCTGCCATTGGCCGTGTTTCACCATGACGGAACCATGCTGCTGCCGCGAGGCGGGGTGCTGAACAGCGAGCAGCGCGACTTCCTCTTCGCGCACTTTCAGCCTTATCGCAACACGGCGGAAGAGGCGAATCTCGCGAGTGCACAAGACGGCCTGCATGATCGTGCGGATCGTGCGGATCGTGGAAAGGGTCCGTTGACGCTGGACGACATGAACCTGGCCATTGGCGCGCTGCTAGGCATACGCAGCCAGGCGGGCACGGGGCGCGAGATGCTGCCGTGCCGGCTGATCGGTTTCCGGCAAGGCGGCGCGATGTTCGTGACGCCTCCCGCTGCGGCGAAGCCCGCATGGGAGCCGTTCCAGGGCGAGCAGGTCGAGATCGTTGCGATCGCAACACAAGCGGTGTTCTGGCTCGTCTGCACGGTCGAGGCCGTTTGCGCGCATCCGTTCCGCTATCTCGTGCTCTCGGAGCCCGGCACGATACGACGGCTGCGCGAACGCCGCGCCGTGCGCGTGCGCACGCAGCTCGCGGTGCGCTATGGCGTCGATTTGACGGGTGCGGAACTGGACCGGCTCGGCATTGGCTGCGATATCAGCGTGCTGGGCATGTCGCTTGCCGCCGGGTGCAAGATCGGCGAGGTGGGCGAGCGCATTTGCGTGGTGTTTCCAATCGAGGCGGGCAATGTGGGGGCGACGTTCCAGGCCGTCGCCGTGATCCGCAATCTGCGCGCCGATACGCCGGCGGAAGGGCTGACCTTGCACGGGCTCGAATTCGACGCGCTTGCTCCCGAGAGCCTCGTCGCCCTCAAGACCTTCGTGTTCGATCGGCAGGACGCCGTGTCTTACTGGGCTGGCATGCCGACCTGAACGGTTGATCCGGTCGCGCCTGGTTGAACCTAATTGCGCTTGCTGCGCTTGGCCGCCGGCGCGGCTTTTTTGGCGGCAGCGGCGCTGGCGTTGCCCGCAGCGGCAGCCGTGGTTTTCGCGGCGGCTTTTTTGGCCGGCGCAGCGGCGGGCGCGGCGGTAGCGAGCGTAAAGCCCTGCGCCTTCGCTATCATGTGTTCGGCGATCAGTTCGGTCTGAAACCGGTTGATCGTGTCGGGGTCCGTAAAGATGGTCTGCGTGTTGTTTTGCGCCTTGTAACGCGGGCCCCCCGGCGCGCCGTTGTTCACGAACGTGCCCTCGCCGGAAGCCGACCAGTTCACCGAACCCTCGCCGCCCACTTTACCATCGGCTACGAATCCCTTCGTATGACTGATCTGATGGGTCGCCGATTCGCCGATCACGAAGAACGTGTTGAATTTGGCCGGGTTCTGCACAATGTCGGCATTGAGCAGCTGCTTTTCATGTGCGATGTTCGTCTGGCTCCTGTCGAGCGTGATCATCATGGTGATGGTCGGGTCGAGCGCTTGCTGCATGAGGATGGCGTTGAGTTCATCGTCGTCGAATCCGAACATGTTCATGTAAAGCGAAACGCTGGCGCGCGAAAGGATGTACTTCAGGATGCTGTGAACGTCGTCGCGTCCCACGTAGAAGAGATGGAAGTCCTTGCTGGCGGTGTTCGAGTAGCTCTTCTCGCGCGTGTATTGCTGGAGGTCGAGCAGATCGAAGGTCTGCAGGGTTTGCGTCACATCCGATATGACGTTGCTCGCACTAACGGTTTCAGCCATTTCAGGTCTCCTCGTGCAGGTCAATGCAATGACCGGGTATTCGAACTCGATGGCATGGGCGTGAATGTGCAATTCGGGTCTCTGTGTGCCGCGTCTTTGCAGCAGGCCAGCAGGGCATTGACCGACGCGACGTTGGCCTTGTCCCACTGCACCGCGCTCATGGCGTTGTCGGTGGGCATCCAGTGGTCATGTGGATAGCTGTTGGCGAGCCGGTCGTTTCCTGGCGCTTTCTGATTGCCCGTCGAGAGCCCGATAAAGGCGGTGCAGCTCTGGTCGCTGCCGATGCGGTGACAGCCAATGCAGGTGTTGCCAGGCGTGCTCATCGTCATGAGGTGATACGACGCAAAAGCCTGCCCGATGCTCGAATACTTTCCCCAGGGGTCGGTGGGCACCTTGTCCCAGACTTGCCCGATATACGGGCTGAAGATAAAGGGCCCCGCGTCGTGGCATTTGAGGCAGGTGGGGTTGCGCGGCGTGCTGGTGGCAACCACGGTGGGTGTCTCCCAGAATTCGACTGCGGAGAGTTGCCCCGAAGGCGGCCTTCTCTCGTTTGGCGGCGGCACGCGAGTCGCGACGATCCCGCCACTCGCGTGCGCATCGGCTTGTGATTTCGACGGCGGCGGCTTCGACGCAAACCAGCAGGTCTTGCCGTTGCCGGAGTGATGCATCACGACGACTACGCCGTCATAGTGCGGATCCTTGTCGTCGCGCAGTACGTCCCGGCGGCAATACGCTGAAATTTGCGTGTTGCCGCGCGAGAGATTGAGGATCTTCGAAAACGGGATGCACTGACCTTTGGCTTCGTAGATCGGGCTGAGCAATGAAGGCTTGTCGCATTGCATGGGAGACTCATGTGGCCCGGGAGGTTTGCCGTCGATCGTAATAGGTATGTCGGTACCGTTATTGCAATTGAACGGCGGGATCTCGCCAATTTCCCTTACGCATTGATCGGCATATTCGAGCAATGTCTGCTCGTGCGTATAGGCAGCAGGCGGCACGGTGAACAGGAAGCACAGCGCGCACAAGCGGATCCGGAAGCCCATGGTCATCCTCCGCTCTTCATCTGCATTTGTGCGACTTTGCGAATCGCTTCCCGGTATTTCACATAGCCTGTGCATCGGCACAGGTTTCCCCCCACCCAGGTATCGATTTCCGTGTCGAGCTGATCTGCGCTGATACGGTACGCCTTCAAGTGTTCGAGCATGGCGGTCGCCGCCATCAGAAAGCCAGGCGTGCAGTAGCCGCACTGAAACGCGAAAGATTCAAGGAAGGCCTGCTGCAGCAGCGAGAGCCTGTTGCCGTGCGCGAGGCTCTCCACCGTATAGATATATTGATTCGCCACTGCGCTCACGGGCGTGACGCACGCCAGGGTCTTTTCCATCAGCGCGTCCTGGCTGCTGCGCATGCCTACGGTGCACGCACGGCACGCGCCAATGCCACAACACACCTTGGTCCCGGTCAGGTCGAGGCGCTCGTGAAGGAATTCAGCGAGGCTCATATCGGTATCGGCGGCCGGCACCGTGACCGCGTGTCCGTTCACGTGAATCTTGACGTCGCCTTCGCTCACTTCAGGGCCTCGCGTATCTTGTCGGGTGTGACGGGGGTGTCCCTGAAACGATGCCCGGTTGCCATGGCCAGTGCGTTCAGCAGCGCCGGTGCGATGGGACACATCACGGCCTCGCCGATGCCGCGCGCACTGTGATGCTCTTTGCCCGCGGGCGGCGGCAGCGCGATGAGTTCCTGGCGCGGGACGTCGGCCATACGCGTGATGAGGTAGCGGTCGAGATTCCACGTGCCGTTGCCGGGACCGTGATTGTCGAGCGGACACGATTCGCTCAGCACATTGCTCATCGCCATGGCCACCGCGCCCTGTGACTGGCCTTGCACGATCTCAGGACATATCAGGCGGCCGGCGCTGAGCGCCGTGACGACATGCTCCACCTTCACGCGCCCGCTCTCGGGGCTCACGGATACCGCAACAAGGGCAGCCGAAGGCGCATAGCTCGAGCGCCCGAAGCCGACTCCGTTCGGCGGTTCCAGCAACTCGCCGTGAGGCACGCTCTCGAGTTGGTGCGTATCGGTGCCAACGGCGATGTAGTCGCAGTCCATCTCGGCCGGACCCGACTCGAACGTGTACTGGCTGCGCCAGAATCCACCCGCGTAGGTAATGTGCGCGGCGGCCACGGTAGGCAAGTGCTGGCGATTGATCTCGTCGAGCAGCGCTGGCCAGCCGATCGCCTCGCGCCCGGGGGCGCTCAGCTTGCCATTCACCCACTTGAGGTCTTGCCGTTCGACGTGCGGGTTATGCCAGATTTTGCGCGCGGCGGGCAGCACGCTTTGCAGCAGCAACACCATGGCGGCGCGGTCCACGGCCTGAAAGTGCTGGAATGCACCGAGGCACGCGCTCGAAGAGCCAAACGGGCTCGAAATTGGGTAGCTTCGCTTGTCGCACCATTTGCCCAGCACTTTGTAATTGAAATCCGGTATTTGAAAGGCATCGACCTCGTTCATGGTGATGGCCTGCGCGTTCTGCCCGAGGCACGCGGCGGGCGCGAGCGCCAGCGTCGTCGCTGCGCCATTGCCCATGTCCGTGTAGTGCGTGAGCACGTGCAGGCCCGCATTCGGTTGAATCTGGACCATCGCGAATACGGGGTCCTTCGCGGTGCCATACGCCTGGTTCGACATGGCGAGTCCGACGCCGTATCGCAAGCCGTGCGCGTGCCGTTGCGCGCGCACGCTTTCCCTGCTGCGCCATAACTCGTGCGCTTCCAGGCCGTTCAGCAGGGCTTCGAGTTGAAGGTCGAACAGGATGGGCGCGCCAGTGAGCGTTTTGCCGCGGCCCTTGGCAAGCAGGTTGTTGCGCCGGATCTCGAACGGACTCTTGTGCAGCGCTCGCGCGGCTTCGTCCATGAGCGTTTCGATAGCGAGGTAAGCCTGGGGGCCGCCGAAGCCGCGCTGCGAGCCGCCGAACAGATCGGGCGTATAGCTCACGGCGCTTTGCGCACTCGCACGCGGAATGTTGTAGCAACTCATGGCGCTCATGGCCGCGAGGTCGCCAACGGCGCCCGTGAGGTTCTCCTTGCCGCCGCCATTGAAGGTGAACGAACTGTCGAGCGCCTGAAGCTTGCCGTGACGGTCGAGCCAGATTGTCTCTGTGAACGCGGTGGCCGAACGCTTCAACCCAACCTGAAACTGCTCGTAGCGAGACTGTTGCCAGCGCAGCGCTCCCTTGGCGAAGGGCGCGGCGAGGGCGAGATAAACGGGAAAATTCGAACTGTCGCGGCCGCCGAATCCGCCGCCCGGGTAGCAGCTGATCACATGCACCTGCTTGACGTCGATATTGCTCTTGTAAAACACGTCGCCTGCGGCGATGCCGTCGCCACGCGGCGATTGCGTGCCGAGAACCAGATGCAGGCAACCGGTGTCCGTCTGAAACCAGGCCAGTCCCGACTCCGGCTCCATGAACATCGGATCGATTGCGGGCGTCGTAAAAGAGCCTTTGAACGCGCGCCAGGCGTTGCTGTCCACTCTCGTTGCGACCCGATTCAGCATGTCGCTTCTTTTCTTCTTGCACGTCTCGATGAATGCCTGACTCGGACGTCCCTTGGTGTCCACGTCCATCAGGAGGTTCGAAAACGACGTGTCGTCGTCGCGCACATAGATCTTGTTCGCGGAGGCATACCAGTCGGTCGGCGCGGCGCGCTTCGATACCGTTGCGCCATAGCGGATCACCGAATCGTTGAAATCGAGCAGCTTCTTTGCGTGGCGATACGTGTCGAAGTTTTCGAAGATCAACAACGCGACGGGCTGGCCATAGCAATTGGCGGGTTGGCCCTTTTGTGCAAAGAGGAAGATATCCTCGTGATGTAGCGGATCCGGCTCAGAAGCCAGATAGATACGATTGTCATTCAGCGTCTGGTTGGATACCACGGCAATCGGGCGAAGATCATGCGGTAATACGCTCAGGTCGAAGTCTTCGAAATTCTTGTCGACGCAATTACATCTGAGCGCGTATAACCAGTTTTCTTCTTTCGGCCAGCCGTCGAAGTCGCGCGCCTTGAAATCGCGCGCATAGATCTTCGCGCCTGTGACCTTGGGTACACCCTCGATTCGCCAGCGCGCCTTGCCTGGCTCCGGCGCCCAGTCGGGCGCGCCATTCGGTGCTTGCGGCGTGGCGTGGGCGCTTGTCGCGGTATTCGGGGTATTTGCGGCGGGGCCAGCGGCCGGGCGCTGCGAGGAACAGGCGCCCGTCAAAGCGGTAACGGAGCTGACCGAGATCGTGAATGCGCCACTCCCCATGGCTTTGAGGAATGTCCGGCGGGTGATCGGAACATCGCAAGCCATGTTGTGCCTCCACGTATGGTAGTCAGAACCTTACGCGTGTGCTCACAGGTTTCGAGCGGCTGCCCATAGTCTATGAACTGCACCAGGCAAATTCAAGGCAGCGGCGCTGCGCTTGCCTGCGAGACCTGCAACGTTTGCCGCGCTATTTCATGTCGCGCGCGACGCGAAAACCATTGGCTTCGTAGCGCACGCTGCTGTCGTATTTGAAGCGCGTGGCAGCGAGCATATAGCCGGCGCCGTCACGCCACGAGCCGCCGCGGATCACGCGCGTCTGGCAATTGGGCTCGTCCCACGAGTGGCCGTCGCTCGGAGCGTTCTTGTACGAGGTGTGCCAGCAGTCGCTGACCCATTCCCAAACGCCTCCGGCCATGTCGTAGAAGCCGAACGCGTTGGCGGCAAACGAGCCGACGTCGTTGGGCGCTTCGACGTGCCACGGCGGGCCGCAGTCCTTGCAGTTCGCCGTGCCCTTGCGCATGTCGTTGCCCCACCAGTAGCGCGTTTCGGTGCCGGCGCGCGCCGCATATTCCCATTCCGCCTCCGTCGGCAAACGGTAGGGCTTACCGCTGATCTTCGAAAGCCATTTCACGTATTGCTGCGCGTCGTCCCAGCTCAGATCGCGCACGGGTGCATTCGGCGAGACGTTATTCTCATTCGACAGCCGCGGGCAGGCGCTGGCGGCGACGCACGCGTCCCACTGTGCCACCGTGACCGCATACTTCGCGAGCGCATAGCTGTGGCTGATCGTGACGCGGTGCGCGGGCCGCTCCGATGCGTCGTCGTTGTCGATGCCCATGGTGAAGGCGCCGGGTGTTACCGCGATGAGCACCGGGCAAGATGGGCAGTCCTGAATGTCGTGAGGACCGGGTTTTGAAATGGCGGGGTTGCCCTTCGCAGCCACGGCGGCTGCGGCCGTTGCAGCGGCCGTTGCAGCGGCCGCGGCGGGCGGGGCCGAGGCGGGTGCCGGCTTGGTCTGCGCGGCTGGCGGGGCGGCTGGGGGCGGCGTTGTCTTGGCCTGAGGTGCTGGCGCCGGTGCTGGCGCGGGAGCGGCGGCGGCGGGACTGCTAGCCGGGTGCATGGTGGACGTCGCGCTCGCAGCGGACGCCCCAGCCGGTTTCGATGCTTCCGCATGCAAACGTGCAAGGCGGGCCTGCGCGAGCGGTGCGAAACGACCGTTCGGATAGGCCTTGAGGTACGCCTCATAGTCGCTCGGGTATTGACTGTCCTTGATCGAATTCCAGAACGTGATTTCGTATTCCTGGGAGGTGTCTTTCGGCATCAGGCCCACGCGCACGATCGCGACGCCATAGCGCTGCCGCGCAGCGCTGGCCGTGGTGACCCGCTCATGTGTGCCGAGGGTGGTTGCGTACCCACCAGGGTTTTGCGGCTCGAAACGCGGCTGCACGTGAACCGGTGCCGAACGCGCATGCGCAGCCGGCGCGGCTGAACGCAGTGTCGAGGTCAGGCCGAGCGAGATCAACAGGCACACAGGCAACACTAGCCGCCTCATGTTCGTTCTCCCTATCAGGTGCCAGCCGAGTTGCCAGCCGAATTGCCAGCCCAGGTGGCAACCCCAGGCATCATCGCCTTTCAATGCCGACGGTGCGCTACCCCGCTGCAGTCGCCCGCCGCGCTCGCGTGAGACGCGGGCCGCCGCCGGAACAGGCACTGCCTGCGCACAACTACAAAATAGCACGCACGCCGGGCGATGCAGTAACTCGGTGGCAAGCGCGCGCCGCGCCGATTATTCTCCATCCGCTTGAATCCGACCTAAGCTGTAGAACACGCACCGAACTCCAAAGCCGTGCGCCGTCTGCCGAACAAGGAGCACGAAGATGCAACGAAGAGCAACCCTGTTGGCCCTGGCAGCGGCCGTTCTGATGCCGCGTCTCGCGTTCGCCGAGCGCACGCCTTCCCCGCCGGGCGCAGAGGTCTACATCATCTGGCCGCCGGACGGCGCGACGATTCCGACCGGCAAGTTCTGGATTCGCATGGGGCTGCGCAACATGGGCGTGTGCCCCAAGGGGATCAACAAGGCGAATACCGGCCATCATCACGTGCTCATCGACACGGACCTTCCGCCGCTCGATCAGCCTATCCCGTCGGATCGCAACCATCTTCATTTCGGCGCGGGCGAAACCGAAGCGCGGATCGAGCTGCCGCCGGGCAAGCACACGCTGCAGTTGCTGATGGGCGATTACAAGCACGTGCCGCACGATCCGCCGATCTACTCGAAGAAGATCACGGTCACGGTGAAATAGCGAAGGACATCGGTCTTTAGCCGCAGCGCAAAAGAAGCGGGAGTGCATGCCATGAACAGGTTCCTCGTTTTTGCTGCCAGCCTCGTGCTGCTCGCGGGCGGTGCGGCGCATGCAGGCACGACGCCGGCCGACCCGAACGCGCACGTCTATATAGGCTGGCCCAACGACGGCCAGGTGATGCCGGCCGGGCGGCCATTTCGCGTGTGGTTCGGCCTGCGCAACATGGGCGTGGCGCCCGCGGAGGTCGAGTTTCCCAACACGGGCCACCACCACTTGCTCGTCGATACGGACTTGCCGCCGATGGATCAGCCCATTCCATCCGATCGCAACCACCTGCACTTCGGCGCCGGCCAGACCGAAACCACGCTTCAGTTGCCGCCGGGCAAACATACGCTGCAGCTGCTGATGGGCGACGCGCACCACGTGCCCCACAACCCGCCTGTGTACTCGAAGAAGATCACCATTTACGTTAAGTGATCCATACGAATCTATCGCACACAAGAAGGTGACGTACGAACGTTTGCGACGCTTTAACGTCACACAGTTCACCCGTGTTCGCAGCATGCCAACATAAGTCGCGCAACGCGTTGGCGCGCACCCATCACACCGCACGCCAGGCGAGCACCAGTCGCTGTGCGTGAGACGCAGGAAATTCCAGAACAATCCTTATGCAGCGGGCGATGCGCCGCCGTGCGCCCGCTCGCGCGCGCACCTGGCACGCCTCATGCCTTGTTGGACCCGAGCCCGCAACCTTGCAGCTCAAAACCCCAACATCGTTGCATTCCTTTTCTGGAGAACTGCCATGAGCAAGCTGATGATTGCAGACCTGAGCGTCGCACATGAACTCGACAGCCGTGAAATGAGCGCCGTGCACGGCGGTGGCCTGAGCTTTGGCCCGCTGCCCATCTACTATCCGAGCATGCCGAGCGTGAAGGTCAGCAGCACCAACTTCACCGCTGAGCAAGTGATCGGTCAGACCAACAGCATCGTGAGCAACACGGGCAACGAAGTGGCGTTCGCGACGGGCATCGCCTCGTCGACCAACCCGATGCAGACGGCGCACAACACGATCAACTTCTGATCGTGCTGCCAGCCGTGGAGGCTTACCGGCCTCCACGGCGCCGCCCACCACCGCATTCGTTGCACACCGCGCTTATCGCCACACTCGTCGCCGCCTTCCGCTTAAGGAGTCGATCGTGAACACACTGCTCTCGCCGTCCGCCGCAAACGTATCAGGCGGCGCGTCGCGTTGGCTGACCCGTTTCGTCGGAGCGGCCGGGTTGTGTGCCGTGGCGCTGTGCGGCTGCACGGATCTGAGTACGCCTGCGTATCGGCGTCCCGACATGCCTGAGAAGGACGCCTGGGCGCATACGAACCGCACGTTTTCCGCGGCCGATACGGTCAATCCGCAGTGGTGGAAAGAGTTCGACGATCCCTACCTGAATACACTCATCGAGAAGGCGATTGCGGGCAATGTCGATATCCGGGTGCTGGCGGCGCGCATTGGCGTGGCCGGCGCGCAGATCGGGGAAGTGCAGGCCGGTGCACTGCCCACGGTCGACGCGGGCGCGGGGATCGACTATGAGAAGAGCACGGGGCTAGCGCTCTCGAAGACCTACAACGTCGCCACTCAGGTGAATTGGGACATCGATATCTGGGGCAAAGTTGAGAAAAGCGTGCAGGCCCAAAAGGCCGAGTATCACGCTACCGAAGCGGATTGGCGCGCAGGCTATTTGACGCTCGTTGCGAGTGTGGCGAGCACTTATTTCCAGATCCTGCAGTTCGACGACCAGATCCGCGACGAGGAAGACACGCTCAGAAGGAACAAGCAGATCCTCACCATTTACCAGCAGATGTACGCAAACGGTCTGGCGCCCAAAACCGAAGTGCTGCGTCAAGGCGCCGAAGTCAACGGCGTGGCGAACGAACTGCTGGAACTGCACCGCGAGCGCGATACCGCCGAAAACGCGCTTTGCACGCTGGTCGGCGTGCCCGCGGGCGAGTTCAAAATGCCGGCGGGCCAGTTGCGCGAGCGCGTGAAGCTGCCGAACGTGCCCATGGGCCTGCCCGCGCAGTTGCTGGGGCGCCGCCCCGATGTGGTGGCCGCGCAGTACCGCATTCTCGAATCGTATGATCAAGTCGGTTCCGCCCGGCTCGCGCAACTGCCGACCCTCAGCCTCACGGGCCGTGCCGGTACGGCTGCGTTCTCGCTTTCCGATCTCTTCAAGGTGTTCACGCTGAGCTTCATGCCGAGCATCAACTTCCCGATGTTCGACCCGGGCGTGCACGCCCACATCAAGACGACCGAAGCCGAGAGCAAGGTTGCCGAGGAGCAGTATCGCCAGGTCGTGTTCACGGCGTTCGAAGAAGTCGAGAACGCGCTCGTGAATCTCGACGCGCATAAAAAGCAACGCGTCGAGTTGCTGCAGCAAAACGAGCGTCTGCGCACCGTCGCGGCGCAGGTCGAGGCGCAGCTCAAAGAAGGGCTCGTATCGCAGCTCGAAGTATTGGAGTCCGAACGTTCGCTTGCTTCCGCGGAACAGTCGCTTCTGGCCAACCATGAGCAGATTCTGGCCGACACTGTCACCCTCTATAAGGCGATCGGCGGCGGCTGGCCCAACGTCGATGTGGCCAACGTGGCCTCGAATTCCGCTGTGTCGGCAGCGCCGGTCAAGTGAGCGCGCTCGTGACGGCGGGCAACGCCAGTTGTTTGACTCCAGCCAACAGTCGCCTACACTTTTCTAACACCCCGATCGCCATGTGCAAGGCGCGCGGCTTCTCACGGAGAGTCAGTGCGCACGCGGCGCTTGCGCCACGCGCGGCCTGGCTGACAATTGCTGATCGCTGGCGGAATCATGGTGCCTGACGCCGCTTCCCTTGCCGAGAACCAGACATCGCTCGAGCGGACGTTCGATATCGTGCTGCGGCCGATATCGCATGCGGAGCTGGGCGAGATCCGTATCGACAAAGATCTGTTCGCAGTTGGGCGGACACAGCCGCCTTTTGCCGAGGCGCGGCCCGAGGTCGTCGTGGATGTCTCGCGCCGTCATGCGCGCATCTTTCGCGAGGGCGCGTCGGCCTACGTGGCCGACCTGGGCAGCAAGAACGGAACGGCGGTCAACGGGATCGAAGTCACCCAGAAGCCCCACGTGCTCAACGACGGCGACGAGCTCAGCTTCGCCGGCGCGCTCGCGTTTCGCGTAAGTTTCGCGCCGCGTGCGGCGCGCGCGGCCGTACGCGCAACGGTGGTGACGCTCACGCCAGAGCGCGCCGATCTTGGCTTGCAGCAGATCGTCGTCACCAGTTTTCCGTTCCTGGTCAGCAAGGCCGACGAGACGTTCTCGCAGTACCACGACGCCTATCCGCACCAGGTAAATTATTTGTCGCGACGTCACGCGCACATCTATGCCGAGGACGACGCGATGTATGTCGAAGACCTCGGCAGCACCAACGGCACGTTCCTCGACGGACAGCGGCTCGACGACCACGCAGTCAGGCTCGAAGACGGCCAGCGCATCGCATTCGGCGGCGAGCACTTCGTCTACCGCGTAAGCCTCGAAAGCACGAGTGCGAGCGACGCCACCGTGACGGCGACGCGCGAGCGCCGCGCCAGCGTGCTGGCGGAAGACGCCGACCGCACGACCTTTATTGGCAGCGCGCACTCGTTTCTCGACATCTTCTGCACGCCCCCCGCGCCCGCACAGGACGACGAGATCAATCCCGATGCGCCTCAGCAAGCGCCGGAACCCGGCCATGACGCGAAACGCCGGCGCGGCCGCATTGAGGTCTTCCTCAGCGAGTTGAGCGAAGCACTAGGCGGCAGTGGCAAGATCAACATGGGCGCGTTCGTGCGGTGGGGCGGCGGCGGGCTCGCCGTGATCGTCGCGCTCGTTGCGCTCACGTATTTCCAGGGCGCCCCGCAGCGCGACATGCAGGCCCTGCTCACGAGCGGCCAGTTCGAAAGCGCGGCGCGCGTGGCCGACCAATACCTCACGCGCCACCCGAACGACACCACGTGGCGCGCGATGGGGACAGAAGCGCTCATCAAGGCCAACGTACCCGACTGGGTTGCCGCGATCAACGCGCGTGCGTTTGATCGCGCGCGCGCCATCGTCGAAGACATGCGCACGCTCGCGCGCCACAATCCGGACGCCGCGCCGCTCGTGGAAAACATCGACTGGATCGGCGCGCTTCAGTCGTTCGTGCAGGGGCGGGGAGGCCCGCAAGCACCGATTCGCATCTACCGCGACGAGGCGCCGATCCACACGTTGACGAGCCGCTGGAACGACGACCCAGGCGAGCATCAGCGTGCATTCGACCGAATCTCGGCCTACGTGCCGGCGTTTGCCACCGTGTACGCAGACTCGCTCAGCCACTTGCGCAAGCTGCAGAGCGACGACTCGGTCTATGTGGCTGCGCTCGATCGCATCCACGAGGCGATCGACAGCGCGCTGGCGAGCGACCGCTTCGACGCGCTCAATACGATGCTGAGCGACTATGCGCAGCGCTATCCGCGCCTTGCGGGGCTCGACGCCGTGCGCGCCGACATGGAGCAGTATCAGCAGATCGATAGCGAGGCGCATGCGGGCCATGTGCAAGCCGTGCACGACCGTCTGGCTGCCGCCCACTTCTCCACGCCGCCGTTCGCAGCCCACGCGGGCGCGCTCGAAAAGCTTGCGCTAGCGGGAGGGCACGGTGAATCCGTCCCTGCTCATTGAGCGCCTGCGCAAGGCGTTCGGCGTGTACGGTTCGCATGCCGCGCCCGAACCGCCGCGACCGCTTGGCGAGGCGTTGGGCGACCATAGCGAGGAGGGCGTGGCGATTCTCACCGCGCGGCCGTGGCGTCTCATTGAAGCCACGATCATCACGATGGTCGCGCTTGTGGTGTGCGCGCTCTTATGGTCGTTTGTCGGGCGCGCCGATGTGATCGTCAGCGCACAAGGCGCGCTTGCTCCGGAGTCCGAAGTGCGCCGTATCTATGCACCCGTGGACGGCGAGCTCGTAGATATCTATATCGCCGAAGGGCAGCCCGTGGAGAAGGACGACGTGATCGGACGCATCAACGCGCGCGGAGCGATTCAGGCGGCGACCAACGCGCTCGATGCGCGCTTGAAGCTCGACGACGCGGAACGCGACTGGAAGGAGTTCCCCGAGAAAAAGGCGCTGATGGAGCGCAAGGCCGAGGCGCTCAAGGCGCAGATGGACGTTGAAGAGCATATGCATCAAACGCGCGTTGCGGAGGGCACGAGCAAGCTCCAGCAGGCCGAGAACGCCCAGCTCGACGAGGCGCGCGGCAATATCGACAACGCGCGCCACGTGCGCGACCTCGCGAAGGAAGACGAGAACAAGTACGAGCGCCTGTTCGCGCTGCCGGGCGGCGGCGGCGTGTCGCAAAGCCAGGTCGAGGAAAAGCGCAGCGCGTTCGTTCAGGCGGACAATAATTACCGCATCGCGCAAGCGCGGCTCACCGAATTGCAGGCGCAAACGAGCCACGAGTTCGCGCAGGCGAAGGCGCAACTCGAAGGCAGCGCCGGGCAGCTCACGTCGCTGCGCATCGAATACGACGCGACCGAGCGTGAGATCGCCAATACCGAGGACAAGCTGCGCCTGCAGGTGCAAACCGCGCGCCTTGCCGCCGACGCCGCGGCGCGCATCCGCTTCGAGAACATCGACAAGGACAACTTCCTGCTCGTGCTCGCGCCGGTCTCGGGTGTGATTACGGACGTGACGACGACGCAGCCCGGCGACAAGATCCAGGCGAACACGCCGCTCGGGGGCATTGCGCCGGCCAATGCGCGCCCGGTCGTGAAGGTCGCGATACCGGAGCAGGACCGCGCGTTCCTGCGCGAGGGCTTGCCGGTCAAGCTGAAGTTCAACGCGTTTCCGTATCAGCGCTATGGCGTGGTGGACGGCACGCTCGAATATATTTCGCCGACCACGAAGCCGCAGGCGCAGACCAAGGAGCCGGTGTACGAAGGGCGCGTGCGGCTTGCGCGCGACCATTTTTCGATTGGCGGCGCGACGTATCCGCTGCGCTACGGCATGACGGCGACCGCCGAAATCGTGGTGCGCGAGCGGCGCCTGATCGATTTCGCGCTGGATCCGTTCCGGCAAATTGCGGGTTGAAGGCGCCAACCCGCCCAGAATTCGGGTATCAGAACTCAGGGGAAAGCAATGACGACAATCGTACGGATCGACGATGAAGCGATCGGCACGGAAGATTTCATTCGCGTGCTGAAACTCACGGGGCAGTTCGAAAGCCTGGTCGAACAGCAGGTGCGCGACCGGCTTACGGTCATCGCCGCGAAGAAAATGGGCGTGCAGGTCGGGCCCGACGAAATCCAGCAGCGCGCCGACCAGTTTCGCCGCGTGCGGGGGCTGCACCGCGCGGCGGACATGAACCGCTACCTCGATGTGTTCGGTATCAGCCTCGACGAATTCGAGCACTTCATTACCGACACGCTCTACCAGGAGAAGACATTTAACCTCATCTGCAACGAAGAGGCGGTCGAAAGCTATTTCAAGCTCAATTCGCCGAAATTCGACAGCATCGAAGTGAGCCACATCGTGGTGGACTCGGAAGGCAAGGCGCGTGAAATCATGTCGATTCTCGAGGACGAGCCGCAGGCATTCGGCGAAATGGCGCGCGAGCATTCGATCGCGGACACGAGCGAGCGCGGCGGCGTGATCGGCAAGGTGCTGCGCGGGTCCCTGAAAACGGACATCGAGGCCAAGGTGTTCAATGCGCAGGTCGGCGACCTGCTCGGGCCATTTCCCGCGCCGGATGGCTCGTTCTTCGAGATTTTCTGCGTGACGGCGAAGCATCCGGCGGCGCTCGAAGCGGACGTGGCTTCCGAGGTGCGGCGGCTCTTGCGCGAAGAGTGGCTCGCGGAGCGCGCGCAAGAACATATCATCGACGCGCACTGAGCGCGCAGAGCCAAGCAGATGGACACCCAGGCGCCCGCACCGGCCAGCGCACCTTCGCTGGCGGATTTTCTCGCATCGGTCGAACCGCTTTCGCTCTTTTCGCGCGAAGAACTCGACCGTCTCGCCGCGCAGGTCGAAACGCACTCCTACGCATTCGGCGACACGCTGTGCAAGCGCGGCGAGCCCGCTGCCGGCCTCTATGTGATCCGCTCGGGCTCCGTGCGCCTGATTGCCGAAGAGCGCGGCAAGGAAATGAGCCTCGGCGTGCGCAAGGAACGCGAGGTGTTCGGCGAGATCGCCATGCTGCGCGACTACTGGCACGAAGTGTCGGTGCGCGCCTCGGCAAAAACCGAGGTGCTGTGCATCCCGCGCGCCGCGCTCGAGCCGTTGCTCGCCGCGAATCCGGCCGCGCAGTCGTTCGTGACGAGCTATGTGGCGATCAGCTCGGCAGGCGGCTTCGTCACGCGGCTTTTCGACCTGCGCGGCAAGCTTTCGCGCGCCGAACTGGAAGAATATGTGTCGAGCGTGGGCGTCAAGCGCGTGAGCGCCGGCAAGGAGATCATCCATCAAGGCGCGGGTGGCGACATGCGCCTGTATGTCGTGCGTCAGGGCGAGGTCAGCATCGCGCGCGAGGAAGAAGGCACCGTCTATCAGATCGCGAAAATCGGCGCGGGTGAGATCTTCGGTGAACGCGCCTGCCTGCTTCGCCAGGATCAGCCCGCGAGCGTCACGGCGCTCACCGATGTACGGTTGCTGGTGATTCCCGAAAAGACCGTGCACTTCATGCTGGAGCGCAACCCCAAGTTGCGCGAGGTGCTGGAAGAGCGCGTGCGCTTCAACGAGCGCGAATTGCAGCGGCAAAAGAAGCTCGCGGAGCGCCGCAGCCGGCCGGTTGCTGTGGACAGCGGCGCCGACGCGAAATTCAGCGAGCGCGTGATCAAGCGCTTCGTGCTGGTCGAGCAGGCCGAGGAGATGGACTGCGGCGCGGCGTGCCTCGCGATGATCTGCCGACACTACGGCATTCCCATGACGCTCGGCAAGCTGCGCGACCTCGCGAACGTGACGACGCAGGGTGCGACGCTCGAGAGTCTCGCACGCACCGGCGAGGCGCTTGGCTTCACCACGCGCGGCGTGCAGTGCACATACGAAGCGCTGCAAGGCTTCGAGCTGCCCTTTATCGCGCACTGGGAGGGTTATCACTATATCGTCGTGTACGGCGTGTCGAAGCAGTGGGTGAGGGTGGCCGACCCGGCGCTCGGCTTTCGCAAGCTGAGCGTCGAAGCTTTCGAGCGCGGCTGGAACGGCACGTGCCTGTTGTTCACCGCTGGCGACACGACCGGTGCGCAGGCGGCGACGCGCTCGCCGTGGGTGCGTTTCATCGGTTACTTGCTGCCGTACCGGAAAATACTCGCTCACCTCTTTCTCGCGACCTTCGTGATCCAGTTGCTGGGCGTCGTGCCGCCGCTCATCATCCAGACCATTCTCGACAGCGTGATCGTCCATCAGAACGTGAGCCTGCTGCATCTCCTGATCGTGGGGCTCATTATTTCGCACGTATTCACGCAGCTCATGACGACGATACGCGCGCATCTGTCGAATTTCATGGTGCGCAGTCTCGACTTCGCGATGATGTCGCAGTTCTTCAAGCACACGATGTCGCTGCCGTTCTCGTTCTTCGCGCGCCGTAAAACGGGCGATATCTTTGCGCGCTTTCAGGAGAACCAGACGATACGGGCGTTCCTCACCGAATCGACGGTGACCACGGCGCTCAATTTGCTGATGATCTTCATCTACTTCACGATCATGTTTCTCTACAACGTGAAGCTGACGCTGCTGCTCATCGCGTTCGTGATTCCCATCATGGCGCTCACGGCCATTGCCACGCCGCGCATTAAACGCTATGCGCGCGACGTCTTTGCAGCGTCCACGGATTCGCGCTCCATGCTCATGGAAACGCTCGGCGGCGTTGAAACCGTGAAGGGCATGGGCATAGAAAGAGCGGTGCGCCTGAAGTGGGAGCGCAAGTACGCGAAGTCACTCGAAGTGCAGTACCGCGCGCAGGCATTCCACATTCTGGTGGGGCTAGGCAGTCAGTTGCTCAACGCGGCGACCACGATTGTGATTCTGTGGGCGGGCGCCACGCTCGTGCTCGATCAGGAGTTGAGCATCGGGCAGCTCATCGCGTTCAACGCGTTCATGGGCAGCGTGCTTGCGCCGCTCATGGGTCTGGTCGGGTTGTGGAGCCTCATGAACGATGCGGCGGTCGCGATGGAGCGGCTAGGCGACGTGCTCGACATCGAACCCGAGCAGAAGCCGGCTGACCTCGGCTCGCGCGTGCTGCTGCCGGACCTGCAGGGCGATATTGAATTCGACGGCGTGTATTTCCGCTATGGCGGCAACGAAACGCCTTACGTGCTGGAGAACATCAGCTTTTCGGTCGCACGCGGCCAGATGGTGGCGATCGTGGGGCGCAGCGGCTCCGGCAAGACGACGCTCGCCAAGCTGCTGGTGGGCTTCTACGCACCGACCGAAGGCAAGATCAACGTGGACGGCTACGACATGAGCGCGATCGATCATGCGTACTTTCGCGCCCAGGTGGGCTACGTGATGCAGACGAACCTCGTCTTTTCCGGCACGATTGCCGAGAACATCGCCTGCGGGGATGCAACGCCGGACTGGCGGCGCATGGAGGAAGTGGCGCGCATGGCCGACGCGCACGCGTTCATCAGCAAATTGCCGCTTGGCTACGAGCAGGTGGTGGGCGAGCGCGGCATGGGCCTTTCGGGCGGGCAGATCCAGCGCCTTTGCATTGCGCGTGCGCTTTATCACGACCCGCGCCTGCTCGTGTTCGACGAAGCGACCTCGTCGCTCGACACGCAGTCGGAAAGCAACATTCTCTCGAACATGCACGACATCCTGGAGGGTCGCACGGCGCTCATCATCGCGCACCGGCTGAGCACCATCATGCGGGCGGACAAGATTCTCGTGCTCTACGAAGGCGCTATCGTGGAGCAGGGGCGGCATGAAGAGCTTGTCGAGCGCAAGGGCATGTATTACCAGCTTGTTCAAAAGCAGCTGGGGGCATCATGAAACTCTTCGACCCGCATGGATTCGGCAGCTCCGTGGTGTCTTATGCGGGGCTGCTCGAAAAGATCGAAATCCTGCGCTCCACGCTGCGCTGGGCGCCGCGGCTCGAGCGTACCGATATCGAAAAGCTTTTGAACCAGTCGAACGCGCTGCGCGACGAAGTCATGCAACTCTCGCGCAAGGAGCGCTTTGTCGAAGCGGCGGCCGAGGCGCCCGAGGCGCTCGATGCGCTGGAAAGGCCGGATGCGCTCGCGCCTTCCGCGCACCGTCGGCGCGAGGCGCTCATCGAGCGCAGCTTCATATTCGAAGGCATATTCGGCGACAACGCAAAGCTGCTGGCCGCGCTGGAGATTGCGGAAAAGGCGGCGCCTACCGACCTGCCCGTGTTGATCGACGGCGAGAGCGGTACGGGCAAGGAGCTGATGGCGAAGGTGATCCACGCCAACGGAGCGCGTGCCGACCGCCCGTATATCTCAGTCAACTGTGGCGCGATACCTGAGAATCTGCTCGAGTCGGAGTTGTTTGGGCATCGCAGAGGCGCGTTCACGGGCGCATCGAGCGATCGCAAAGGGAAATTCGAAAGCGCGCATACGGGGACGATCTTTCTGGACGAGATTGGTGAGTTGCCGCTGCAGGGGCAGGTGAAACTGCTGCGCGTGCTCGAATCGCACGAAATCCAGCGGGTGGGTTCCGATGAGCCCATTGGCGTGGACACGCGCATTGTTGCTGCGACCAACCGCAACCTGCGAGAGCTTGCCGCGCAAGGGCAGTTTCGCGAGGATCTCTTTTACCGGTTGAGCGTGATTCATGTCACGCTGCCTGCGCTGCGCGAACGCAACGATGAAATTCCGCTGCTCATTGCTTACTTTGGCGACGAGGCTGCCGGGCAGCTTAAGCGCCGGCCTGTGAAGCTCACGCCCAAGTTGCGGGACTTTCTGCTGACTTATGCCTATCCGGGGAATATTCGCGAGTTGCGTAATCTCGTGTATCGGTTGTCGTGTCTGGCTGGCGATACGGCCGATATCGAGCACTTGCCCGATGATATTCGGCCTAAGCCTGCGGCGCTCGCGTTACGTGCGGCGGAAGCCGAGGCGGCTGGCGCGCCGCTTTCGCTTAGCGATGCGAAGCGTGCCGCGAGTGATGAGGCTGAGCGCGCGTTTCTCGAGCGCGGATTGCAGGAGACTGGTGGTACGGTGGCCGAGCTTGCTCGGCGCTGTGATATGAACCGGTCGCATTTGCAGATGCTGCTGAAGAAGCATGGTATTCATTCGAAAGATTTTCGGCATGCCGAGAAGGTGAATCACGGGAAGGAGTCTTGAGGTTGTGTTTGTTGTTGTTTCTGGTTTGTTTGGCCTGTTTGGCCTTTCCTTGTGGTCGTGGCGGTATGCCAGGGTTGCCCCTGTGCGGGGCGGCACCTACTTTTCTTTGCAGCGGCAAAGAAAAGTAGGCAAAAGAAAGCCGCTCAAACCGCCAGCGCCTGCCACAGTTCACATCGCACCACCCCAGGTGAATGGCTCCGGAGCGTCTGTCACCTCGCACCACTGAACTGAGTGACAAGGCGCTCATCCTTCCGGTGGCGCTGCGCGCCCCGAAGGGCATAGCCCAAAACCATTGGGGCGCGTGAGTTCCCGCAAAGCTGACTCGTACCCTTGGTTTCCCTTGCAGACCCGGCCGCTGCGCGCGTAGCGAGCTGCGGGATGAATGAGCCCTTTGTCACTAACGGGAATGGTGCGAGGTGACAGACGCTCCGGAGCCATTAACCCTTGGTGGCGCGATGTGAACGGTGGCAGGCATTGGCGGTTTGAGCGGCTTTCTTTTGCCTACTTTTCTTTGCCGCTGCAAAGAAAAGTAGGTGCCGCCCCGCACAGGGGCAACGCATGCACACCGACACGACCACAAGGAAAGGCCAAAGAAACCAGAAACAACAACACCCACGCGCTCAGCGCCCCACAGCAGGATTCACGAGCGTGCGATCCGACCCAACCGGATCCTCCACCCTCACGACGACCGCGCTGATGTTATCGCGCCCGCCGGCCTGCAAGGCCATCTCCACGAGCATTTCAGTTGCCTGCTGGCAGTCGCCGCCCTCGAGCGCACGCACCAGCTCAGGGCCCTGAACTTCATTGCTCAGCCCGTCGCTGCATAGCAAAAAGAGGTCTCCGTCGCGCACGACGATGCGGCCTTCGTCCAGATCGAGCCAGTCTGCCGCACCGACGGCCCGTGTTATCAGATGCTGCGATGGATGGTGGCGCGCCGCTTCGGCGCTCAAATGCCCCTGCGCCTGAAGCTCCGCCACGTAACTATGGTCAGTCGTGAGCGGTTCGAGCTGCGCATCGCGGTACAGATAGATGCGGCTGTCGCCCGCCCATAGCCAGCCGAATTCGCGCCCCCGCGCCATCAGCACGGCAACCGTGCTGCCGATCATGCGAACCGCGCGCCGCGCCGCCTCTTCGCGCAGTTGGTGGTTCACCGTCTGCAGCGTGCCGCGCGCGGTGGCCATGAAGCTCGTGAGCGTGTTGGGGACTGCCAGGCCGCCGAGCGAACGCACGATCATGCCGCTGGCAAAGTCTCCGGCCGTGTGCCCGCCCATGCCGTCGGCCACCGCCCAAAGCCCCTTCTGGGGCAGATCGAGACATGCATCTTCGTTGAGCGCCCGCACACGTCCTACGTCTGTGCGCGATGCCGAGCTCCATAACAATGCGCCTGCCACGATCGAGCCTCCATAGGCTACGCGACGAGTCCGTTATTCTTGCCGTTCTGGCCCACGCCTACCGTCACGTTCGAATTGGACGCGGAATTGGTCACGTCGAGCGTCTGGTACTGATTGATGACCTGATTCGCGTAGAACGTATTGTTGGTCTGGTACAGATTGATGATCGATCCGAGCGGGGAGGGCTGCGCGGGCTCGTAGGGCTGGATCCAGCCGAACACCCACGGTGCGCCTGCACCCCGGATGAACGACATGGCCTTGCGGTCGAGATCGCATTGCAGGTGAAGGTCGGTGATGGCGAGCGAGGTCATGACAAGTCTCCGTCAAGATGATGGCCGCAGGCACGCGGCGTTCCGGCCATACCTCGCAAGCAGCATGCCATTTTTTGGCGAAACGCGGCGCTCGCGCGCCCAGGTCCGCTGAAGCTTGTCCCATATGACGTTGCGCTCGCGCGGCGCGTATTGCGCGCGCCGTTGCCTTGTCGGTTTGCGGGGCAATGGTCGTGCGTGTGCCAACACGCAGGTTGTCCGTTGTCATCAGGACACCGACACATAAGCAATCGCTCCTCGTGAGCCAATCGGGCGGCAAGCTGATGGTTCGGCGCCGACACAATCGATGCGCTCAAGTTGGTGTGTTGCCGACACACCGGGGCACTCGTCACGCACGCCTTCCCGCCAGGCCTGATAGAACCGTGATCGCTCGCCTGGCATGCCTGATGCAGGATAGTTGGCAACCGGCAGACCGTTGAACAGCGCGGAAAGCCAGCAACCAGCCAGACGGATGCAGCCATGAGCCCCGAACTTCAAACGACGTCGCACACCGAGGAACCGCCGCTCGGCGCGCATCTCGTGTCGCGCCGCGCGGGCTACACGCACCACGGCATCTACGTCGGCGCTGGGCGCGTTGTCCACTACGCCGGATTGTGCGTATCGCTGCGTCGCGGTCCGATCGAAGAGGTCTCGCTCGAGCGTTTCGCGGCGGGCTGCGAAGTCGCCATCGTCGCGCATCCGTGCGCGGCCTTCGTGGGCCGTGAAGCCGTGGCGCGTGCGCGCTCGCGTTTGGGCGAAGACCGCTACCGCCTGCTCAGCAACAACTGCGAACACTTCTGCACCTGGTGCGTGGACGGCAAGGGCCGCAGCGAACAGGTCCGCACCTGCATTGCCCATCCGCTTGCCGGCTTGCGCGTGGTTCGCGCACTGGTTCACGCACGCCGCCTGCAAGCCCACGGCACGTACGCCGCGCAGGCGGCGTGAACACCATTTCCCGCCGACGCCGAAACGCCGCGCCTCGTCACTTGCTTCGGAGACCATCATGAATTCCGCCGACACCTCGCTGCGCACCCTCGTCGACAAGTGGCTCGCACCCAGTGCGCGTGTGCCGGCCCGCGTAGTGCGCTTTAGCCGCACACAGGAGCAACGGCTACGCTATGTCTGCGTAGAAGCGGCGCACCCTGCGCGCACGATTGCAATCTTCTTCTTCCGTCACGACGATGGCACGTGGTGCGTATTTCCGCCTGCCAGCACGCGTCCGGCCATGTCCGCGCACCCTGCGTGATTTCAACGCAGCAATGTGGGGCGCGGCCGCGCCGTGGCGACGATTGTCTGCGCACGCTGCGCGGGTGAGCCCTCGATCTCCACACGCACGCCGATGAACGGTCGTGGCACGAGTAGCGTGCGCTGCGAGGCGGCGCGCGCGCCGCCCATGATCGCGGCCATTGCCTGCCTGTCCAGTTCCACGCTTTCCGGAAGGTCCTTGATGACGATAGTGCTCATGGTCCGCTCCACGAGATCGGATTGGGTTTGATGGGTTTCGTTTGAGTATAGGCCGTGGTGCGCGGCGCACGCACGTAAACAAGCAGGCGGCGCCTCGCGGCGCCGTCTGCATTTTCGCTTCGCGGCAACGGTCAAAACAGCACGCCGGTGCTCGCGTATTGCGCGGGATTGACCTTCAGATTCAGCGGCCCGAAACCCGCACCGATGTAACCGATGTTGTTGAGCGCAGCAACGTCGACCACCTGAACCTGCGAGATGTTCTGCACGATGTTGGGCGACACGTTGATATTGGCGATCGGGCCATAGCTGCCGAACGCGCTGTTGCCGCCGCCGCGTACGGCTGTCATGGCGCGGCGGTCGAGTTCCGTGCCGGGTGCCAGCTCGCGGATAACGAGAGAAGTCATGATGAGCCTCCAGTTGACGATGAGTGGGGCGGATGCATCCAGGCGGGCGCGACACACGAAGTGCAGCAGGGTGGGGTCGCGCCGCTGCCAGGACGATCAGAAGTTGATCGTGTTGTGCGCGTTCTGCACCGGGTTGACAGTCGCGTGGATGTTCGACGCGAAGGCGACGTCGTTGCCCACGTTGTTCACGATGCTGTTCGTCTGACCGATGACCTGTTCAGCGGTGAAGTTGGTCGAGTCATACTTGAACGTCGGCATCGACGGGTAGTAACCGGGCCAGAGGCTCAGGCCGCCACCGCCGCGCACGGCGCTCATTTCGCTGCGGTCGAGTTCTTGCGCGACGCTCAGGTCGGCGATCATCAGCTTGCTCATGATAGTTCTCCAGAAGGGCTAAACAGGGTAGTTGGCGATTGAGCTGCAGTATCTTGCGGGCTCGCTCCTCTTAATGCACAGGCTGTGCCAGCGACGTCGCCGCCAACGCATTTGCTGCTCAACCCCTTGTGTGGCGGGGCTCGGCGCCCGGCTGCCGCGCGTATGCGGGGCCTGCCGCGGCGCTCACGCGCGAAAACGCTGATGGCGCGCGCCCAACAGCGCGCGGCGAGGCCGTTGGATTCGGAGCAACACGCGTGTGCCCAAGGCCTGGTTCAGGCACCGATTGCACTGCGTGCGGCAGCAGACTAATCTTTCATCAGACCTTGTTGTAGGGTGACGGGCGCGCGCCTTCTGAGATCACAGTGAGCGCAGAATTGGCGGCGACTCTGTATGCTTTAAGGATGACGAGACCACGTTGCAGCGGGCTCGAACGAGATCGGGGCATGCAGCCGGATGCGGCGCAATCGTGCGCCGCGAATCGGTGACGAAAAGCGCCTCGGCCATCCTGAAGCTGAGTTGAAGGCATACGAATGATGAGCCTTGCGCAGCTGATCCAGACATTCCAGAGCGGGGCGCTTTCACGCGACGCGTTCTTCGCCGAGATCGACCACGTGCTCGCGGTCGACGCGGCCAATTGTGCTCGTCTGCGCGAAGCGGTGGACGCGACGCAGACCGTCCATCCGCTGCCCGACGCCGTGTATGCCGAGGTCCTGCGCCGCATCGAACATCGCCAGGAAAACACCGGGCCGGTGGACGACTCCACGCGCATCCACGAAGCCCTTGCCGCTGCGCGTTCTGCCACGACGGGCGACGACTCGGAGCACGTGAAGGGCATTGGCGACACGCTCAACGGGCGCTTCGTGCTCGAGGAATGCCTGGGCGTGGGCGGCATGGGAACCGTCTACAAGGCACTCGATTTACGCAAGCTCGAAGCTTCGGACCGCAAACCTTATATCGCGATCAAGGTGCTGAACGTGCAGTTTCGCGGCCAGCCGACTTCGCTGATCGCACTGCAGCGCGAGGCCCGCAAGGCGCAGACGCTCGCGCACCGCAATATCGTCACGGTGTACGACTTCGACCGTGACGGGCCGCTCGTGTACCTCACGATGGAATATCTGTCCGGCAAGCCGCTCAGCAAGTTGTTGCGCGCGCCGGGTTTCGCGGGCATGTCGTTCGATAAGGCGCGGCCGATCATTGCCGGCATGGGGCAGGCGCTCGCTTATGCGCATGAGCGCGGCTTCGTGCATTGCGACTTCAAGCCCGCCAACGTTTTCCTCACCGATGGCGGCGATGTCAAAGTGATCGACTTCGGCATTGCGCGCGTATTCCAGCGTCCCGAAGAAGATCCCGACGTTACCGTGTTCGATCCCGCGACGCTTGGCGGCATCACTCCCGCCTATGCGAGCCCGGAAATGTTCGAGCATCGCGAGCCCGACCCGCGCGACGATATCTATGCGCTCGCCTGTGTGACCTATGAACTGTTGACGGGCAAGCATCCGTTCAACCGGAAATCGGCTACCCAGGCACGCAGCGAGAAGATGCGCGCGGAGCGGCCGCCGGCGCTCGATCGCGGTCAATGGCGCACGCTGGGCGCAGCGCTTTCGTTTGACCGCGCGTCACGCACCGCGAGCGTCAATCAGTTTCTCGAGGGCATGGGCGTGCTCACGCATGCGACGGCGTTCTCCGCCGCCCGTGCGGGCGCCGTTGGCGTGGGGGCCATCGTCGTTGCTGCGGGGTTGTGGGCGGGGTACCACGTGTTTTCCGGCCACGGGCAAACGGGCGCCAAACCCTCCGTTGCCGCTATCTCCACCAACGCGACCAGCGCTCCCGATAGCGCAACGAAGCCGGTTGCGCAAGCGGCCGCCTCGCCGGTGCTTCCTGTTGCGCCTGCGGCTGTGGCCGCTAGCGCGCCTGCCGTGAGCGCGGTTGCGGCTGCCCCCGTGTCGAGCGCCCCGGTGGCCGACACCGCTTCGGTCGCCGCGTTGAACGCGACGCTTGCACACATTCCGTGCTCCGCGCTTGCTGCGTCGCTGCCCGGGCAAGCGATCCAGGTGCGTGGCTTTGCCAATGCCGGCGAGAGCATGGCGCACCTGCATGACGCGCTCGCGCAAACGCCAGGAGGGCAGGCTGCGAAACTCGATGTGACCGCGGTGGAGAACCACAACTGCGAAGTCGTGAGCGCATTCGCGCCGTATTGGCGCGCCAATCATCTGGCCGGCGGCGGGGCGTCGATCCATACCCAGCCGCTCGACGCGCACCTTACGCAGGGCATGCCGCTCATCGTCGATATCACCACGCCGCATTACGACTCATACGTCAACGTGGATTATTTCGCGCTCGACGGCAGTGTCGTGCATCTGGTTCCCAGCAATGTCGAGCGCGACAACCAGGCGCCGCCCGGGTTCTCGGCCAAGGTCGGTGGGTCGGGGTACTGGCTCGTGGACAAGCCATTCGGCACGGAGATGATCGTTTTGCTGATCACGCCAGCGCCGTTGTTCGACGGGCTGCGTCCTGCTTCCGAGTCACGCTCGGCCTACCTTGCGGCGGTTGAGCAGCAGCTCAAGAAGATGGAAGCGCGTTATGGCGCGGGGCATATCGTTGCCGACTTTGTGCAGATCACAACGCACGCGCGCAATGATTGATGTGCAAGTGTGCGATCTTCCCTCGTCCGACTTGTATTAATAATATTGCAGTCCGAACAAAGTCTGAATCCGTCAGCTCGCGGTATGAAGTACCGAATGGGCAAGCCGCAGAAGATCGTCGAACTGCGTGACCAGCTCGAAACACAGCATAAATCCGAGCGCCACAGCAGGACCGGGATAACGCATGATGTATCGCATCGCGGGTTTGACCGTGCGCCTGCGCACGGCTCTGCGCGTCATGATCCAGGTAATGACGATGCCGATCAGGGCGCCGGCGATCAGATCGGTCGGGTAGTGATAACCCAGATACGCGCGCGGAAAGCACACGAATACCGCGACAGCCAAAAACGCCAGCACGCCAATGCCCCGCCACACGATGAAGATGCCCGTGGCTACCGCCATCCAGAGCATGGCGTGATCGCTCGGAAAGGAACTCCAGTTCATCAGCCCGGCGAACTGCACCGGCGACGAGGCGAAATGCAGATGGAGCTCCGGCGTGAATAGCGGCCGCTCCCTGAACGGCAGGCAGCGCGCCAGCAGGCGTCCCGCCGCGAGTGCGATCAGGCCGCTCGCCAACGTGGCGAGCACGATCTCACGGCGCCAGCCGCGCCGCTCGTTCGGCTGGACCCAGATCCACCACAGCAGCGGAATTAGCAGGTAACCCTTGAAGGTATAGAGGTCGGCAATCACGACGATTGCATGATTGACCTGGGGAGAAAACTGGAGTTGGGTGAGGGCTCCCAGAATGACGGTATCGAAGCTGTTCATTATTGTGGCCATCCCGCAGATGAATTCGTGAGAAAGGCGGTCTCGAACAGAATCCTCAACCGCCTCCGCGCCACATACGCAAGGCGTTCTTCGTTGTATTTTTCTGGCCAGCACGCGGTGAAGGCAGTGCGTAGCAGTGAGTTGCTGCGATGCAGCTTCGACCGTCCGTGTTGCGCACCTTCGATCGCACTGCAGTGCGTCAAGGATTCAGCGGCTTTCGCGGTCACTGACCTTTCGTTGTGAAGTGCGCTCTTACCTTGGCGCACCTCCCGCTTCGCGAACGTACCTGACCGCGGGCATGCGCTCGCGTGCGCCTGGCGTATCGTCGTGTCGGACAGTTTCTACGATACCCCTGTTGCGGCCGATGTCTACTTCGGTCATTCCCGGCTTTTGGAGGCAGTCACGCAGGAACAACTGGCAGCGTCCCGCAGACAGACGATGCGGAAGAATTTGTCTTGTGATTGATTCGATCTCCTTTCTATGTGTCGCGAAGGCAGCCAGCAGGCCGGCGCGACCCGAGCGCGCACGAAAATATTCTTCAAGCGCCTCCGGCGATATTTCACACGTGACTATTGCGCCGTCGACGAGGGCGCGATACCGGATCGTGCCGCTCGCGTAGTAGAAGGCATCTTCATCTGGAAATTGTATGAGCACGATGGCTTACCTCACTGAATTCCGAGCCTGCGTTCAAGCAACCGGTGTTCCGCACTCTTCTGACGAAGCCGGTGAATTTGCATCATGCGTGCGCAGGTTGAATCGAAATCAATTCTCAAATCGTTTGCATCGAGTGATGGTGCCGCGCTAGTTGTTCTGATCGGATGACGCGCCGCTGCTGTGGGGAGGGGACAGCGGTCCGTAGCGAAGATGCTGCGCCACCGAAATGGGGACTTTGGGCGAGAACATGCCCGCGATCGTGAGCGCGTAGACAATCGCGGCGACGCTGGCCACAACGCGCACGGGTCTCGCGACTGCCGAATGGCCAACGACGATGTTGAGGTAGAACCAGATGCCGAGCAATGCAAGCAACAGCAGACGCGGCATGGGCTTCCAGCCGTCGCACCCGACTTCGATGATAGACCACACGAGTGCGGCGACAAGCGTAAAGAAGAGGCTCCAGAGCCCCGCCGACCGGCTTCGGACCATCAGTGTGCCCGAGCCGATCAGTGCGAGTCCGGTGACGACGTAGTAGGGCGTGGAACCCATTGCGACGAGCCAGCCGCCAAGCACGGCGAAAGCGGCGCCCACCAGTACCAGGACCTCGCCCGTCTCGGCAGGAGACGTCTCGTGTCGGTTCGACATAAAAGAGCCCCCGCTCATGCAAATGTCTGGCAATCAGCGTTCACGACAAAGCGCTTCGTTTGTGATGCAAGCGCTGTACCCTCTCGAGCGCGTGGGAAATCTGCACGCGGCTGTGCAAACGCGGGGGCGTTATTCATTTGATGTATGGCGCCACGCTTGGGTCTCGGGCCGCAAACGAAGTTACATCCAACTATAGGCTCGCGGCGCGCCTCTACATTGGCGTGAATGGTAAGAAATTATTGCGTTACAGTTCGATTACAAATCAACCATATGAACTAATCGTGAAGCACAAAACGCAGATGAAATGACGAAATGTGCGTTGACATATCTACGAGAAATCTGTGTAGAAATAGTGTGCGGCGCATCACTTTTCTTGAATCGAAATCAAAATGCGAATGGTGATATCGCGAGTTGCGCACTGGCTGGCACGCTTCCTTTCGGCGCAATGGGGATGCCTGCCAGGCGTTGCACTGGCACTGGTGAAAAACGGCCGCCGGGTGCCGGCCTTCGCTGCCTTACATCACCCGTACTCCGCAGTCACCGATCAGCATGACGGCTTGATCGACGGAGAGGATCGTGCCTTTAAGATGCTGCAGCACGTCGGAGAGACGCAAACCACTTAGGTCTACAGATCGTAGATCTGCGCCGTCGAATTGGCTGTTTCGCAATTGCGCGTTGCTCAAACTGCCGCCTTCGAAGACAGCGTCACGAAAGTCGCAGTCGGACAGATCCGCGTCGGAGAAATTCAACGCCTCGAGAGTTTGCTTGCGAAACGAGAGCCCGCGCAGATCTGCGCCAACGAGCAGGGAATCGTGAAAGCTAAGCCCCAGTGTACGGGCGTCGACAAAGCGGGCGCCTGTGAGCTTGACCTCGGTGAACGCCGCCGACGCGAGTTTTGAGCCTGTCCAGTCGGTATTGTTGAGATCGCTCCGGCAAAAGCGCGCGTCACTCACATTCGCGTAGCGAAACCTTGCGGCAGCGCATTTGCACGCCAGCCAGCGGGTTCTTGTGAGTTCGCAGTGCTCCATGATGGCTTGCTCGAAGTTGCACTGAGAGAAGCGGGCGGCTCGTAGATCAAGACTGGAAAGATCTTCGCCGCTGAAATTGCAGTGCTCGAACGTCGGACCGTCGCCACATTCTCGAAGCAGGCGGGTCAGCGCTTCGCGGTCGAAGGTCAATCCGCGGAACAGTGCTCCTTCTACGTTTGACGGCTCATTGGTGTTGCTGCGCATCTGGGCAGACTCCTCGTCTGGAGGGGGCGCAGCGTCTTCTCCACAGCGCGTCCCCTCAACTTGATGAAAGTAAGGTTGACGCCGCGGCATATCTAGAACCCAATCACTGGGCGCAGGAGATACCAACCTGCGACTCTATTTTCGGCGGACAGGATTTTATCGTTTCCGCCGTTACATGCACAAGGTCATCGGCGCTCTGCGTTGCTTGCCCATGCGCGAATCTGATCGATGGTGGCCGTCGCGCCGCCGCATACGACAACCAGAATCTTCTTGTAACTGGCCAACACCGGATGCCTGTCGTAAGCGACGGAGAGTGCCGCGCCGCAAGCCGGCTCGACCAGAATGCGATGATCCGCAAGAAAGCGCTCGCACGCAGCGAGTGCGCTGAAGTCCGACACGACGAGGCTGTGTACAGGGTGCACGCGTGCGCAATGTAACGCCTGTTCGCACACCCGCTTGGCGCCGAGCGACGTGGCAATGCTCGAGATACACGGTAGCTCCACAGTATGTCCGGCTTCGAGCGCGGCATGGAACGAAGCGGCGCCTTCGGTTTCGACAGCCAACACGGGCACATCGTGCCAATGATTGCGCTGCAGGCCCTCTACGACACCGGAAAGCAGCCCGCCGCCGCCCACGGAAAGCAACACGGCGTCCGGCTTGAAGCGGGCGTGGGCAACCTCATCGATCATCGAGGCATGGCCGTGCCATAACAGCGGATCGTCGAAGGGATGCAGGAACGCGTCGGTTGCTCCGAGCAGAGTCTGTGCGAACTGGTTCGCCTCTTGCCAGGAACTGCCGTGCACCACTACCTCGGCGCCCTCCAGGCGGAGCAGTTCCTTCGCGCGCTCCGTTGTCGTTTGCGGTACCACTACGGCAACAGGAATGCCCAGGCGTCGACCCGCATAAGCAACGGCAAGACCCGCATTGCCCCCGGAGGACGAAACGAAACGCTGCGCGCCACGGCTTCGATGTACGGCGCACGCGTGGCCGATGCCCCGGATCTTGAATGATCCACACGGTTGCAACGCGTCGAGCTTGAGCCACACGGATTGTTCACCGGGGACGCTCAAGGCGCGCGATTCCATCAAAGGGGTCTCGAAATGCAGATTCATTGTGGCGGGCTTCCAGGTTTGCGTTCGGAACACCGGATGCCGAACGGACTTCTGCTGATGCTAAAGAGGCAGGGCGAGACTGGCTTGTAAAAAATTGACGCGCGGAGTGAGCGCTCGCGCGTCGACTCAGTAAGCGGACGGGGCCACGCCAAAGGCTTGCCGGAACGCCCTGTTGAAATGGCTTTGGTCGTAAAACCCGACGCCGTGGGCGACTTCGGCAATGGTTCGTTTGCCCGCTGCCAACAAGGCGCAAGCCTGTTCCAGGCGCAAACGAAGCAGCCACGCGTGAGGCGTCATACCTACGGTCTGCTTGAATCGACGCAAAAAATGAAAACGCCCCAGACCACACAAGGCGGCCAATTCGTCGAGGGTGATCTTCTCGGCCAGATGGGACAGGCAATAGTCATTGAGCCGCTGCCAATGCATTGGAGAGAGCGTCCCTTTAACGGCCGTCGGCCTGATCGCGCCGGACCGGTTGAACAGGCAATACAGCAGTGAAAGCCATTCCGACTGTAAAGACAGCGACGAAGCGTCGGGCGACAACTGCATCGCATCGTGAAGCTGCAGTAATTGCGCGGTCAGCGTCGGATCCTCGATCATCATGCTTTTCAGCTCGGGCTCGCGAGCCGAGTCCGTCAGCTCGGTCGCGACACCTTGCAGCAGGTCTCGGGACAGTCTGAATGTCTTCAGCGTATAAGCGTTGCCGCATTCCCCGGCGCCATCATCGATCTCGCCAGGCGGCATCAAGGAAATGCGACCTGGCCCGAGCAAGACCGCGCCTGCGTTCACGCATTGGCGCTGAATCCCTTCGGTTACGAGCCCGACGTGATAGTCAAGGTGATAGTGCCGGTCGAAACGGAACGCCTTGAAACGCCCGGCGCCGAGAACGAGTCCCGGAAGGCCGGCGAGCCGCTTGTACTCCACACCATCGCTCATTGCAGATCACAAAATCACTATTGCGCCAGATTGAAGGGGCGCACCAGACTCGATGCGTCGAGGCGCTTGCTGGTGCGGCACGACGAGTATATGTCAGCGCCAAGGGCATTCTGGCAATGAAATAAAAATGAAAGTTAAGCGTTGGCGCGGTTGTTGCATCGCAGCCGACGTGGCACGATAACGGGTCTGTCCAGTTCACGGTTTCGCGACTGCCCTAATGGAATTAACGGAATCAAGAGAATTAAGGGAAGTCGAAAAAGGGAAGTTGGAAACATGATGTTGTCTTGCCGACTGCGGTGGTATGCCCTCGCGACATCGCGCATGTTGCGCAGACATTGGCAGGCGCTGTCGCTCTCAGTCCTGTTGTTGCTGCCGGCAATGCCCGTGTTTGCCCAGAGCCAGATTCTGGGCGCCCCGGTACTCGCGGCTCTCGCGCCCTCGCATGGCATGGAATGGCGGTTCGTCTGGGTGCACATGCTCGAAGCGGCGGGTATGTTGTGGGTGCTTGCGCAACGTGCCGCCATCACAGGCGGCACGTTCGCCACTTTCTTCGCTTCGTTGCCCACACCCAATTTCCACCGCCGCGCCGTCGACATCGCCGTCGTGCTCGTCGCAAGTACGCCGCTGCTTCTGCCCGTGCTCGGCGCCGCGCTGGCGCTGCCGTCTGGCATTCGCTTATTTGATTGATTCCACCATGCTTCGATTCGAAAACCTCGGCAAACGCTTTGGCGAGCGCGTTATCTTCCAGGGGCTGCATCACGTTTCCAACGCGGGATGCGTGGCGCTATGCGATGAAAACGGCAGCGGCAAGTCCACGTTGCTCGGCATCCTTGCCGGCGTGATCGACGCCGACGAAGGGGAGGTCTGGCTGGGCGGCCATTCGCTGCGTAGCGCGCCGCTCGAGGCGAAATCCGCCCTGGCGTACGTGCCCGACGACTGCATGGCGTATCCGTTTCAAACCGGCCGGGCGTTTCTGGAACTCGTGGCGTCGACAAAGAAGACAGCCGTCGACGCGCGCACGCTCGATCTCGCGGACCGCTTTGGCCTCACGCCGCACCTGGAGAAGCGCTTCGAGCAGATGTCGCTCGGCACGCGCAAGAAGTTCTTCCTGACAGCGACGACACTGGGCGAACCCGCTGTCGTTATCGCGGACGAACCGGGCAACGGGCTCGACGCCGCCGCGCGCGCGGTTCTCATCGATCTATTCAAGGATCAGGCCAGGACGAGCGCGGTCTTCTTTTCGAGCCACGATTTGCGGCTTGCGCGAGCGTGCGAGGCAACCGTCACCAGTTTTGCCGACCTGGGTATGGCTGTGTGAGCGCGAACGCACTCGGCGCGCGATCGCGAGTGTCAGAACGTCGAAGCGCTCTGAGTCAACGCAATCAGGTCGCTGGCCTCGCCACCCGGCGGTCCGAAATTGATCCGGATTCCGAAATATGGCGAGTTCGCGCCGTCCCGGAAAAAAGCGCAGCCGCAACTCGAAAGCCCACCGTTGCCAGCAGGCTTCTATTCGAGCATCGACTGCGAATCGTCTGGCAGCACGGCGCGCGGGCTAGTTAGTGCCCATGCGCCTCGCGGAATCCGGCGTCCTTTTCGAGTCGGCGACCGTGAGTGCCAACATGGAATCCTGCTGAAATCACAAAGAGGACTCCGGCGAAAGGCCAGATATAGATTGCCAGCGAGAAGCAAAGCCAACAGGCTTCTTGTGGCGGATACGCCTGGAGCGCCCAGACAAGACTGGCAACTGGCAACAGCATCAGACACAGCGCCGACCGGGTGAGAAAAGTGGCGGCTCTTGCTTTCTTTAGCGTCTCTGCTTGCATGCCTGGCTCCATAGGGAATGGCATTGGGATATAGAGTCGCACGGCGACCATTTGTCGCATACTTAGTAATATCCCTGACAGCTGCCATTGTGCGGAGCGCAATTTTCCAGAAGGATTTGCAATGCTGCATAGCCATTCCGAATCGATCGTAGTTCTGATCGACTTGCAAACGAGACTGATGCCAGCGATTCACGAAAGCGCATCCGTTGTCGCTCAAGCCGTTCGCCTCGGTCGCATAGCCCGCGAGCTGGATGTTCCCGTTATCGGGACAGAGCAAAATTCAGACTCACTCGGCGAGAATGCGAAGGAAATAAAGAACCTGTGCACGATGACTGTTGCAAAGCACCATTTTGACGCTACTGCCGATGGATTGATAAACGCATTACCAAAAGGACGAACCCGAATCATCGTTGCGGGATGCGAAGCGCATGTCTGTGTGCTGCAAACGGCGATTGGTCTGCTGCAAGGCGGGCTATCGGTCACGCTCGCTATCGATGCAATGGGGTCGCGCAAAATCGTCGATAAAGAGGCGGCAATTGTGCGGCTGAATAAAGCGGGCGCGGACGTGGCGACGGTCGAGATGGTCGCGTTCGAGTGGTTGCGCTCGAGCCAGCACCCGCGATTCCGCGACATACTTCAGATGATCAAGTAATGCGCGGGCCGCCGCCCGTCATCGGCAAAACGCGGCGCCAGTAAGCAAGGCAAGCATCGTCGCCGGTGACAGATATTCGACCAGTGACCAGATAATTAGCGCTACGAATGGAACGGCCAGCATGACCTCCATGACGCGCATGACCAACCTGCCGCTCACGAAGGTTGACCCGCGATCATGACGCGCGGCACGACCCGCTCATCGTCGATCGGCAAATGCATGACGCCGGCCAGGATGCCGAGCGCAATCGAGCCTTGCCAAAGCAGGTCGTAGCTGTGTGTCGCGTCGAATACCACGCCGCCGAGCCAGACGCCGAAGAAACTGCCGATCTGATGCCCGAGAAACACGAAGCCGAAGAGCGTCGAGATGTAGCGCACGCCGAACATCTGCGAAACGATCCCGCTCGTCAGGGGTACGGTGCCAAGCCACATGAATCCCATCGCGAACGCAAACACATAAAGTGTGAGAGGCGAGAGTGGCAAGGCGAGGAACAGCACCATCACAGCCGCGCGCGCGAAGTAGATTCCCGAGAGTAGATATTTGCGGCGCAAGAAGCCGCCTGCGTAGCCGCATAGAAACGTGCCCGCCGTGTTGGCGAGCGCGATCAGTGCGAGCGCGAGGCTCGCTTCGCGTGCGCTCATGCCTTTGTCCAGCAAATAAGCGGGGAGGTGCGCGCCGATGAACGCGAGCTGGAAGCCACACGACAAGAAGCCCAGATTGAGCAGCCAGAATCCGCGATGCGCAAACGCCTCTCTCATCGCGCGGCGCAGCGTGTCGTGCGAATCAGCAGCGCCGCTGCACGCTATCGGCCGATCGCGCAGCCATGCTGCGAGCGGTGCGCTTGCGAGCATCACGGCGGCAAGGACGAGAATGGCCGTGACCCAGCCGAATCTGCCGATCATCCCTTGTGTGAGCGGCACGACGCAGAACTGGCCAAGGCCGCCGAACATACCCGCTACGCTCAGCGCCCAGCTGCGCTGATCGGCTGCGAAAAGCCGCGAAAGCGCGCCGTAGACCGCGCCGAACGCCGTTCCGGACAAGGCAACGCCGAGCACCACGCCCACGCCGAACATGTAGACACCCGGCGTTGCGCTCAGCGCCATCATCGCAAGGCCGAGCGCGTAGAGCAGGGCGCCCGCGAAAATCACACGCGCGGAGCCGAAGCGGTCGGAGATCATGCCGGTGAGCGGCTGCGCAATGCCCCACAGCAAGTTTTGCAGCGCGAGCGCGAGGCCGAACGTCTCACGCGACCAGCCGCGATCTAACGTGACGGGCATCAGAAAAAGCCCTTGCACGTTGCGCACGCCTAGCGCCGCGCCCATCACCACGCCGCCTGCAATCACGAGCAGCCAGCGGCGGCGCCATGCATCGTTCATTCCGGTCATCGTTCGCCTCCTCGCACTGGGCGCTTCGCTGTTGCGCAGCGTTGCGCCTAGTAGAGCGCGGGAAGGCGAGCCGGCTCAAGCAAGTTTTTCGCACGCTTCGCATGCGGCGTACTCATGCGATCTGGCTTTGGCGAGCCTGTTCGACGATCCAGTCGATGACGGCGCGCACGTCGTCGCGCGGGGTTTCGTCGGCCTGATGCAGCCAGTAGGCGTAGCCGGTCGGGCCCACTGCGCGCGCATTGCCGATGGCGGCGAGCCTGCCGTCGGCAAGTAGCGGCTGAACGAGCGCGAGCCGCCCGAGCGCGATGCCTCGGGCGGCAATGGCGGCCTGAATGACCTGATCGTACTGGTTGAAACGCAGCACGCCGCGTAGCGGTGCGCTGTCGAGGCCGCACGCGGCGAGGTGATCCGTCCAGCGCAGCATCGGGCGGCGCGCCCCTTCGAACTCGAGCAGCACGTGGCGCGCGAGCGTGGCCGCGTCGAGCTTCTTGACGTTCAACGACGGATGCGCGACCGGCAGTACGTATTCGTCGTACAGATGCACCGCGCGACTCGACGCCTCGGGCGCGATGCGCGCGGGTGCATAGCGCAACGCGAGATCGATGCCTTCGGCGCGCAGATCGAGCACCTTCTCGGACGTCGCGATGCGTAGATCGATCTCGGGAAGCAGACGTTGCAACTCGCCGATACGCGGCAGCAGCCAAAGGCCGGCAATCCCGATGCTGGCGGTGATCGTCACCGGCTGGCGTGTTTGCGGGGCGGCGAGCGCGCCGACGATCTGCTGCATCTGCTGCACCGCGCTGTCCGAAACGCGCAGCAGACGCTCGCCTTCCGGCGTGAGCGAGATCGAACGGTAGCCACGGTTGAAGAGGCGCACGCCCAGCGCTGCTTCGAGCGCAGCGATCTGGCGGCTCACGGCGGATTGCGTCACGCACAGGTCGTCGGCGGCGAGCGTGATGCTCATGCGCCGGCCGACCGCCACGAAACCGCGAATGAGGTCGAGGGGAGGGAGTTTCACGAGCGGCACTGACATGCGTATTCCTCATGCGAAAGCTGCTGAAAGATTGATTGAGCCGGCGCGCAAGGTCAAGTGAAATCGATGCTCCGCTTACTTCATGGAGCACGTTCATGTATTCAGCCGATCCGGGCGAGACACGCCCCCTCGCTGTCGCCATCACGGCCGCCGACGGTTTTGTGCTCCGCGCTTATGTGTGGCGACGCCACGCGCGGCTGAGCGCCGACGAGTCGCGTCCCGTCGTCATCGTCAATTCGGCCACGTCGGTGCGCTGCCATTACTATTTCCGCTTTGGTGCGTGGCTGCACCAGCAGGGATTCGACGTGCTGGTCTACGACTACCGCGGCATCGGCGCTTCACAGCCCGTGGCGCTCGCAACGCTCGATGCAAGCTGGCTGGAGTGGGGCGAGCGCGATTGCGAAGCGGTGCTGCGTTACGTGCACAGCGCGTTCCCCGGGCAGCCAGTCGATGTCGTGGGCCATAGCATCGGCGGCTTCCTGATCGGGCTTGCGCCCTCGAATCACCTGGTTCGCCGTGTGTTCACCGTCGGCACGCAATACGCGTATTGGCGCGACTACGCGCCGCGCAGCATGCCGCTAATGCTCTGGAAATGGCACGTCGTCATGCCCGTTTTGACCTGCCTGAAGGGCTATTTCCCCGCATCGTGGTTCGGATGGATGGAGGACACGCCGCGCGGCGTCGTGAACATCTGGAGCCGGGGTCGCGCACGCTTTGAAGATACGTTTCGCAAGGGATCGCTCGCGCGCACGGCGCAAGAGCGCGCCGAAATGGTCGCCCGATTCGGCGGTCTGCGTGCGCCCATTCTTGCCGTCAGTTTCCCGGATGACCCGTTCGGCACGGTCCGGGCGATCGAACGCACGCTGCGATACTTCACGCATAGTGACTCGACTCATCTACGCATCACGCCCGCCTCGGTTGGCGAGCGCAGCATCGGGCACTTCGCATTTTTTCACTCGCGATTCGAACGCAGCCTGTGGCCCGTCGCGCTGCATTGGCTGACCGATGGCAAAGTCATTGCGGCTAGCCCGGCGACAAAGCGCATGAGTCCGAGCCATGCCATGCCTGGCGCCACGCCGATTGGTACGCCGATTGGCACGCGCAAATAGGCTTGCGCCAAGGATCTAAAGTGCGTCTCAGCAGAACGCTGAACGCAGCGCAACGCCAAGGCGTTGCGCTTCGATGAACACAATCAGGAAGCCACGCGCAACGCGTCTTCCTGTTGCGTGGCGAAGCGGTTAGCGGGACGCGGCAAGCCAAGATGCTCGCGTAACGTGCGCCCCGTATATTCGGTGCGAAAGAGTCCGCGCCGCTGCAATTCGGGCACCACGTACTGCGTGAATTCATTCAGGCCGCCCGGCAGCCACGGCGACATGATATTGAAGCCGTCGGCGCCTTCCTCCTCGTACCATTGCTGAAGCTGATCGGCAATGCTTTGCGGCGTGCCGATCACCTGTTGATGCCCGCGCGCCCCCGCAATGCGCAGATAAAGATCGCGGATGGTGAGGTTGTCGCGCCGCGCGAGGTCGAGCAGCAAGCGTTGACGGCTCTTGCCGCCGTTGGTCTCCGGCAGGTCGGGCACGGGGCCATCCACGGGATACTGCGAGAGGTCGAGACCGCCCGACATGTTCGAGAGCAGTTGAAGTCCCACGCTCGGATGGATGAGCGCCTGCAACGCATCGAACTTCTCCTGCGCTTCTTCCTGCGTGCGGCCGATCACGGGGAAAATGCCCGGCATGATCTTGAGATGTTCGGGGCGGCGGCCATAACGCGCGAGCCGCCCCTTCACGTCGCGATAAAACTGCTTCGCCTCATCTAGCGTTTGATGCGCAACGAAGATCACTTCGGCGGTCTGCGCCGCGAGTTCCCTGCCGGCTTCGGAAGCGCCCGCTTGCACCACAACCGGCCAGCCTTGCGGCGAACGCGCGACGTTCAGCGGTCCGCGCACCTTGAAATGCTTGCCGCGATAGTCGAGCGTGTGCAGCTTCTGCGGGTCGAAGTAGATGCCGCTCGCCTTGTCGCGGATAAAGGCGTCGTCTTCCCAGCTATCCCAAAGTCCGGATACCACGTCGTAGAACTCTTTCGCGCGCTCGTAGCGCACGGCGTGATCGAAATGCTTGTCGAGGCTGAAGTTGTGCGCTTCGGTTTCGGTGCTCGAAGTCACGAGATTCCAGCCCGAGCGTCCGCCGCTCAGATAGTCGAGCGAGGCGAATTTGCGGGCCACGTTGTAGGGCTCGTTGAACGAAGTCGACACCGTGGCGATGAGCCCGATGTGTTTCGTCACGACCGATAGCGCGGAAAGCAGCGTGATCGGCTCGAAATGATCGGCGCGCGCGGTGCGCGAGAGCGAGGGTACATGGGTGTCGCGCACGCTCACGCTATCGGCGAAAAAGATCGCATCGAATTTGGCGCGCTCGGCCGTTTGCGCCAGTTCGGCGTAGTGCGCGAAATCGAGGCCGCCGGCTGCGTGTGCGTCGGGATGGCGCCACGCGGCGATATGGTGGCCCGTTTCCATCAGGAAGGCGCCGAGGCTCAATTGCCCAGGGCGTCGCGGTGCTGCGCTCATGTGTGCTCCTCGAATCGTGGTTGGCATTCGCAACGGAATGGGCTGCAAGGGTTCAATGCGCCCACGCGCTCTGCCGCGGATTCGGTCAGGCGGCCCGTGCCGCAAACCGCGTCGAGCCGTTGCAGACCGTATGAAACTGGCGAACGCCAGGCCGGTCGTATGCTTCGACAAGCGTGGCGCAATCGGGTTGAAGGCTGGGCGCGTTCGACATATCGTGATCCTGACCAAAATTTGGCAGGATCATTCTTGCCGATCGGTTCTCTCACCACAAACAAGCAATTGAGCTATTCATAGTTGCGCGAGTGTGTTCGCGCGGCGAGGCGATGCGCGGCACGCTCTTTCCAGAGAGTCGCCGCGTCGGTTTGGTTCGTGTCGAATGGATGTCGGGCGGCGTCGTGCTCCAGCCGAAGACATGCTCGATGCATTTGTGCATGCGCGGGCTGATGGCGTAGCCGGCCGTGTCGTCGTTCTTGTCGGCCCCAACAGGATCGCAATCCTCGTAATCCCGCGTCTGCGGAATTGTAAACACAAAGGGCGGCCGGACAGGTAGGATGCGGGTTGTTGTGCTGTTTGCCAGTTTGCGATCCGACTCAGATTTTCTGAAGACGGACGACCTTCACGGTTTTGGGACTTCCAGACAGGGCTACAGAGCAGACCATGGACGCGATCTACTCGACTTCTGACAGCTGCCGATTCACCCTTGTCCTCATCAAGCCGACCCATTACGACGACGACGGCTACCCGATCCAGTGGCTCCGCTCGGTCATGCCTTCCAATACACTCGCGTGTATGTATGCGCTTGCTGATGACGCGCGAAAGCGAGCGCTGCTGGGCCCTGGCGTCCATTTCGACATCGAGACATGCGACGAAACCAACCAGCGGGTGTGGCCGGCGCGCATCATTCGTGACCTGAAGGCAAAAGGCGGGAGATCGTTGATTGGTCTGGTCGGTGTCCAGTCGAACCAGTACCCGCGAGCACTCGACCTGGCCCGCCAGTTCCGTGATGCAGGCTTGCCGGTTGCGATCGGTGGTTTCCACGTTTCTGGCTGCATCTCCATGCTGCCCGACATGCCCGCTGAGCTTACGCAAGCGCAAGCAATGGGCGTGGCGCTCTTCGCTGGAGAGGCCGAGGAGCGGCGTTTCGACGAGGTCCTTCTCGACGCGTGGAATGATGCAATGAAGCCTTTGTATAATTTCATGAACGATTTACCGTCGCTCGAAGGCGCTCCCCAGCCCTTCTTGCCGCGCAAGCATATCGAACGCACGGCGGGGACCTATACCTCGGTGGACCTCGGTCGTGGTTGCCCGTATCAGTGCTCGTTTTGTACGATCATCAACGTGCAGGGCCACAAGAGTCGATTTCGCACCCCTGACGATCTCGAGAAGATCATCCGCGAGAACGCGAAGCAGGGCATCGACCGGTTCTTCGTCACGGATGATAATTTCGCCCGTAATCACGACTGGGAAATCCTTCTCGACCGCGTCATCGAACTTCGGGAAAAGGAAGGCATTCACTGCGGCTTCACGATCCAGGTCGACACGCTCTGTCACAAGATTCCAGGATTCATCGAGAAAGCAACGCGCGCGGGTGTGCGTCGCGTGTTCATCGGGCTGGAGAATATCAATCCCGAGAATCTGATCGCGGCGAAGAAGCGGCAGAACAAGATCACCGAATACCGCGCCATGCTGCAGCAGTGGCGCGTCCACGGCGCGATTACTTACGCCGGCTATATCATCGGCTTCCCGGCGGACACGAAAGAATCGATCCTGCGTGACATCGAAATCATCAAGCGTGAATTGCCAATCGACATTCTCGAATTCTTCATGCTGACTCCGCTTCCGGGCTCCGAAGATCATCAAACGATGGTCAGGAACGGCGAGTGGATGGACCCGGACATCAACAAATACGACACCAACCACCGGGTCACGCACCACCCGAAAATGTCGGACGCCGAATGGGAGGAAGCGTATCGGTGCGCGTGGAGTGCGTTCTATTCGTACGAGCACATCCGCACGATCGTCAAGCGGGCAGCGCAGATCCCGAACGGCCGGCCGAAGACGATCATGCGCACCATCGCCTGGTTCAGACTGATGATCGAACACGAGGGTGTGCATCCGCTCGAAGGGGGCGCTCTGCGCATGAAACACCGCCGTGACCGCCGTTGGGGGCTGCCGGTCGAATCGCCGTTGCGCTTCTATCCGCGC
This sequence comes from Paraburkholderia sp. J7, assembly GCF_905220155.1. Taxonomy (NCBI): domain Bacteria; kingdom Pseudomonadati; phylum Pseudomonadota; class Betaproteobacteria; order Burkholderiales; family Burkholderiaceae; genus Paraburkholderia; species Paraburkholderia sp. J7. Next base: position 152,921 of record NZ_CAJMYZ010000009.1, on the reverse strand, counting down.
TACTGGAGTGAGACCGCTGTCAAGCTCACAAGGTATCTGCGCTTCTACCTCAGGACAGAGGCTACCCTCAGGAAGGTCATGAAGGCACCGGATCGCTACGCCTACACGGATATCGCCATCACGCCGCTGCAAGAAGAGGAGTTCGAGCAGCTTGGACTCTTTCACGCCACGAGCGGCGGCGAGGCGGCGCTGGCCGTCCACCACCGGCGTATTGCCATCCGGTCATCGGGCCCGTCTGCTGCGTGACGTCAACAGTGACGTCAACAGCGCGGCTCGAACAGAGCGGCGCGCGGCTATTACGCAATCGAACGAATGACGCGCGCCGGATTGCCACCGACAAGCGTCATTCGTCATGCGTTGTCTTTCTCCAGCGATACGCCCGATCACGCGCCTTATAGGTTGATCTGTCCGCCCATCTCGACCACCCGGTTCGCGGGCAGGCTGTAATACTCGGCCGCTTGCGCCGCGTTGCGCGCCATGAACGCGAACAGCTTTTCGCGCCATAACGACATGCCTTTGCTCTGTGCGGTTGCGAGGATCGTGTCGCGGGCGAGGAAGAACGATGTGGCTGCGGGTTCATACTGCCATGCAGGTATCTGTTTTTGCACGAGCAGAAGGAGTGCGGGGACGTTGGGCATTTCCATGAAGCCATGGCGCGCCGCGACGGCGTAGCATCCGTGCCCAAGATCGCTCACTGAGACTTTCTCGCTTTCAGGCACATGCGGAACATTCTCGGTCGTGCCAGCCAGAAAGATATTGGTGTCGTGCATCACGCCGTTATGCTTGAGATTGTGCATGAACGCGCTCGGCGTCATGCCGGGCACTCCGCCGGGAAACACAGCCGTTCCGTTCACGCGGGGAGGCGGGTGCGATCCCGCGCACAGCGACTGGATGAATGCCGGTAAGGGCAGGTTGTCGCTTTTCACACGCTCGACGACCAACTCCCGCCCGCGATGCCATGTCGTCATGACGGTGAACAGCACGCCGCCTGCCAGCAGCGGAAACCATCCGCCATCGAGGACCTTGCCCGCGTTGCTCGCAACGAATACCGCATCCACAATGGCCAGCGGCCCGATCACAGCCACCGTTGCGGCCGGCTTCCAGTTCCACAAGCAGTGGGTAATGAAGTACATGAGCAGCGTTGTCAGCAGCATCGTCGAGGCAACGGCAATGCCATAAGCGGCCGCGAGATTGTCCGATGACCGGAAGAACACCACGAGGAATACGACCGCCGCATAGAGCGATATGTTGATGAACGGGACGTAGACCTGACCCACTTCGTGCGTCGACGTATGTATGACCGGAATGCGTGGCAGCAGGCCCAGCTGGACGGCCTGCTTCGTCATGGAAAACGCGCCGGAAATGACGGCCTGCGACGCGATGATCGTCGCCGCCGTAGCCAGCAGCACCAGCGGAAGCAGTGCCCAGCCCGGCGCGAGGGAAAAGAACGGCTGCGTGAGCGCGGAAGGCGTCGCGAGCACGAGCGCGGCCTGGCCGAAGTAGTTGAGAATGAGGCTTGGCAGCACGAGCAGCAGCCACGCGAGCCGGATGGGTGTCTTGCCGAAGTGCCCCATGTCCGCATAGAGCGCTTCGCCCCCCGTCAAGGCGAGGAACACGGAGCCGAGCACGACGAACGCCGTACCGGGTGCGTGCGCAACGAAGCTCAATGCATAAGACGGCAATGCGCCGCGCAAGATGCCGGGGTTGTGTGCGATATGAAAAACACCGAGTACGGCAAGGGTCAAGAACCATACGATCATGACCGGTCCGAAAACTTTTCCGACCGTGGCTGTGCCGTGCTTTTGAAGCTTGAACAGGCCGGTCAGGATAACGAGTGCAATGGGCACGATCCACGTGGCCAAATGAGGGTCCACGAGTTCGACGCCTTCCACTGCCGAGATGACCGAAATCGCCGGTGTGATCATCGAGTCGCCGTAAAACATCGCGGCGCCGAAAACGCCGAGTGTCAGGAGCACGGTGCGCAACCGCACGGGCGCCACGCGAGCGGCTAACGCCGTAAGCGCCAGAATGCCGCCTTCGCCGTCATTGTCCGCACGCATCACGAAGCTCACGTACTTGAGCGTCACGACGATGATGATCGACCAGAGGATCAGCGACACGATGCCGAATACGTTGGCCTGGCTTATTCCGCCGGCGGCTTTCAGGCATTCGCGCAATGTGTAGAGCGGGCTGGTGCCGATGTCGCCGAACACCACGCCTATGGCGCCGAGGATGAGGGCGGGCGGAACGTCTGTCGTGTGACTCGCGGAACGCGCGGATATAAAGGCCATAGGTAAGGAAAATGAAATTCAACGTCCCTCGGGACAGCGCGTCCTGACTCGCACGCTACAATCGCTCGACAGATACTACAGGCGCATCCTTTCAGAACGCATGACCCGTCTCCCGACGCTCAAGGAAACCGTTTCACGAGGACTGCGCCGGCTCGCCCTATGGGGCCCTGGGCTTCTCGTGATGCTGGCCGACTGCGACGCCGGTAACGTCGTGACGGCCGCACAGGCGGGCGCGCAAACGGGGCTGCGGCTCTTGCCCGTGCTGCTCGCGCTCGTCCCGCTGCTCTACATGGTTCAGGAACTGACCGTACGTCTCGGCATATTCACCGGGCGCGGATACGGCGAACTCATCCGCTCGCGCTTCGGCCCGGTTTGGGCGTCGCTGGCCGCAGCGGGTCTGGTCGTCGCCGTGCTGGGGTCGCTCGTTACGGAGTTTACTGGCGTCGCTGGCGTGGGGGAGATGTATGGCGTATCGCGTTCCGTTACGCTGCCGCTCGCCGTGATCCTGTTGACAGGCATTGTGCTCACGGGCTCGCACAAGCGCGTAGACCGGATCGCCATTGCCATCGGCGCATTCGATCTCACGTTTTTCGCCGTCGCATGGAGTGCGCGCCACCAGCTCCAGGTCATGGTCCCGCAGATGACTCACCTGGCAGCGGGTGGCCGGCAAGCCGGTTATCTGGCCGCGGCGCTCATCGGCGCGACGTTCAATCCATGGATGGTGTTCTATCAGCAGGCGGCGGTCGCGGACAGCCTCTCGGAAAAGGACTTCACGTCGGCGCGGGTCGAGACGGCAGTCGGCGCCGTCCTCACGCAATGGCTCACGGCAGCGGTGCTCGTCGCTGCGGCCGCAACGTTGTCGGCGCATGGTGAGCCGCGCTCGCTCGACAGTATCGGCGAAATCAGCAATGCGCTCGTTGCCGTTACGGGGCCGTTTGCAGGCCGCCTGCTGTTTGGCGTGGGCGTGCTCGGCGCGGCGCTGGTGGCGGCCATCGTGAGTTCTCTCGCGCTGGCATGGGGGCTTGGCGATGTGTTCGGGTACAGGGCGTCGCTGGAGGACCGTCCCGACCGTGCGCCCTGGTTTTATGGCGCGTATGCGCTGGCCGTTGCCGGCAGTGCGTGGGCGGTCTGGCTCGCGCCCGATCTCGTTTCCCTGAACGTCGCGGCGCAGGTGATCAATACGTTGATGTTGCCGCTCGTCCTCGGGTTGCTCGTCGCACTCAGCGTCACCGTGTTGCCGCAACGCTATCGGCCTCGCGGAGTTTATTTGTGGCTCGTTGTTTTCGTGGGGGCGGTTGTGTGTGCCGCGGGTGCGTGGGGCGCGGCGCAGGGGCTGCGTCTTTCACCAGCAATACCAGGCTTACAAATTCGTTAACGAGCCACAGTTTGGTGCGGTGCATCAGCCAACGCTGCCTGATGCGGCCCTGTGTATGCTTCCGGGTTTCCGTTGTTTTGTTGCTATCTTGCTGAAATCGAGTTTGCGAAAGACTTTTCTGGCTATAGTTAAAGTGCTTTCTCAAGCTCTTGATGCGGCGCGGTAAGCATTGCGCCATGCACCAGGAGCGTCCGGTTTGCGCAGGGTGTTGTCGCCGAATCCGGCGAGAAGGCCGCAAAACCAACCGATGTCTGGGAGGACCAGATGAGACGCACGAAGACGCAGTCACTGCGTTATCAGGTCGAAAAATGGCTCGCACCTACCACGCCGGTGCACGTCACCGCGTTTGGCCATACCCCTTCAGGCAGGGCGCGCTATGTGTGCGTGGAGACGCGCCAGACAACGGGATTTCACGCGCTGTTCTTCTTTCAGCACGACGACGGCTACTGGAATGTGTTTCCTCCCATCGGCGACCAGGTTCGGTGATTCACGAGATATCGTTAGGTATCCGATGTAATGGCAGGCGCTTCACTGCATGGCGGCTTCCTCGACGCAGGCGAGAAAGCGCGCGGCCGCCGTGGTGAGCGGCCGCTCCCGCCTTTGCACGACGTAGACGTCCATGTCGGGAAACTGCTCGTGGATCTTCACTTCGCGGATCCTGCGGCGCTTCATTTCGAGTTCGAACGTCGGCAGCGTGGCCACGCAAATCACATCGGTCTTCGCGATCAAGGCGACGGACGGCGCCAATGCCTGGCAGCGCATGATCCTGCTCGGCGCGGACAGACCCAGCGAGTGGAAATAGGCGCTGAACCCCTTGTCGATCTGATCGCCGGGCTCGCAAGGCACGAGCCATTCCGCTGCGTGCAGCATCGACATCGAGCGGGCATGCGCGAGTGGATGGCTCTGGCGCGCCACGACCAGCAACGGCATGGACATGATCTTTCGCTGCTCGACGAAATCGGGCCATTGCGTGTCTGCAACCGCCGTGATGACCGCGAAATCGGTGTCTCCGTCGCGCAGTGCGTTGAGCGCGGTGGGCAGCGCCAGTTCGCGTACGGTCACTGAGGTATCGGGATTTTGCGCGCGAAACTGCCCAAACGCCTGGGGCAGCAACGCACACGCCACGGCCGATGACACCGACACGGCGACCTCTCCGCCCGCGCCATTGAGCATGGTCGACAGTTCTTCATGAATGTGCCGCACGTCGTTGACCAGCATACGTGCGCGGCGCTGAAACACGACGCCGTATTCGGTGAGCGCAATGCCGTTGACCGAACGCACGACAAGCGGCACGCCCAGCGTTCTTTCCAGTTCGCGGATCGTCACTGTGACGGCGGGTTGCGTCAAACGCAGTGCGCGCGCGGCGCCATGCAAGCTGCCTTGCTCGGCGACACTGAGGAATACCCGCAATTGACGAAGTTTCATTCTGCTCCAGGGGATAAAAAAGCGTTATCAAGGCCGTTTTTTTATTGCCTTGTGCACCGGTGCGTTAGTCATGATCATTGTGGCCGAACGCACGCCTCGCGTGCATCTCATCGGGGTCACTGCATGGTAATAAAAAAATACTTCTCCGCGTCCTATGCGCAGGCACGCGAGCGATTCACGCAAGCGGCGCGTGCTGGCGGGTTCGAACTGGGGCAGGTCGCGCACCCCACGGCTGTCTGCCCCGATGGAGGGAGCCTGTCGATCGACCTCGCGATTCACGCGCCGGCCGGCGCTCGTGCGCTGCTCATCATCACGTCGGGCACGCATGGGGTTGAAGGTTTCTGCGGATCGGGTTGTCAGGTCGGACTGCTCGACGACGCGGCCTTCCTTGCCGAAGCGAAACGGCGCGGCGTCGCGCTGTTGATGATTCACGGCGTCAACCCGTATGGTTTCGCGCATCTGCGCCGGGTGAACGAAGACAACGTCGATCTGAATCGCAATAGCGCGGACCATGCAGCGCTGGCCGGTTCGAATCCCGGGTACGTCACGCTCGATCCCTTGCTGCTGCCTGAGGTTTGGCCGCCTGACGCGGCCAATCAGGCCGCTCTCGGGGCCTACATCCAGACGAACGGCGAAGCGGCGTTGCGCGAAACGGTGTCGAAGGGACAGTACGCGGTACCAGACGGGATGTTCTACGGCGGAGCGCAAACGAGCTGGAGCACGCGGGCCGTCCACTCGATCCTGCGCGCGCACGCGAGCGGCTATCGTCGCCTCGCATGGATCGATCTTCACACGGGGCTGGGCCCGTATGGCCACGGCGAAAAGATCTTCATGAGCACGGATCGCGCCGAACTGGAAAGAGCGCGCCGCTGGTGGGGCAACGACGTGAAGCCGATCCATGAACCCGGTTCCATTTCGGCCGATGTGCAAGGCCCGATCATCACGTTTTCGTGCGACGAATTCCCGGGCGTCGAAAAGACGACCCTGGGTCTCGAATTCGGCACTTACGAACCCCTGCACGTATTGCAGGCGCTGCGCGCCGATCACTGGCTGCATCGTCATCCGGACTGCGGGGCCGCCACCGCCGCGCAAATCCGGCAAAGCCTGAAGGACGCGTTCTACTGCGACAACGACGAATGGAAGGGGCTGACTTTCGGGCAGATGCGCGTGGTTGCCTCGCAGGCCGTTGCCGGGCTTTGCGAAAGCAATTCGGACGTGACCGGCTAGAGACGAAGCACGCTTTCATTCAGGCGCCGTAGCGGGGATGGAAAGCGCCGAGGTTTCATCGCGACTTGAATGCCAAATACTTTGTAATCCGAAATGAATTGAACGGAAGAATCGTCAGCAAGACAACGCATAACTATTTTAAAAACCATCTCTAAAGACAGGAGACTCATGAAGATGGCGAAACAACGGAAATGGCTGCTCAAGACATGTGCGGCCGCCGCGGCGCTCTGTGAGGCGAGCGCGGCGAACGCGGACGGGAGCGTGACGCTGTACGGTATCGCCGATGTCGGCGTGATGTATCTAAGTCATTCGACACCGGAATTCAACGGCAGCAGCACGGGCACGGGCCACGTGTTCCAGCTCACGAACGCGGGCTATTCGCCTTCATTGTGGGGTTTGGCCGGCAAGGAAGATCTGGGCGGCGGCCTCAAGGCGGAATTCAAGCTCGAAAGCGGTATCAATCTTGCCAATGGGGGCTTCGATAACCCGGGCGGCAACAACGGGTTGTTCAATCGTATCGCCGAGGTCGGATTGTCGGGCGGTTTCGGTACGGTCAAGGCCGGCCTGCAGATCTCGCCATTCTTCAACATCATTTACGCGCTCGATCCGCGCGGCGCCGGTGAATTCGGCAGCATTCTCACCCCCGTCAGCGACAACAGTCTGATCGCCGCGGTCTTCATGCCGAATGCGGTGTCGTATACGTCGCCCGACATCGGCGGGTTCCAGGCAGCCGGCCTGTTCGCGCTCGGCGGCGTTGCCGGTTCCTTCCAGACCGGCCGCGCATGGTCGGTCAGCGCGCGCTACACGAACGGCACATTCCTCGCCGCGGCGGCGTACATCAGCACCAACAACGCGGCCGACAGTGCGCTCGCGAGCGTTGGCGAACTCTATCCCATCAACGTCCGCGCCTATACCGCGGGGATGAGCTACAAATTCGGCGGGCTGATTGCCAAGGCTGCGTTCGCCAACTTCAAGGCGAATAACGTGCCGGTTTCGGTGAATCCGTCGCTGATGTATTCGACCAATACCAGTGTGAACATCTATAGCGGCGGCTTCGATTATTTCCCGCTGCCGTATCTCGATCTGAACGCCGGCGTGTACTACCAGCAGGACCGCGTGAACGCCGGCGGTCATTCGGTGATGGGCGCGATCGGTTCGCAATTCTTCCTCTCGAAGCGCACGTCGCTGTATGCGCAGGTCGGCCTCGTGAACAACACTTGCGCGCACAACGGTGTTTGCCTCGGTTCGGGGCTGACGGTGGAGAGCGGCGGCAGCGGAGTGGGGGGCCTGCAAGGTCTCGGATTGGCCGCCGAAGGCCTCGGCCTGCCGCCAGGCACGACGGTCGGCGCGAACGTCGGCATTCGAACGACCTTCTGATCGGATGAACGCAACCATGGCATTTAAAAAATTCGCCATCATTGTCGTCACGATGACGGCGTTGGCCGCGTTCAATGCGCAGGCCCAGCCCGCCGATTCCTCGGTTCCAGTGGCCGCCGCATCATCGGCCAAAGCCGCCCGCAAGGCGGACCACATGCTTGAAAAGGCTGTGCGCAAGGCGCTCGGCAAGGACAAGGCTGTGGACGTGACCAACCTGACCGTCCGCGCGCGCAACGGCGTGGTGACGTTGCTTGGCTCGGTGCCCGAGCAGGGCCAGGTGGACGCCGCCGCGCAGGCCGCACAAGGCGAGGCCGGTGTGTTGTCGGTGAACAACGCGCTGACCGTAAAGGCCGTCGCCCATTAGGACGGCGGAGTAGCGGCCTCGTCGCCGGCGTTCCCGTTCTCCCCGTACATCAAGGCCGCTTCCGCAGGGAAGCGGCCTTGATGCTTTGTGGCCCACGTCCTGAAAAGCGGCTGGCAACCCCGTTAGCCGTTGTCCACGCAACGTCCCCAGAAAAATCCGCGATTTCGTTTTGTTTAAGCAAAGGTTTACATTACAATTGATAATGATTCGCAATATCATTATCAATGCCGCCGCAGGCAGCACCTCTTCGAACAACAACGACAGCCATATGCTTGAACGGGAAAACACACCAAGGCCATTCCGGCGCACCGCCATCTCCTGGACGGTCGAACGACTGCTGATGGGATTGCTGGCCACCGCCATCGCGCCATCGGTTGCGTGCGCACAGAGTGCGCCGGCCACCCCAGCCGACGCCAGCCAGGCCGCCAATACGACGACCGACACGAAGGCAGCCGACACGAAGCAGCTAGGCAGCGTTCTGCCTGCGGTGTCCGTCAAGGCCACGGCCATGCCGGGCGAGCTGCCGGCCGCTTACGCGGGCGGGCAGGTGGCGCGGGGCGGCAGCATCGGCGTGCTCGGTACGGCGAACGTGATGGATCAGCCGTTCAGCACCACGAACTACACCGAGCAGATGATGCTGGACACGCAGGCGCGCACGCTCGCCGACGTCGTGGTGAACAACGCCTCGGTGCGCGCCGAGCAGAGCAGCGGCGGCTTTGGCGACGTGTTCCAGATTCGCGGCTTCGACGTTCAGGCAACGGACGTGGCGCTCAATGGGCTTTACGGCATGGTCTCGGCGAGCCGCATGCCGGTCAACCTCATGGAGCGCGTCGAAGTGCTTCAGGGTCCGGGCTCGCTCATGTACGGCATGGGGCCTTCGGGAAGCATTGGCGGCGCGATCAATATCGTCACCACGCGCGCCGACGACGAGCCGCTCACGCGCCTCACGGCGCTGTACCAGTCGAAGGGGCAGTTCGGCGTGCAGGCGGACGTGGGCCGCCGCTTCGGCAGCGATGGCCAGTGGGGCATCCGCGTGAACGGCCAGTACAAGGACGGGCAGACGGGCATCGCGCACGGCAACCAGAGCCAGGGCAATGGCGCCGTCGCGCTCGACTACCGCGGCGAGAAGCTGCGCTGGTCGCTCGATGCGTACAACATCTCCGAGAATACTGACGAATTCCGCCCGCAGATCGGCCTTGGCACGGCCACGGCGGTGCCGGCGGCGCCTTCGTCGTGGACCAACTTTTATCCCGGCTCGAAGCTCAGGCTGCGTGATTCGGCGGTCACCACGCGGCTCGAGTACGACGTCAACCAATACCTGACCGTGTATGGCGCGGCGGGCGAGCATTACGGCACGTCGCAGCAGAATTTCCCGTGGGCGAGCGGCATGACCGCCGCGGGCGACTTCAATGTGATGAACGGGTACTACGACGCGTACAACCGCACGCGCACCGTCGATGCGGGCGTGCGTCTGCACTTCGACACGTTCGGCGTGAAGCACACACTGGTTGCGGGCGCAACGTCGTTAAACGAGGAGCAAGGCTATTTCTATGCGCTCTCCGATTCGTCGGTGGCCTCGAATCTCTACAATCCCACGCCGCTTCCGGCCATGACGACCGCGCGCGGCGACGCCCAGCGCTCGAACCACACGCGCCTCGACAGCCAGCAGCTGATCGACACGATGTCGTTCTGGAACGACCGCCTGCTGCTGACGGGCGGCTTCCGGCGTCAGGTCATCGGCGTGGATGACTACGACACGACGACGGGCGAGCGCACGGATACGTATGTGAAGCAGGCGATTTCGCCGCTCGCGGGCATCGTCTTCAAGCCGTGGTCGAACATTTCCGTGTACGGCAACTTCACGTCGGGCCTCACGAACGGCAGCACGGCGCCGATCGGCACCGCGAACGCGGGCCAGGCGTTCGCGCCGTACAAGTCGAACCAGTACGAGGCAGGCGTAAAAGCCGACTGGGGCCGCGTGATGACCACGGTCTCGGTGTTCCAGCTTTCGCAGCCCAATGGCGTGACGAACCCGGTGACGAACGTCTATGGCTACGATGGCACAACGCGCGTGCGCGGCCTCGAACTGGCCGCGTACGGCGAGGCGTTTCGCCATCTGCGGTTGATGGCGAGCGCGACGTTCTACGACGCGAAGTTGCGCAACACCGCTGGCGGAGCGACCGACGGCAACGAGCCGGTGGGCGTGCCGAACTTCGCGTTCAACCTTGGTGCGGATTATGACTTGCCGTGGGTGCAGGGCTTGAGCGTCAACGGCCGCATCATCCACACGGGCGCGCAGTACTACGACGCCGCCAACACACTGCGCCTGCCGTCGTGGACGCGCTACGACATCGGCGCTCGATACAGCACGCGAATCGCCCAAAAGAGCGTGGTGTTCCGGGCGAACCTGGAGAACCTGTTCGGCAGCCGCTACTGGATCCAGCAGGGCTCCTACCTCACGACGTCCGCGCCGCGCACCGTGCTGCTCTCCGCGCAGATCGACTTCTGATCGAGAGGACTCCGGAGCACATTACCGTGTGACCGGACCGCTTGCCTCGGTGACATGCGTGACATGCATGCGCCGATGCAACGGTCCAAGCGCGGTAGAAAGCAGCGCGCAAGGCAGCAGAATTGCGACGAGCGAAAACATCGTCGTCCTGAACGCATGCGCGTAGTCGAGCATGCCGGGCGCCGCGCCGAGCTTCGAGAAGAACAGGCCGCCTAGCGTGGCCGCGCCAACGGCGGCGCCAATCTGCAGCGTTGCCGTGACCATGCCCGAGGCAATGCCCGCGTGCTCGGGCGCCACTTCGGCAAGCACGATGCGTACGACCGAGGGCAGAACGAGCCCCTGGCCAATGCCAATGGCCGCCAGTCCCAGATAGAACCCCATGCCGGGCGCCGCCGCGCCCGCGAGCGCCGCCGCTATGGCGAGCCCAAGCGCAAGCAGCACGAAGCCGAGCGTCAGCACGCGATATCCGCCGAACCGGTGCACGAGGCGCGGCATCAGCAACGGGCTCGAAAGAAACCCGAGGCCGAACGGCAGGATCGCGAGTCCCGATGCGAGCGGCGTCCAGTGCAGGCCGCCTTGCAGATAGATGCCATAGGTCAGGAAAAACGCGCTCATCGTATAGAAGAGGAACCCCAGCACGAGGCCGAGCGCAATGACCGGATTGCGGAAGAGCCGCACGTCGAGCAGGGGATCCCGGCCGCCCGCGAGGCTGCGCCACTCGACGCGCAGCAGCAGGCCCAGCATGGGCAGCGAACCGATGAGGCAGGCGAGCATCCACAACGGCCAGCCGGACTCGCGCCCGCGCGTGAGCGGATAAACGAGCATCAGCAGAAACAGCGAAAGCAGCACGGTGCCCGGCACGTCGATGCGCTTGCCGCGCGGCGGCCGGCTTTCCGGAATGAAGCGCCAGCTGCCGAGGAGCGCGAACACGCCGATAGGCAGGTTGACGAGAAAGATCGCGCGCCAGCCCAGACCGAACGGGTGCAGGCTGATGAGCGCGCCGCCGCCAAGCTGGCCGATCACCGCCGCCACGCCGAACACGAATGCATAGAGGCTCATCACGCGCACCTGCTCCTGTGGCGTGAAGACGCTGCGGATGGTGGCGAGCACCTGCGGCGCGAGGGTCGCCGCAAACAGGCCTTGCAGGATGCGGCTGGCCACGAGCGCCGCGCCGCTGGTGGCGAGGCCGCAGAACGTGGAGGCGACGACGAAGCCCGCCATGCCGATCATGAAGATGCGCTTGCGGCCGTACAGGTCGCCGAGCCGCCCGCCGGTGATCAGCATGACGGCGTTCGCGCACGCGTAGGCCGAGACGACCAGCTGGAGTTCGGACGCGTTCGCCCCGAGTCCGTCGCGGATCGCGGGCAGCGCCAGGTTGACGATGAAGTAGTCGAGCGGCGGCAGGATCGCGCCCACCAGCAAAACGACCAGCGCCCAGCCGTGATGGCTGTGGCCGGCTTCGGCCGCCGCGCGGGGCGCCACGGCGCAGGCCGCGTACGTATTGTCAGACATGAGTGTGCTCAGCAATAAAGGGCTGGATTGCGCTCAGGCTGCTGCGCTATGGGCGCGCCGCCTGGCTATCTAATCGACATTCTGACGACACTCGAAGAAACGGAAAAGCGGGAATAAGTGGTACCATCCATCGAGCTATTCGATGGATGTGGAATGTCATGCGCGGTTTCGAATTCGACCAGTTGAAGACGTTCGCGGCGGTGGCGAACGCGGGCAGCCTTTCGGCGGCGGTGCCGCTGCTGCATCTCTCGCAATCGACGATCAGCGAGCAGGTGCGCAAGCTCGAGGTGCGCGCGGGCGTGCCGCTGTTCGTGCGCAGCAAGCGCGGCGTCGAGCTTACGCCCGCGGGCACGCGGCTGCTCGAGCACGCGCGGCGCCTCGTGGCGCTCAACGAAGCCGCGTTCGACGAGGTGCGCGGCCAGGCGATCAAGGGCGAGCTGCGCGTTGCGATTACCGAGTACTTCCGCACCAACGAGGTGGCGGGTTTGCTCGTGCGGCTGCGCGACTGCTATCCGCAACTGAGCTTGCACGTGAGCGCGATGAAGAGCGCCGACATCGAGGTTGCCTACGCAAAGCGGCAGATCGATCTCGGCGTGGTCATGCACCTGTCGAGCGGCCCGTTCCGGCCCGCCGCCGACGACGCGGACACGCGCTGGGAGTTGATGCGCGAGCCGCTGCACTGGGTCGCGTCGCCCATGCTCGCCGAGCAGTTGCCGCAAGCGCTGCCGCTCGTGCTGCTGCCGGGCGACTGCATGATGCACCAGGTCGCGGTGCGCTCTCTCGAAGAAAACGACCTGCCGTACGTGCTCGTCCACAGCGCGTCGGGCGTGGCGGGGCTGCAGTCCATGCTCGCAGCCGGCCTCGGTGTAGGGTGCCTGTGCGCGTCCGCGATCGGCGAGGGCCTCGTGCGTCTCGGCCCGAAGCACCGGTTGCCCACTTTGCCCGACGCCGTGTTCTCGCTCATGCCGCCTCATCCCGGCGAAGGGGACACGGTGACCCAGGCGAGGGAAGTGCTGGCGCGGCAACTGCTGGTGTGATGCGAGCGCCGCGCCAACCTTCCTCGTGCCTCAATGCGGCACGTTCACGACGCCATCGTTCGCGCGAATCGCATTGCTGCCCGGGTTCTCCACGATGGCCGGCAGGTTAGCGAGTCCCAGCGGCGGTGCGGCGCCCGGAGTGCCGCCGCGCGCAATCGTGCGGATGACCTGCGACGGCGGCAGCGGCGTGCCGTTCTTCAGGTGACTCCACATCAGATTGAGCGCGGCGATGTTGTAGTAGTGGACCGGCACGAAGTGCGTATCGAAGCCCGGCACGGCGAGGAAGGCATCGAAGTGCTGCCCGTTCATCACTTCGTAGAGCGACAAGTGGCTGCGCGAGCCTTCTCGTTCGCTGTTTGCCGCGAGATACGCGCGCGAAGCATGGTTGATCGGCACGAGCGCGTCGCTGCGGCCTTGCACGATGATCGCAGGCTTGCCGTGCAGGTTCGCATTGACGCTGATCGCCTGAACGCTTTGGCGCATGCGCGGATCGCCCTTCGTCCACAACGCACGCACGCAGGCCGCGCCCGCGAAGCTCGCGTCCGGCGTGGCGAGCCGATGGTCGGCGCCGCCCGGCGGCGTGACGTTGTAGACGAGATTGACGCCATTGGTCGGCGGCACGCCGTTACCCACGCCGAAGATCGTGAGCAAGGGCGAGACGGCCGGTGCAACGCCGGCCGCGCCCGTCGCGGCGTTCGTCGTGCCGAAGTTGAAGCCGCACAGGTTGTCCAGCACGCTCGAGCGCGTGTAGGCATCGGCGTAGGTCACCGCGACGGCCGGCACGGCCTGCGAATCCCACATCGGCGCGTGCAGCAGATCGGAGTCCGCTTCGTAGCCGGCTTCGTGCAGGCGGGCGAGCGCATCGTTTGCCTGCGCCTGCGTATCGCCGCCGTGTATGTAGCCTGCCGCCGCGAGCGACGTGCAGCGCGCCTCGCGAATCGCGGTGGTGGTCGCCACGGGCAGCGCCGTGAGATAAGGCGCGCCAGCGGCGGCGTCGGCGAGTGCGGCGCACGGTTGCAGCAGGTTTGCGAGCGTCATGTAGTCGGCGAGCGGTTTGCCGGCTGCGGCAATACGCTGACCGCCTTCCCTGACTTGCGCGTCGCCGGGCATGCGCACGTTGATCTGCGGTTCCCCGACGACGACCGCCGTGATCCACTTGCCCGTGTCCTCTTCGGCTGCCGCGAGCGACGCGCCGCCGCCGTTGCTCACGGAAGCCGCGATCGTCGTGATGTCGCCGGGTGCGTAGCGCACGCCGTGATTCGATGCGTCGACGCGCGGCGCGAACTGCTGGTTGAGCACCCAGTATGCGAACTGGACGGCCTCGAGGGTGTCCTTGCCCCAGTCCGCTTCGGGATTCAATTGGGAATGCGCATGCTTGAACGCATAGCGGTTCGGAAACTTCTGGTTGTATGCGGCGAGCGCTCCCGCAGCCACGTTCGCGGTGAAAATGCTCGTGCGTCCCGCCGCTGCGGCGTCGGCCGTGCGGCCATCGATCAGCGTAACGAGGCCGCTCATCAGTTCCTCCGCGCCGTTGCCCGTGCCTTTGTCGGTATAGGCCACCGCGCAGCCGCGCTTGAGTCCCCACTCGCCGGCCGCCGAGATCGCGCCGTACACGCCGCGCGAACCCGACGACGTGGCTGTCACGATGCATGGGTTCGCCGGATCGAAACTGGTTGGCACCTGCACGAGCAGGCTGACGTTCTGGCGGCCGCTGCCGTCGTCGGCAAACGCGAGGTATTCGGTGCCGGCGATCTTGCCTTCGCCCAGCGTGTCGTTGCCGTAGAGATCGACGTTGGGCCCCCAGAAGCGGCCATAGCCGCCGTTCGCACTGATGTCGACGAGCGCGCGATAGTTCGCCCAGATCGCGAGCCTGCGCAATTCCGCTGCCGTCGGAGCCGCGGGATTCGCGATGGCCGGTTGCGCGCCGGCAAGCCCGCTTTTGCCGAGGCCGGCGGTGAGCAGATCGTCGCTGACGCCGTCGTAGGTGGTGGTTTGCAGACTGCTCGCCACGACGAACGGCGGCAGTCTGTTGAATGCTGTGTGACCGGTGTTGTTTCCGCTAGCGTGTGCGCCCGGCACAAGCGCCGCGCCTGCCAAGGCGATCGCGGCACTGAGCCGCGCCGCTTTACGCCGGATTGCGAACGGGGTATCTCTCATGGGTGGTTCCTTGTTTGTTGTTAGGGTAGGACGCACTGCATCGGGACGGCCGTTTCGACGTGCCGGCATCGCGGCACCCATCGACATTAGGACATCCTGAAAGCAGATACCAGGAGAGATTGCATGCGCGCACAAGGGGACCGGCCTCCACGCCGTACTGGCGTTGGAAGGCCGGACTGGCGCGCCGATTACGCGCTTTGGGGATCGCGTTCCCGAGCCGGATGGCCTGGCGGCTGACTCGCGGGCTTACTTGCAAAGCAGGAGCAAGCGCTCCTGATCCGAGCATGGCCGCCCGTCGGCTCTTGGCGCGGGTGTGCCGCCTTGTGCCGTGGCCGGGCCTTTTGAGGTCTGCATTGCGGCGCGATGCGCGAAGCACGCCTTCAGGCGCCGCTCGACGGGCTGATAGTATTGCCAGCCTTTGCCGAGGCTGGGCAGTTCGAGCTTCACCTGCTTCCACTTCGGATGGCCGTGCTCCTGCAGGTTGTCGAAGTTCGTGCAGAGCGAATCGGCAAAGCGCTTCAGGTTGCCGACCGTATCGCGCAGGTTGTAGTCGTAGGTGACGAGAAAGGCCTTGACTGTCCAGGTCGGCACGTCCTCCTTCAGCCAGTTCGGGTAGCTCGACACGTGAATGGTTGCCGGATAGTAGGTTTGCTTCGCGCGCGCCGTTTCCGGGGCGTTGGGATCGACGCGCAGGAAGCGGATCTGCTGCAGCAGTTCGGGGTTCATGTCGGTAAAGAGCTTGGCGGGTTGCCCGGCGACGATGATCGCCACATCGATCTTCTTGACGATGAGCGCCGCAAGCGCGTCTTCATTGCTCAGGTGCTGCGCGTTCTGTTCGGGAATGGGCTGGCCGAACATGAGGCGGTAGAGCGTCGTTGCCGACTGCGCGGTGCCGCTGCCGATCAGGCCCACGCTCATCACCTTGTCCTTGATCTCGTTGATGTTCTTCATCGGCGAGTCGTTACGCACGACGAAGTAAATCTCCTCGTCATAGAGCGGCATGATGAGGCGCAGCGGCCGTATCAGTGTGCCGGCCTCTTCGTTGCCGGAGTTGGCCATATCGACGTAGGCCTGATAGACGTCGGACTGCACGAGTGCGAGCTTCACACCGGGCTCGAAACGCATGCGCTGCACGTTTTCCGCCGAGCCTTTCGATGGAATCACCTCGAGGTCGATGCCGGCCGGCGGCGCCACCCATTTCGACAGATCCTGGCCGATCTGAATGTACGTGCCGCGCTCGGGGCCGGTCACGATCTTGTAGTTCGCGTCTGCGGCGACGGCGAGCGCCGAGAAAAGCAGGGCGATCAGCGTCGCCACTCCCGCTAGAGTCGTTTTCAACATGGTCTCTCTCCCGCCCTGTTTGAGATGTACGGCTGACTTCGATATGTTCTGTATTCCTTCTCAATGCGAAGCACCTGGCGGCGCGGTGCGCGTCCAGCCGTTTTGCACGATTGCGCGCTCCCGTGCTTCGACGCTGTTGTCGTTGCTGGCGGGACTGGAGGCTGTCGCCGCGTTCGTCGTGTTTGTCGTCGTGCTTGTCGCATTGGTCGCGGTTGTTGCATTCGTTGCGTTCGTTGCAGCGGGCAGTGGCGGCGGCGAAGCGCTCGTGTTCCAATCCTGCGACGACGGCAGCCGCACGGTGTTCGCGGCGTGCGGCATGGGTGCCGCCGTGTTCGCTTGCGCGGCGCCATTGGATGAGTTCAGCGGTTTCCAGGCGGTCGATACGATGGCGCGCTGCATCAGCGCTTGCGCGGCCTGACTGCTCGAGTCGATCGCCAGCGCCTCTGAAGCCTGTTGTTGCACGCAGGCCCAGGCACCCTGCGCGGCGCAGCGGTCGGCGTTTTGCAACGCGCTGTCGCGCCGTTGCTCGCGCGCCGAGATCTCGCTCTGTAGCGCGTGCGCCTCCTCGTTGTCCGTGTCGCGTGCGAGCACGGCGTTGGCCGCGGCCCTCGCGTCGAACAGGTTGTTCTGCGCAAGGCTGTTACGCGCGACGCGCAGGCCGTCGGCCACATCCGCGAATTGCGTCGCGGCGTGTGCATCCGGCGGGGGCGATTGAGGCGCGGCGTGGGTCCCCGTTCCCGCAGCAGCGGGCGTTTCGTCCGACTGTTGCCGAGGCGCATTGGTCGAAACCGAGCCGCCCGAAGAATGCAGCGTCTCTTCGCTGGCCGTGCTCTCCCGCTGGTGGCTCGTACCGAGCAGCAAATACGTGCCGTACGCGAACACAAGAATCAATGCGACGACGAACAGGCCCCTGGGAAAGATCCACTGCCTCATCTGTGAAAACCGCACGCTGTGTGCAAGTTGTATGGCGTGCTGCGCGGCATGCTGCATGCCGCTCTGCGCGGCGTGCGGGTAGTCTGGGTTCAGCGATGGCACATCGGTCGCGGGCATGCCCGCCGGCGCCATTTTCGCGGCCGCGGGGGCAGGGGGCGTCGCCGCCGTCGCTCCGAGCGGTGTCAGCGTGGCTTTCGGATGGGTGCCGAGTGAAACTTTGTCGAGCGGGAGATCCGTGCCGCAGTAAGGGCAGAATTCGAAGTTCTCGTACAGCAGCCCGCCGCAGCGCTTGCACGCCGAGGGGAAGTTATGGTCGCGACCAATCTGAGCGGACATGATGTCGTCCCACCGTTATGGCGATGCCATTTCGGCATGCTCAGAATCGTCGTTGAAGCGAAGCACGACGCCCCGCGGAACTCACGATCTGCATGCACAGGAAAGCGGCGTGGCCGGACCGAGCACAGCCGCGTGAGGAAAATATGGTTGATTTCCCACAGCGCGTCAATCTCCGTTGTTACCTGGCGCACATATGCGTCTTGACTTTATTCTGGTGAAGATTGAGTTGCGGAATTTTTTACCGTCTATGCGTGTTTCGCGTACCAGCGGCTTTTATTTATCAAAATAGCTAAACGACCGAACGTGCTTCTTTAGCATCCCGCATCGATCGGGAAGTATGTCCCCAATTGGGGACACGCTCGCCTTCGATCTCAACCCACGGATTGCAATCATTTCGATACCCCCTCGTGGGCATTGTCGAGCCTGCCATTCGACGCTTGCTCAAGGTCGCGTTGCAATGAAATCTCGCAGTGCCGACACGTCTGCAGGTGGCCGTTTCCTGCTTGATGGAATTGCTGCGTGCGCAACGAATCAGCACGCATAGGTTCCAAAACTATCCCTTGACAAAGTGCTGTGGCGACTCCTATTTTTCCTCTGCCACCCTCCATTACCAAATATTTCCAGCGAAATCACGTCAGCGAAACTCAATGCTTTCGCTCGATGCGCTATGGATTATTTAGTTATCCAGAATAAATAGATAACGCCTGAAATGAATCGACTTTGTCAGGAATGGAAAGTGAAATGTCAGCCGCCGTATGCCGGCAATTGCATTTGAATTTCGATGCCTTTTTCAAGGCCTCATTTCCGGCGAGTGCGGCCCCCGCGTAGTGTGACGTCATCATTCGAAGGGGTATAACAATGCATCCGGAGAGTACATCCAGCGTGGGTTGTAGCCGTAGTCGGAACCCGTTGCGCCATACAGCCGCAATCGCGATTGGCGTGCTGATGCTTGCGGGTTGCGGCGGTGGCGACGGCAGTCCGTCTTCGTCTGCGGCAACTGCGATGAACCAGGTTGCGGCAAGCGCGAAGGCCGCTGCGCAAACGCCAAACTCATCAAACCAGCCTTACACGGACCCGATTGCCTATTCGCCGAACGCCACCGATGGTCTTGCCGCGTCGCAGGTCGCAGAAAAGGCCGCGATCATGCATTACCAGTGGACCTCCGGCAAAACGACCATCAACTACACGACGACAACCGGCCATTTGACCGCTTCCGATTCAAGCGGCAATCCGGAAGCGACGATGTCGTATGTCGCCTATACCGCGCCGAGCACGAACGGTTCGCCGCGGCCGGTCACGTTCATCTATAACGGCGGCCCGGGTTCGTCGTCGATCTGGCTGCGTCTCGGCTCGTTTGCGCCAACGCGTGTCGCCACTCCCGATCCGCTGCTCACCAACTGGCCGAACTTTCCGCTCGTCAACAATGCAGAGAGCCTGATCGACACCACGGACATGGTGTTCATCGACCCGCCGGGCACGGGGCTTTCTGAGGCCATCCTGCCGAACACGAACCAGAAGTTCTGGGGCTGCGATTCAGACGTGGACGTGATGCGCGATTTCATCAAGCGCTATCTGGCCGTGAACAATCGCGGCAGCTCGCCGATTTATCTGTACGGCGAATCGTATGGCACGCCGCGCACCGACATGCTTGCGCTCGCGCTCGAAGCGGCGGGTGTGCAACTGACCGGCATCGTGCTGCAGTCGTCTATCCTCAACTACTTTGCCGATGCGATCGAGGCGACGGCGATCACGGAATCAACCGCAGGCTTGCAGCTCGACACCGATACGCTCGCGGGCTATTACCCGGGCTATGCCGAGGTGGCCGCCTACTTCAATCTGGTTTCGCCGCCGATGATCGATCAAGGGCTCTTTGCGCTGCAGTCGGAGATCTTCGCCACAGGCCAGTACCAACATTTCCGGAAATACGCGCAATCGTGGGTGCTGAGTCAACTCGGCATTCCCGACGCGCTAGGCAAGCCGGTCTTTCCACCCGAGAAAACGCTGGATTCGTGGCGCTGGCCTTCGAGTCTCACCTTGCAGGCGCTTAACGGCTACTTCAACGTGAATCCCTTCAGTAACGAACTGATCCCGGGCACCACGATCGGGCGTTACGACGGGCGCGTGTCGTTGCCCAATTCGGACCCGCGCCTGCAGAGCGACGGCGACCCATCGGACATCCTCATCTCGCAGCCGTTCACGACGGCGCTGGCCACGCAGATGCCGGATTATCTCGGCTACAAGGCGCCGCGTGCGACATATATGCCGCTGAACGACAATATCATCGAGGTCTGGGACTTCTCGCACGACGGCCAGCCACTGCCCGATACGCTGCCCGACCTGCTCGGCGCAATCCAGCTCAATCCGAAACTCAAGGTGCTGGCGGAGAACGGCTATCACGATCTCGCCACGCCGTTCTTCAACACGGAGAAGCAGCTCGCGCGCCTGCAAACGGTGGCCGGTTTGAACCCGAATCTGCAGGTGAACTTCTTCCAGGGCGGTCATATGATTTATCTGGACGACGTTGCGCGCCCGAAAATGAAGGCCGACCTCGTGAGCTACTATGGTGGTCAACCCATACCATTGGCGCTTTCGCTCTGGACGCTTCCGCAGCCGTGGCCCGACGAGAGTCCGGCGGGCACGCCGACTTCAACGGCAGTCGCGGCAGCGGGTCAATAACGTTACAGGCCGGGGCTTGCGTCGCGCATCGATATTCGTGATTCGATTGCGGGCCCCGCTCCTTACTCATTGAAGGCGAGCGATCATGTCTATATTCAACAAGCTGTGGTGCATTACGCCGCTCATGGCGTGCGCGGTTGGCGCGGTCACACTGGCCAACGCTCAGGCCGCAACGCAGGCCGTGGCGCCCGTTGAACTCCCGAAGGGCGGCCACGGTGTGGATGGCCCATTTTTCCCGTCGAACCGGCCAGTGCCGCTCACGCCCTCCACGGGTACGCAATTGCAGCAGCAGGCGCAACAGCGCGTGGCGGCGCGACTGGGCGCGAATTCCGCGTTGAGCAACGGTGCATCGATCACGAAAGCTCAGGCGCAAAGCAGTGGGCTCGGGTATATCGCGCAGCATTTCGATCAGATCGATACGGCGCATACGGGCCGTGTGTCGATGAGCGACGTGCAGCAATATCTGCAGAAGCAGGGCCAATGAGGTCATATGCGCGTCGCGCCGCGGCGATCGGCGTCGTGTGCGTGCTGGCGGCGGGGCCGCTCGCCCCGTCCAGTTTCGCGCTCGACACCGCTGCCGTTGCGCTGCCGCAAGATGCGCCCCACTACAAAGTGGGGGACAACTGGACCTTCGAGCGGTCCGACGCATTGTCCGGCAAGAGTCGAACCTTTACGCAAACCGTGACGTCCGTCCACGCGGACGGCAGCGCATCGCTGCTGATCGGCCCCGGCGGGGGACGTCTGGAACTCACCTCCGAAGCCAACGTCGTTCCCAATGGCGCCGACACGCGTGCTTGCGGGATCGTCCTGCATTTTCCGCTGCGGGTCGGCGAGCGCTACGAGGCGGACTGCACGGCCACTGCCCCTTCAGGCATGAGGGTGCAGCGCCGGGCCCAATGTGAAGTGGACGGTGTGGAGACGGTCAAGACGAAGGCGGGCACTTTCTCCGCAGTGAAGATCACGATGAGCGGTGTCTGGCAGCCGCAGTATGGTCCGGGCGGCGGCCCGATGGAGGAAACGCTCTGGTATGCCCCGAGCGTCAAGCGCGTGGTGCGTGAAGCGTTTCAAGGCCGTTTGGCCGGCAGGGGCGCGCCCGCGACGAACGAGATCGAACTGGTGCAATACGCGGTGAAGCCCTAATACCTTTGCACCGTTCTCCTGGCATTTGTCCGCGCACGAAATCTCCCTCTGGCTCGATCTCTCCATCAAATGATGGAGGCGCGAGCGTGCACGGTTCCATAGGCTTAGGAAGCGCAGCGCGCACCGGCACTTGCCGGGGCCTTTGCTAACGAGTGGGTTGGCCCGCTGCGCGTTATGGAGCCCGGCGCCTGACACGGTGACAAGGAGATGACCATGAAGATCAAGCATTCACGAATCATGCCGGTAGCAGCCTTCGCACTTCTCTCGCTCAGCAGCGTCGCACAGGCCGGAGGCCTATGCTCGCGCGCAACGCTAAGTGGACCTTATGGATTTCACGGTCACGGCGAAATTCTCGGCTTGCTGGACGGCAATGACAAGCTGCACCCATTTGCCTCACCGTCGACGCTCGATGACGTCGCCATCGTGACGTTCGACGGTTCAGGTAAATTCACGCGCACCGACTTCGGCATGATCAATGGGCTGCCCAAAGGCGGGCAGACTACGTTCAATCCGTACCAGAGCGGCACCTACACGGTGAATTCCGATTGCACAGGCACGATGAAAGTGGTTTATGGCAGTGGCGGCCCGGTACCGGCAGGCGTGGAAACCGACCTGCAAATCGTGATTTCCGCCGACGGCACGCTCATCGAATCCGTTGTCAATAAAGCGTACTCGCCGTCGTCCGGTCCCGCCGCCGACGGCACGACGTGTCCGCCGAATTGCGATCAAGGCGTGCAAGAACAATTCGAGGGGAAGAAAGTTCTCGTTTACGGATTCCGCTAAGTGCATCACACGTTTTCGAAAAGGCCACGTTGCACGTATTGGCGTTGTGCAACGTGTGCCTTCCAAAATCGCGATTATTCGGTTTTCCCAATCCTGTATAGATGGCGAATTTCAGACGTGGAATTGCGTGCTGAATAAGCGCCAAAGTGTTCGCGCCGAATTAGCTCTGCATTTCCGGCGCATGCACATCTGCGCACGGCCGCGGTGGGGCCGATGGTACGCTTGGGCTTCTCAGTGTCACGTGGCAGGAGATTGCCGATCATGAAGCGTTTGTGCTGCGCAGCGTTCATCGCGTTCCTGCTTGCCGGTTGTGCTTCATCGCCGCCGCCCGCTGCCGACACGGACACCTACATGCTGCACACGCCCGATTCCGCGAAGCCCGGCGCGCCCGGCTCGAAGCCGCCGAGGCTCACCGTGGGCGTAAGCGACCCCGACACGCAACTGATTCTTCCGTGGTTCCTCAACGACATCATCAACTTCGTGAACTACCGCTAGTTTTTGCTCTTTCTTCCGCGCCCCGGTAAACCCTCCCTTGAAGCCTGAAAATCCATTTCCTACTCTATGAAACGTTTCAGTTCAGACGGATAGCAACAGGCGGACCACTTCGGGCGGACAGACCAGCATGGACGACCGCAAGAAAAGTGCCAGTACACTCAAGGACGTTGCGACCGCGGCGGGTGTCTCGCTGGGCACGGCATCGAAGGTGCTTGCCGGGGCCGCGAATGTGAGCGAAGCGCGGCAGCGGCAGGTCTGGGAAGCGGCCCGCAAGCTCGGCTACCGCCGCAACAGCCTGGCCGCCGAATTGCGCAGTTGCCGCTCTACGTCTATTGGGTTTGTCGTGCCCGACCTGACCAATTCGTTCTTCATCGAGCTGGTCTGCGCACTCGAAGATCACGCACTCGAATCCGGTTACCGGTTGATCCTCGCGCACGCCCAGGAGGACCCGGAACGCGAGGCGGAGCGCATTCGCTTCGTTCTGTCGCGCCAGGTGGCGGGCATGATCATCATTCCGTGCCACGGTTACGAGCACGCGATCAGCGAACTGCGCGAATGCGACGTGCCGCTCGTGATGGCCGATCGCGTGGACAACAGCTTTCCCGCCAATACCGTTACGACCGACAGCCATCGCGCGGCCATGGACGGCACAGGGCATCTCATCGCGCTCGGTCACCGCCGCATTACGTTCATCGTCAATGCGCTCGACCTCGTGAACAGCCGCGAGCGCGCCCAGGGCTATCAGGACGCGATGCAGCGCGCCGGGCTTGCACAATACGCCAACGTCGTGGTGTGCGGCATGAGCGATACCGAAAGCCATGCGACGACGC
Organism: Paraburkholderia sp. J7; assembly: GCF_905220155.1. Classification (NCBI taxonomy): domain Bacteria; kingdom Pseudomonadati; phylum Pseudomonadota; class Betaproteobacteria; order Burkholderiales; family Burkholderiaceae; genus Paraburkholderia; species Paraburkholderia sp. J7. The sequence continues at coordinate 129,113 of NZ_CAJMYZ010000009.1, read as the reverse complement.
TCGGCGTGATCGCCGCGCGCGCGCGTCCCACAGCGCTTTTCACTGGCGCCAACGTCGCGACGCTCGGCGCGCTGCGGGCGATACGCGACGCGGGGTTGCGCGTGCCCGACGACATCTCGCTGCTTTCTTTCGACGACGCGCCGTGGATGTCGGTGCTGCGTCCTGGCATCAGTTCCATTCGCCAACCCGCCGAGGCGATCGCCCGCGGCATCTGGCACCTCCTGCACAAACAGCTGCAGGGCGAGAACCCGGAGATCGTGCACTTGCGCATGCGCGCCGACCTGCGCGTGCGCGAGAGCACGGGCCCGATGCGGTATGACGAATGGGGCGAAGCGGCGAGCGTGTCCGCCGCGCCGCCGCTATAACGTTTTATTTTCGTAGCACCCGAGGCAGGCCGTACGCGCCGCCCGGTTCAGACAACAAAGGAGACAGGGCAATGGACAGTCAACGACGCATTCTGATTGCGGGTCTGGTCGCCGTACCGCTTGCCGGTGCAGCGGGTCTTCTCGGGACGCTCAGCGCTCCCGCGTTCGGGCAGCAGAAGAAGTATCGCTTCGGCTTCTCGCAGGTGACCACGGTCGAGCCCTGGCGTGTGCAGTTCAACAAGGACATGAAAGCCGAGGCCGCGAAGCATCCACAGGTCGATTTGATCATTGCGGATGCAGGCGATCGCACCGACAAGCAGAATGCCGACATGGAGAATTTCATCGCCCAGAAGATGGATGCGATCTTCATTTCGCCCAAGGAGTCGGCGGGGCTGACCGGCGTGGTGGAAAAAGCCTATAAAGCAGGCATTCCCGTGTTTGTGCTCGATCGCGAGGTGAACGGCGAATCCTTTACGCAGTTCATTGGCGGCGACAACGTGCAGATCGGCCGCGAAGCCGGCGCATTCATCGTCAAGCTGATGGGCGGGCCGGGACACGCACAGGGCAATCTCGTGGAAGTGTGGGGCGGCTTCGGCGCGCAACCCGCGCACGATCGCCACGACGGCGCGGTGAGCGTGACCGGCAAAGAGCCCGGCATCAAGCTCGTGGGCGAGCGCGTGGACTGCGACTGGAAGCAGGACAAGGCCTACGAGTACATGAAGACGGTGTTGCGCGTAAATCCGAAGATCGATGTTGTCTACGGGCACAACGACCCCATGGCCTACGGTGCCTATCTTGCGGCCAAGGATGCCGGGCGCGACAAGAGCATCAAGTTCGTGGGCATCGACGGCTTGCCGCAGGAGGGCGCCACCTGGGTGGCGCAAGGGCTGCTTGCCGGCACGTTCATGTACCCCACGCCCGGCGCCGAAGGTATACGCCAGGCGCTCAAGCTGCTTGGTGGCGAAAAGATCCCGAAGAAGGTCACCTTGCCGACGCAGGGCATTTTTGCCGACAACGCGAAGGCGTATATTGCTAGCCACTCCTGAATGAATGCCACTGCCACTGCCAACGCTGCGCTGATCGAAGCGATAGGCCTTTCGATATCGTTCAACGGCAGCGCTGTGTTGTCGAGCGTCGACTTCGATGTCGTGGCGGGCGAGGTGCATGCGCTCGTCGGCGAGAACGGCGCGGGCAAGTCGAGCCTCATGAAGATGCTGGGCGGGCTCTATACGCCGGACAGCGGAACCATACGCGTGCAAGGCGTGCCCACACGCCTTGCGAGCGTGAACGACGCGATCGATGCCGGAATCGCGATCATTCATCAGGAGCTGAATCTCGTCGATACGCTTTCGGCTGTCGACAATATTTTTCTTGGCAAGGAACCGCGCACGCGCTGGGGCTTTCCGGACCGGCGCGCCATGCGCACGGCTGCGCGCGACGTACTGGGTCAACTGGGCTTTCGCGCGAGCCCCGACACGCTGGTCGGCGCGCTGCGGGTGGGCGAGAAGCAACTGGTGGAAATCGCCAAGTCGCTTCTGGCCGAAGCGCGGGTGCTGATCATGGACGAGCCGACCTCGGCGCTCTCCGACGCGGAGACACACGCGCTCCTCACACTCACGCGGCAACTGCGCGAGCGCGGTATGGGCATCGTGCTGATCAGCCACCGGCTGGGCGAAGTCTTCGCCGTGGCCGACCGCGTGACCGTGCTGCGCGACGGCCGGCGCATCTCGACGCTGCCGGTCGCGCAGGTGGAGTCCTCGACGGCGCTCGTCTCGATGATGATCGGCAAGGACTTCGCGCCGCCCGAGCGCGGCGCGGACGAGGCGCCGCGCGCTCGCGCCACGAGTGTGGAGGTGCGCGATCTTTCGCTGTGGGGGCCCGCGCGCGCGATGGTGCGCGATGTTTCGTTTTCGGTGCGCGAGGGCGAAGTGTTCGGCCTCTCGGGTTTGCTCGGCGCGGGCAAGACCGAAGTGCTCGAAGCCATCTACGGGATCTCGGCCTACCGGCAGGAGGGCGCCATTGCCATCGCGGGGCGGCGCCAGTCATTCAGGTCTCCAGACGAAGCTGCACAATCGGGTCTTGCGTTCGTGACCGAAGACCGCAAGAAGGATGGACTCGTGCTCGACCAGTCGCTCGAAGCAAATTTCGTGCTGCCGTCGTTGCCGCGTGTGCCCGGCTTTCCGTTCTACAGGCGGCGCAGGTTGTGCAACTGGGCCGCCGAACAGGCGCGCGCCTCGCGGGTCAAGCATCGCAGCCTTGCGCAGAGCGCCAATAGCCTTTCGGGCGGCAATCAGCAAAAGCTCATCATCGGCAAATGGCTGATGACGAAGCCGCGCATCCTGCTGCTCGACGAGCCGACGCGCGGCGTGGACGTCGCCGCCAAAGCGGAGATTTACCGGCAGATACTCGACGCGGCGCGCTCGGGCGTGACGGTGCTAATCGCGAGTTCGGAGATCGACGAATTGACCTTGCTGTGCGACCGCATTCTCGTGCTGTGCGAAGGGCGTGCCAAACAGATCGTGCCGCGCAGCGATTTTTCCGGCGACCTGCTGATCGATCTCGCTTCGCCCTGAATTGCGCCTGAATTGCTCCTGACTGGAGGCTGACCATGCAGCACGTGCAGGACCATGTCGCCGAGCCGGATGCGCCAACGCGCAGGCGTCAACTGAGCACACTCATGACGCACCTGAAGTACTACCTGGGGCTGATTTTGCTGCTCGTGGTGGGCGCATTCACCTCGCCTCACTCGACCGATGGCAGCAACATCTTTCTTTCCAGCGCAAATATCTCCGATGTGTTTCGCGAGGTCGCGAACGTCGGCGTGATGTCGATCGGCATGACGCTCGTGATCATCACTGCGGGCATCGACCTTTCCGTCGGGGCGATCATGGGCCTCGGCAGCGTGCTGACCGCGATGCTCCTTACCACGGAAGGTTGGAGCCGCGCGACTTACGCGTCGCTCGTGCTCAACGCCATTGCCGTGTTTTCGATCGTATGGATCGTGCTGGGTGCATGGCGCAGGCGGCAACGCGTAGCAGGCGCGCATACCGGAGCCGCACGCGCGGTGCGCGGCGGCGTTGCGCTGCTGTGCGCGGCGCTGGCGTGCCTGTATATCGCGTTGCACGCGGCGCACCGCATGCCGCTTGCAGGCGTGCTCTGGATCGTGCCGCTTGCGGGCTTCACGGTGGGCAGCATCAACGGATGGATCATCACGCGCGGGCGCATGCAGCCGTTCATCGTCACGCTGGCGGCCATGGTCGGCGTACTTGGGGCCGCGCGGCTGATCGCCGGACAGGACACTGCCGTTTATTCGATTTACAGCGGAACGAATGCCACGGCGGATATCGAGAACCTGCGAGCGCTGCTGTTTAATCTGATTCCGGTACCCGCGCTTTTCTTTCTCGTGATCGCGTTGGTTTTCGGTTTCGTGATGAATCGCACCGTGTTCGGAAAATATCTGTACGCAATCGGCGGAAACGAAAAATGCGCCGTGGTTTCAGGGCTCGATGTCAAGCGCTACAAGATGATGGCCTACGCCATTTCCGGCCTGCTCTCGGCGCTGGTTGGCGTGCTCTATGCGGCGCAGTACCGCCAGGGGAAGGCCGATGCCGGGACCGGCTGGGAACTCGATGCGATTGCGGCCGTGGTGATTGGCGGGACGAGTCTTTCCGGCGGCGTTGGACGCATATCGGGCACGGTGGCCGGCGTGCTCATATTCGGCTTTCTTGGCAATATTCTGTTGCTCAACGATATCGACAGCAATACCCAGCTGGTCCTCAAAGGCCTGATCATCGTGATTGCCGTGTTTCTGCAGCAGACCGACTGTGGGCGCGGCGGCTGGTTAAAGCGGATCAAACGCGGTGTTACGCGGCACGATCAATAAATAAAACGCCGTGCGCGGACGATACGGGTCGCGTCCGCGCGCGGCGTTCCATTCACTCTCACCGGCTTCAGCGTCCGCGAGCAAGCCAACTGTCCACCGATTGCACACCGGGCACGGCCGCCGCAGTGCGTTCGGCCAGCGCGACCTGTTCGTGTTCCGGCACGAATCCGAGCAGCGTGACCGTATTGCCCCTGGCAAAAACAAATACATGAGAATTGCTCACGCCGTTGCGCGCGAGACTGACCCGGACGTCGTGTGCGAGTTGCGGGTTGCTTGCTCCGGAATCGGTTTGAGCCTGAACGGCCGGCACGATGGCGCTGGAAATCAGTAATGCGAGCGTGGAAGTGATGATGGCTTTCACGATACCTCCTTGCAGTGTGGCAGAAGTGCCGGTCAATTCCGGCAGCAAGCCTTCCGGCCCGCTTCAACGCAGGGCCGCGGAAGTCAGAGGGCAAGCCGCCTCGCGCAGCACGGTGGAAGCCGCAACGGCGCGTCGAGGGCTTTGCCCGGCGAAAGTGACGCTGGTGCGTGCTGGTGCATTGCGTTCGGACGGGACGTCGCGCGCGCGACGTGGCGGGGAACAGCGGGAGTCGAGGCGCGGGGTGTTGCGTGGCGCGATCATGTGAAACCGGAAAGCCCGCGGGATTCATGCATCGTCCCGCGCTGAGCGTGCTTACCGGCAAATCTCAACTCATTGCCCGGCAGGGTATACCTTGATCATAGTCGCTATCGCCCACGCGTGCTGGTGACAGCGCTGTCAACCCCCAACCGGAAAGCTGAAGATGCAACGGGCAAGAATTTTCGTTTCGTCGTTGCAACTTCACAACATCGAAGCGCGGCGTTTGAAAGCGCTGTCAAGCGCAATTTGGCCGCTGTAGCACGGGTGTTCGGAACATTTCCCACGCCGCGCATATTTTCCCTCACGACCACAAACGGATTTGGGAGGCTTGTGACCATAACAGAATGGTCATAAAGCAGGGGCCTACTCCGGGACCTGGCGGCGTGCAACTGTTATCGGTAACAGCGTTTTCCCTAACCTGCCGGTTCGATACACGGAGCAGGGGCGTCCCTATAATCGCCTCGAAATGTGATTCGGGACATTTCAGTGAGGCAGCCTGGTAGGTAACGTGTAGAGCGCACGCGACCTGCGCGGTTTGGAGACGCCAAAATATATATAGGATACCTAATGAAAAAGAAGCTTATTGCTTTGTCGGTGATGGCAGCTGCAACGACGATGGCGCACGCGCAGAGCAGCGTCACCCTGTATGGTCGTATCGACAACGGCGTGCAGTATGAGACCGGCCTGCCGGGCGGTAACAAGTTCTCGGCGCAGAGCGGCGACTGGGGTTGCTCCTGGTTCGGCCTGCTCGGTTCGGAAGATCTCGGCGGCGGCACGAAGACGGTCTTCCAGCTGGAAGGCCAGCTCAATACGATGACGGGCGCTTCGGCGGGCAACCTGTTCGGCCGTCATGCCACGGTGGGCTTGACCAACGACCGCTTCGGTCTGTTCAAGATCGGTAACCTCGGCGCCGGTGAACTCTCGCAGGACAGCTGGGGCGCTGACCCGCAGCTGATGCAGCGTTACGCCATCTCGACGCTGGTGCGCGGCCGTAACTGGGCGAGCACGAGCAACGGCGCGGAATATGACTCGCCTACGCTGTTCGGCGGCCTCGTGTTCAAGGGCCAGTATTCGCTGACCAACAACACGAGCTGGAACTCGGCGCCTGTCAACGCGCAAGGTGTGCCGACCGGCCAGGGCCGTACGAACGCGGTTGAAGGTATCTACACGTGGGGCAGCGGCGACTTCCGCGTGATCTATGACGAAGTCCGCGGTGCAAACGGCTCGTTCAACAACGTGTATTCGGCTTCGCGCTCGATTCTCGTTGGTGGCACGTACGTGCTCGGTCCTGTCAAGCTGTATGCAGGCTACCAGCACTTGAGCGCACCGGACGCCACCGACGCAAGCATGGGCGTGACCGGCACGCAGCCGGCTGGCGTGAGCGCACCGACGGCGGTGAATCACGAGTGGATCGGCGCTGGCTGGCAGGTGAACGACGCTTCGGCGATCACGGCTGCCGTGTTCCACGCGAACGCGAACAACGGCAACGGCAACGCCACGCTGTTCACGCTCGGCACGACGTACAACCTGTCGAAGCGCACGTTCCTGTACGCGGAAGCTGGCTACGTGCACAACAGCTCGACGTCGAACATCAACCTCGGCAACGGTCCGTACGGCAACAACAACTTCGACGCGGCGACGGGCACGTCGTCGAACGACAACCCGAACTATGGCCACAGCCAGACCGGTGTGTTCGCGGGCATCATGCACATGTTCTGATTTGAGTTTGTTTGACCTGTAGTTGTTGTGATCTCTTTGTGTCAGGTATTGCTTAATTCTCTCTCTAGAGAGGCCGGTGCGATCTCTCCTCCACCCTGGTCGCACCGGCTGCTTTTTCTGTGGTTTGTTGTTTCACTTAGTCAATTCGAATTCGTATCGGGAATCGCTTTTTCAGTATTTGAAAGCGCTTTCATGGAAATGTTCAGGCGGAGCTCATGACCGACGGCACCAACGAAACACCCGGCGCGCCCAGTGTCCCTGGTGGTCCAACTTCGGGCCCGAACGTGACGCTGGAAGAAATTGCGCGCGCAGCCGGCGTGTCTCCCAGCACGGTGTCGCGCATCCTGAACGGCACCGCACGCGTGCTTCCCGAAAAGCAGCGAGCCGTGGAAGAGGCCATCGCGCGGTTCAACTATCGGCCAAACGTGCTGGCGCGCAGTCTTGCGAGCGGCCGGACCGAAACCATTGGCGTATTGACGCAGGCCGTGTCGAGTCCGTTTTACGCCGAGTGGCTGCGCGGGATTGAAGAGGCGCTTGCCGAGCCGGGCTTCACGCCGATTTTCGTGAGCAGCCGCTGGAATGTCGTCGACGAAAAGGCGCGCCTCGAAGAATTCATCGCGCGCCGCGTGGACGGCATCATTCTGCTGCACGCACAACTCGACGAGCCAACGCTCACCGAATATTCGCGCTACGCACCCATGCTCGTGCTGGGGCGCTCGGTGCAAAACGGCCTGGCGCTGGCAGGCCTGCCGATCGACAACCTGCAGGGCGCGCGCGACGCGACGCGCCATTTGATCGAGCAGGGCCACCGCGAAATCGCATTCATTGCCGGCCCGAGCAATCACGAGGACGCGATCGAGCGTCTCGACGGCTACCGCAGCGCGCTGGAAGAAGCGGGCATCGGCTTCGACGCCGATCTGGTCGAGCAGGGCGATTACCTCGAAACCGGCGGTGTCGCGGCGATGGAGCGGCTGCTGACGCGCCGGCCTTCGCTGAGTGCGGTGTTCTGTGCGAACGACCAGACTGCGTACGGCGCGCGTCTGACGATGTTTCGCCGCGGCGTGCGCGTGCCCGAGGATGTATCGCTGGTCGGCTTCGACGATCTGCCGACCTCTTCGTATATGACCCCGCCTTTGACGACGGTCAGGCAGCCGACCTATGAAATCGGCCGGCTCGCGGCGCAAGGCATCGTGCAGATGATCCGCAAGCAGCCGGTGGCACTGAGCCCGATTCCGCTCACGCTGGTCACGCGCGAAACGACGCGTCGGATCGGACCTTCGTTGAGCGGGGGAGATGCACGTGCGTGAAGGTCGTGCCCACGTGTGTGTCCTTGGTGGGCCGTTTTTTTAGTTTTGCCGTGAAAGCGCTTTCAGACATCAGAGCGCGGCAAGCATGTCGTTAAGCATGACGAATCAATACAACAGGGGAAGTAGTTCGTAGCAGCAGGGGAGCATTTGAACGTCACTCACAAACGTTTCATCAGGAGACATGTAATGAATTTCCGTTTTTCAGGCACTGCCGCCGCCGTTTTGCTGAGCCTCGCTACCGTGGCCGCGCATGCCAACACCACGCTGACTGTCGCGGTGTTTCCGAAGCTCGACCAGGAAATCAAGGACGCGATTCCCGCGTGGAAGAAACTGCATCCGGACGTCGACATCAAGGTGTCGTCGCTCGCGATCGGCGACCACCACAACGCCATGACCACCGCGCTTGCGACCAGCTCGGACCTGCCCGACGTGATGGCCGTGGAAGTCGGCTTCATCGGCCGGTTCGCTGCGGGTGGCGGTCTCGAAGATCTGGCCAAGCCGCCTTATAGCGCGGGTCAGTACAAGAACCAGTTCATCAACTACACGTTCGCGCAGGCCACCACGCAGGACGGCCAGATTGTCGGCATGCCGGGCGATATCGGCCCGGGCACGCTGTTCTACCGCAAGGACATTCTCGACAAGGCGGGTGTGACCGAAGCCGACCTGACGAAGTCGTGGGACTCGTATCTCGCGGCCGGCCAGAAGATCAAGAAGGCGACGGGCGCGTACCTGATGGCGTCGTCGCGCGATATCGAAGACATCTATATTCGCGCCGACCTGAAGGAAGGCGACGGCGTGTACTTCGACAAGGCCGGCAATCCGGTCGTGACGTCGCCGCGCTTCGTGAAGGCGTTCGAGCTTGCGAAGAAGGCGCGTGATCTCGGCCTCGACGCGAAGATCACGCCGTGGTCGAACGAATGGGCCGAAAGCTTCAAGCGCGGCACGGTGGCAACGCAAATGATGGGCGCGTGGCTTGGCGGCCACCTCTCGTCGTGGATCGCACCGGACACGAAGGGCCTCTGGCGCGCAACGAATCTGCCTGGCGGCGCTTATGCATCATTTGGCGGCACGTTCTGGTCGATCCCGGTGAAGGCCACGCAAAAGCAACTGTCGTGGGAATTCATCAAGTTCCTGACGACGCGCACGGACGAGCAGCTCGCTTCGTTCCGCTCGATCGACGCGTTCCCGGCGCTGCTTTCCGCCCAGCACGACGACTTCTTCGCGCAGCCCGTGGCGTTCCTCGGCGACGAAAAAGCTCGCCTGATCTGGCGTGATGCCGCCGCGCATATCCCGGCGATCCAGCGCAGCAAGTATGACCAGGTTGCCGAAGAGGCGGTCCACTCGGCGCTCGACAAGGTGGTCGACAGCAACGAGGACATCCACCAGGCACTGCAGGAAGCGCAGGCTGATATCACGCATCGTGTCCGCCGTTAAGCGGTTTTGATGAAATGGCGCGGCGCTACGCCGCGCTCTGAAGCCCGCTGCAACAGCGTGGCCGCCCACCTGGGCCGGCCACGCCCGAATGGACGGAACTATTGATGAACTCTCCTCTGCCCACAACTGAACAGGTTTCCCGCGAAGGGCTCGCGCGCGACACGCTCGCGCCGCTCACCCACGCTCGCGGAAAGCTGCGGCTCAATCCGGTCAAGATTGCGCCGTACCTGTTTCTCGCGCCGTTTTTTGTGCTGTTTGCGGTGTTCCTGGCCTTTCCGCTGCTGTTTTCGCTGTATCTCTCGTTCCAGAGCTGGGACGCGACGGCGGGACTGGCGAGCATGAAGTGGGTGGGCCTGTCGAACTTCACGTTCACGCTGACTGACCCGTGGTACTGGAAATCGCTCTACAACACGGCCTCGATGGCGGTCATGTCCGGTGCGCCGCAGCACCTCATTGCGCTGCCGCTGGCGTTCTTTCTGCAAACCGCGTTCCGCCGCTGGCGCAATTTCGTGGTTGGGCTGTACTTTCTGCCCTTCATCACGTCGAGCGTGGCGATCGCGCTGATTTTCTCGTCGCTGTATTCGACCGACTTCGGCATGATCAACCTCGCCATTGCCGAAATCGGCAAGATTCCGGGGCTGCACTGGATCGTGCCTTCGAAACCGATCGAGTGGCTGTACAACCCGGCCAATGTGAAACCGGCGGTCTCCGTTGTCGTGTTCTGGCGCTATGTGGGCTGGAATACGGTGCTGTATCTGTCTGCACTGCAGACCATTCCGAAGGACATTTACGAAGCGGCGCGCATTGACGGTGCAAACGGCTGGCAACAGTTCACGCGCATCACGATCCCGCTTCTGAAGCCGATGATTTTCTTCGCGGTCACGCTTTCGATCATCGGCGGGCTGCAACTGTTCGAAGAGCCGTTCATCCTGCTCCCGAACGACGGCATGGGGACGAGCCAGTCTGGCCTGACCACGGCGGTCTACATGTATCGCACGGCATTCCACGACGGCGACTTCGGCACGGCCAGTTCGATTGCGTGGCTGCTCTTTATCACGATCTCCGCGCTGATGTGGCTCAACACGCGCATTTTCCACCGCAGCGGCATGAAAGAGGAGGCACAGCGATGAAACTGTCCAACAACAAGGCACGTTATACGGGTTATGCCGTCGTGCTGGCGGGCGCGGTGCTGATGTTCTCGCCGTTCTGGTTCATGTTCGTCTTCGCCACGCACACGAGTTCCGAGATTTTCTCGATGCCGCCGCCGCTCTGGTTCGGCAACGCGTTTCTCGACAACATGGCCTCGCTCATGCGGCACATTCCGTTCTGGCGCAATCTGGGCTGGAGCTTCTACACGGCCACGATTCAGACCGTGCTGACGCTGCTCGTCACGTCGATGGCCGGTTACGCGTTCGCGATGTACGAGTTCCGCTTCAAGAAGACGCTCTTTGCCGTTGCGCTCACGGCCATGCTGGTGCCGCCGTTTCTCAGCATGATTCCGACCTTCATGACGATGAACCTGCTCGGCTGGATCAATCAGCCGCGCGCGCTGTATGTGCCAGGCGCTGCCGCCGCGCTCGGCGTGTTCCTCATGCGCCAGTACATCGCGTCGGCGATTCCGTCCGACCTGATCGAGGCGGCGCGCATCGACGGCTGCGGCGAGTTCCGCATTTACTGGAGCATCGTGCTGCCGCTGCTCGGGCCGGCACTGGGCACGCTCGGGCTCATCAGCTTCATTCAGGCCTGGAATAACTTTCTCTCGGCACTGGTTGTGCTGCGTTCGCCTTCGATGTACACGCTGCCCCTCGCGCTGCGCATTCTGCAAAGCCCGACCAACTCGGACTGGGGCGCGGTCATGGCGGGGTCCGCGGTGGCGGTGGTGCCGTTGCTCGTGCTGTTCGCCTTCACCTCGCGGCGTTTGATCGACGGTTTGACGACCGGCGCGGTCAAAGCCTGAGTTTCACACTTTCATTTCAAGCACGTTCGCCGAAAAGCGAACACGACTAATCAGGATACCTATCGTTATGTCGACGTTTCGATTCAAGGAAGACTTCGTTTGGGGCGTGGCCACCAGCTCGTATCAGATCGAAGGCGCAGCGCGTGAAGACGGCCGTGGCGAGTCGATCTGGGACACGTTCTGCCGCGTGCCCGGCAAGGTCGTGAAAGGCGAAAGCGGCGACGTGGCCTGCGATCACTACCATCGTTTCGAAGAAGACCTCGATCTGATGGCGCAAATGGGCGTCAATGCTTACCGTTTTTCGATCGCATGGCCGCGCGTGCAGCCGGACGGCCGGGGCGCGTACAACGACAAGGGCCTCGCGTTCTACGAGCGTCTGGTCGACGGTTTGCTCGAGCGCGGAATTCAACCGTTCGCCACGCTCTATCATTGGGACTTGCCGCAAGCGCTGCAGACGGCGCAGAACGGCTGGGAAAGCCGCGACACGGCGTATCGTTTTGCCGACTACGCACGCAAGATCGGCAGCGTGCTGGGCGACCGGGTTGCTTCAATCGCCACGCACAACGAGCCGTGGTGTACCGCATGGCTCGGCAATGCAACGGGCTACTTCGCACCGGGCAACGCCGACCTGAAGAAAGCCGCTCACGTGGCGCATCATCTGCTGCTCTCGCACGGCCTCGCGGTTCAGGCCATGCGTGCCGACGGCGTGAAGGCGCCGCTTGGCATCGTGCTCAACCAGTCGCCGGCACACGGCGCGACCGACGCGCCTGAAGATATCGCCGCCGCCTCGCTCGAATACGCGAAGTTCGTGCGCTGGTACATGGACCCGATCTTCAAGGGCGAATATCCGGCCGAAGCGTTGAGCTGGTATGGCGCAAACGGCCCGCAGGAAGTCATTCGCGAAGGCGACTTCGACATCATCGGCGCGCCGCTCGACTTCCTCGGCATCAACTATTACACGCGTATTTTCGCGAGCGCTTCGGGCGACAAGCGTCCGCCGGGCGTCCACGGTTTCACGGACATGGACTGGGAAGTCTATCCGGAAGGCCTGACCGAGCTCCTCACGAAGCTCAATGCCGAGTACAAGCTGCCGCCGATTTTCATCACTGAGAACGGCTGCGCGGCGAAAGACGTGCTCGAAAACGGACGTGTTCAGGACACCGACCGCATCCGTTTCCTCGATCTGCACCTGGCTGCGCTGTCCGATGCCGCGCAACAAGGCGTGGACGTAGCCGGCTATTTCGCATGGAGCATGCTGGACAACTTCGAATGGGCGTGCGGCTACGACAAGCGATTCGGCATGGTGTATGTCGACTACGAGACCCAGAAGCGCACGCTGAAGGACAGCGCGCACTGGTATAGCGAGGCCATCGCGGAGCATGCGGCCGCCGAGGCAGCCCGCTAACGCGGGCCCAGAGAACAGCACCGTAACCCGCGCGACAGAGGACGAGACGCCGAAATCGCGCGGGACGGCAAGGCAAGAGCACTAAGGAGGACGTAACAATGGGCGAACTCGTATTGCGCAACGTCGTGAAGACGTACGGTGAAGGTCCGCAGATCATTCAGGGCATCGATCTGCATATTCCGGACGGGCAGTTCACGGTATTCGTCGGACCTTCGGGTTGCGGGAAGTCGACCATGCTGCGCATGATCGCCGGGCTCGAGGAAGTGAGCGGCGGCGACATTCTGATCGACGGCGTGCGCGTGAACGATCTGCAGCCGGTGGACCGCGGCGTGTCGATGGTGTTTCAGAGCTATGCGCTCTATCCGCATATGACGGTGGCGGAGAACATGGGCTTTTCGCTCAAGCTCTCGGGCAAATCGAAGCGCGAAGTGCGCGAAGTCGTGGGCCGTGCCGCGGAAATCCTGCAGATCACGCACCTGCTTGAACGCAAGCCCAAGGCGCTCTCGGGCGGCCAGCGGCAGCGCGTTGCAATTGGCCGCGCGATCGTGCGCAAGCCGCGCGTGTTTCTGTTCGACGAACCGCTGTCGAATCTCGATGCGGCGCTGCGCGTGCAGATGCGCATCGAACTGGCGAAGCTGCACCGTGAGCTGGGCACGACGATGATTTACGTGACGCACGATCAGGTCGAGGCGATGACGCTCGGCGAGCAGATCGTGGTGTTCAACAAGGGCAACATCGAACAGACGGGCGCGCCGCTCGATCTGTATGACCGGCCCGCGAACCGCTTCGTCGGCGGCTTTATCGGCTCGCCGCAAATGAACATGCTGAACGCGACGGTGGTGTCGCAAAACGGCGTGCAAACCGTCCTGGCGCTCGCGGGCGCGAGCCATCGCATCGCGCTGTCGGGTCGGCCGGACCGTGCGCTCAATGGCGAATTGACCTTGGGCGTGCGTGCCGAACACCTGAGCATCGGCCTCGCGGACGAAGGCATCGCCGCTCGCGTGGAACTGGTCGAGCATCTGGGCGACGTGTCGATCCTGCACGCGCGTCTGGACGGCATGGCGCACGCCATTGCGCTCAAGCTCGACAAGAAGGACGCGCAGTACGAGCCGGGCGCACGCGTGGGCATCAAGGTGGCGTCGTCCGCGGTCACGCTGTTCGACGCGAGCGGCGCGGCGGTGGCGTTCGAGCGCCCCGAAGTGGGAGAGAACGTTCAAGCCGTCGTTTGATGTGCGCGATGGCGAACGCGATGGAGACGAGTGCGATGGCGAACAAAGGGTCGAAGGGCGATTTCGAGTCGGTTGCGAGAGCGCCGGCCGGGCCAGTTGCGCCGCCTGCTGATGCGCCCGAGGCGACGGACCGGGAGCGCGAGCGCCCGGACGCGCCGGCGCGCCCCGAGAAAAGGCGCGAACCGCTGCATGCGTTCATCGTCCATTTCGATGCGGAGCCTTCGTCGAAGCCGCCGCGGCCGGATTCTCCGGACCAGCCAACATGACGATATCGGGACAGGGATGATTACGAGTGTCGCGAATGGGCGTTACGACTTTTATTACCGCCCGTTTAACGTTAGCCGGAACGGTACTTTTTTGCAGTACGCTTTGGCGAACTCGCCAGGCGCTCGTCCCTTGCTGGGCCGGGATCTGGCGGGGTTTACGCGCACGCTGCCGTATTTCACCGAGCCCAGGTAAACCACGCATGGCGGTGCCAGAACGGTGGATTTAACATCAATTAACGTTAAGGGTAACGTTATTATGTTTCTGCTTAATCGACGGTCTGCAACAAGGGCAATCCTCTCCCCCAACGCTCCGCTTCCCTGCGGCAGCGTCCGTACGGCCAGGCGAGGCGTACACCGCCATTCGCACCTGGCCGCCGGCAAGCAACACACCGTGTTGTCTTGCCTCGCGGGTCGCTCGATCACAACTCGGGCTGCCTGACGGGTACTCACAGACATATCGATTATATGAAAGCGCAAGGGCCGCCGGGGTGTATTCGTGCAAAAGATGTTACCGGTAAAAACCCGCAGTTCGTGCGTGCGGGGTGCGCCGGCGCCAGGGCGTAGTTCAGGCAGTCAACTGAAGTGCAAGGCCGATAAAGAGCCATTGGGGAACGAAGCGCAGGTAGTCGATTGCGCACGCAACAACCCGATGCAATAACAATCCGATTGAATTTTGATGGGTGGAGAACGTCATGGAAAAGCGAGTATCGAAAGCCATTTTCAAGTCCCGGGCCTGCGAGCTGTTCCGCCAGGTCGAAACGCTGGGCGAAACCGTCGTCGTGACGGACCGGGGACAACCTACCATTGAAATCCGGCCCTATCGCAGCAAGACGGAGAATCCGCTCGAACTGCTGCGTGCGTCGATCACGCATTTCAACCTCAAGCATGCGCTTGCACCGGTTCCCGCCGAGCAGGAAGAGTAATGATCACGCTCGACACGCTTGCGCTCGTGTGCTGGCTCGGCAGGCAGAAAGCGTTGAGCCAGGCCGCGCACGATGCGATCGACCGTGAACTCGCTGGCGGCGAGATTCTCATCTCGGCAATCAGCGCGCTCGAAATTGCGGAGTTCGTGAAGGCCGGCAGCCTTGGGCTCACGATGGACGCCCGGAGTTGGCTCTCCACGTTTCTGAAGCTGGATGGCGTGCGCCTGATTCCGGTCGATTCCGAAATTGCGTTCCGCGCGGCGACGCTGCCGCCCGCGCTGACTTCGCATCAGAGGCTGATCGTCGCGACCGCGCGCACGCATGGCGGCGCGCTCGTGACCTCCGATGCGAAGGTGCGTGCGTCGACTTACGTCGAAACGATCTGGTGACGCGAGCGGCGGTGCCGCGTCCTGGCCGGGCCGGTCGAGTCGCGCACCACCAGCTCCGCGGGCAGCGTGATGCGCTGCGAAGCGGCGTCGATGCCGGCGATCTGCGCGAGCAGCGTATTGACCGCCGAGCGCGCCATTTGCTGGAACGGCTGGCGAATCGTAGTGAGTGCGGGATGAAACTGCTCGGACATGGGAATGTCGTCGAAGCCGATCACGGAAATGTCGTCGGGCACGCGCAGGCCCGCTTCCCTGACCGCGGCGATCACGCCGAACGCGCTCTGGTCGTTGGCCGTGAAGATCGCGGTGGGCGGATCGGAAAGATTGAGCAGGTCGAAGGTGACGTCGAACGCCATCATTTGCGAGAGATCGCCTGCGGCAACCAGCGCGTCTTCGCGCGGCAAGCCGAGCTTGGCGAGCGTGTCGCGATAGCCGCGTTGACGGTCGCGCACCCCTTCGATGGTTTCGTCGCCGGCGAGGAAGGCAATGCGCTTGTGACCGAGTTCCGCGAGATGTTCGACCGCGAGACAGGCGCCGCCGTAGTTGTCGACGGATACCGAAGGAAAGCCCGTGAGCGTGCCGCGCTGATCGACCACCACCACTGGCACTTTGGCCGTGGCGAGCGCTTCGAGACAGAGCGACTCGCGCGGCAGGATGGCGAGAATGCCGTCCGAGAATTGTTGAATCAACCCAAGCAGGTCGTGATGCGTATGGCGGTCTTCGTCGAACACGGTGTACACGAGCATTTCCATGCCCGCGCCGCGTGCCGCGCGGCCCGCGCCGAGCACCAGTTCGCTCGAGAACTGCGTGTCGAGCGTGGGTGTGATGATGCCGATGATGCCGTTGCGCCCGCCGGAGAGTTTCTGCGCGGTACGGTTCACGACATAGCCGATATCGGAAGCGATTCTCAGCACTTCGTCGCGCGTTTCGCGCGACACGCCCGGGCGTCCGTTGAGCGCGCGCGACGCGGTCATCTGCGACACCCCGGCGAGCTTGGCGACGTGCTCAAGCGTGGGAGTTTGCCTTGCCATGCGTGGTGTGGGCTTACGAGAGGTCATGTCTGCGAAGACTCGCTCGTGACTCGCTGGTTACTCCGCGGGTTAGGCGCTGGTCACGTTAGCGATACCGTTTATGTGCTGGCTATTCTATCAGATGCGCAGTTTTTCAAATGTCCACGTGTACGCAAACCTTGCGCGGGGCGCAAGCTCAGGGCGGGGGCTCACCAGGAAAATCCCGCATAGCCGTAGTTCAGGTCTCGGCTTAACATCCACTAACGTTAAGGCTAACGTTAAATCCTCAGGTAACACAGGTAGCTCTCAAAATTCCATAAGAGGGGACACAAACATGGCGTACCCAGGTTTCTCCAAGGCGCGGGCGGTAGCCGGCGCCACGGCACTGCTGTTCTCGTTGTCTGCAGTCGTTTCGAACGCCGTTGCGGCGGATTCCAAAACCATCACGGTATGGGATCAGCAGACCAATGCGTCGTCGAGCAAGATCATTCGTGACGCGTCGGACCGCTTCGAAAAGTCGGACCCGGGCTACAAGGTCGAAAATTCGCACGTCCTGAACGAGGCCTACAAGACGAAGCTGAAGGTCGCATTCGGCGCGAACCAGCCGCCGTGCGTGTTCGAGAACTGGGGTGGCGGCGGCCTGCAGGAGTATGTGAAGTCCGGCCAGATCGTCGATCTCACGCCGTACCTGAACAAGGACCCGGCGTTCCGCAGCCGCTTCATGCAGTCGTCGTGGAACGTCACGACGTTCGGCGGCAAGACCTACGGTGTGGCAGCCGAAAACGCGGCGGCCGCCGTGATCTTCTACAACAAGGAAGTGTTCAAGAAGTACGGCATCACGCCGCCGAAGACGTGGGATGAGCTGATGCACGTCGTCGATGTGCTGAAGCAGCACAACGTGGCCGCGTTCTCGCTTGCGAACAAGAACAAGTGGACCGGCTCGATGTACTACATGTACCTCGTCGACCGTATCGGCGGTCCGCAAGTCGTGAGCGACGCGATTGCGGGCAAGGGCAAGGGCTTCGAAGATCCGGCGTTCGTCGAAGCCGGCAAGCGTATTCAGGAGCTCGTGAAGGCCGGCGCGTTCGCGCCGGGCATCAACGGTCTCGACTATGACTCGGGTGCTTCGCGCCGTCTGCTGTATACGGGCAAGGCTGCGATGGAACTGATGGGCGCCTGGGAAGCTTCGACGATCGCGAACGAGAATCCGGCGTTCTCGAAGGATCTCGACTTCTTCCCGTTCCCGAGCGTGCCGGGCGGCAAGGGCGATCCGCGCGACCTGATCGGCACGGTGGGCGACGGCTTCCTGAGCATCTCGGCCGAGTGCAAGACGCCGGACGCCGCCTTCAAGCTGATCCAGGCGCTGACCGACGACCAGGCAATGCAGGCACGCGCCTCGGATGACCACAAGCTCCCGCCGGTCAACAACGTCAAGATCGACGATCCGTTCACGCAGCGTTTGCAGCAGCTGCTGGCCGCCGCGCCGAGCGTGCAGCTCTGGTACGACCAGGCACTGCCGCCTGCGCTGGGCGAGCTGCACAAGGACACGACGCAGGCGCTGTTCGGTCTGTCGGTCACGCCTGAGGCGGCTGCGCAGCAAATGGAAGCCGCTTCGAAGAAGGGCGGCTGATCTTTAGGGCCGGTTATCAATGTGAACAGGCCCTAACACTCAAGAAAAGTCCGGCTGGCTCCGCGAGGCGCCGGCTGGCAGACAAGCTCGTGAATATCGCACTTTCCGCTACACCTGAACGCCGGCTGAAGCTGTCGTCGCAAACGCTCGTCACGGTCGTGTTTCTCGCGCCGTCGCTGCTGCTGCTGGCTGTGTTCCTGCTTTATCCGCTCGTTTCCAGCCTGCGGCTGTCGCTGCTCGACTGGAATGGCCTTGGCAATACCGCCCGCTATACCGGGCTCGCGAACTGGGTGCGGCTTGCCCACGACACGGTGTTCTGGCAATCGCTCAAGAACAACGTGATTCTCGCGGCCGCCTCGATCGTGATCCAGCTTCCTGTGGCGCTCGCGCTCGCCGTGCTGCTGGAAAAAGCCGGCCGTGGCTCGCGCGTGCTCAAGGTGCTCTATTTCCTGCCGCTGCTCATGTCGAGCGTGGCGATCGGCGTGCTGTTCAAGCAGATCTACGATCCGAATTTCGGTCCGCTGAACGTCGCGCTGCAGGCCTTCGGTCTGGATGGTCTCGCGAAAGACTGGCTGGGCGACCCGCATTTCTCGCTGGGTGCGACGATCGCCGTGATCATCTGGCAGAACGCGCCGTTCTACATGATCCTGTTCTTGGCCGGCCTCTCGTCGATGCCGGCCGAAGTCAACGAAGCCGCGCTGCTCGACGGCGCTTCCGAGTGGACCATTTTCTGGCGCATCAAGCTGCCGCACCTGCAAGGCACGGTGCGCACGGCGGTGATTCTCTCCGTGCTCGGCTCGCTGCGTTACTTCGATCTCGTCTTCGTCATGACCGGCGGCGGCCCCGAAGGCTCGTCCGAGGTGATGGCCACTTACATGTATCGCACGGTGTTCAGTTCGTTCCAGCTCGGCTACGGCAGCACCATCGGCTCGGCGATGTTCCTGATCGTTATCGCGGTGGCGGCGGTGTCGATGTACTTCACCCGTCGTTACGCAACCGAGGTCTGAACCATGAACAAGAAATTCCGCTTCCCGCGCGTGGGAATTCCACTGCTCGCGCTGATCTGGCTGGGTGTCACGACGATCCCGTTCATCTTCATGGTCGTGTCGAGCTTCAAGAGCCAGGAAGAGACCTTTTCGACGAACGTGTGGGCGCCGCCGGGTCACGTGTATTTCGGCAACTACGCGGCAGTGCTGCAGGGGCCGTTCTTCACGTATTTCCGCAACAGCGTGTTCACGGTGGGCGTTTCGGTGGCGCTGATCGTCATCATCAGCGCAATGGCCGCCTATGTGTTCGCGCGCATGCGCTTCAAGCTGAACAAGATGCTCTTCGGTCTCGTGGTCGCGGGCATGATCGTGCCGCTGCATGCCACGCTCGTGCCGATCTATCTGCTCACGCGTAACCTCGGTCTCTACGACACGCCGTTCGCGCTGCTCGGTCCGTATGTGGCCCTCAGTCTGCCGGTGTCGATCTTCATCCTGACCGAGTTCATGCGCCAGATACCGCGCGAGCTGGAAGAGGCCGCGCAACTCGACGGCTGCAGCCCGTTCCGCATTTTCTGGCGTATTTTCTTCCCGCTTTCGGGGCCGGGGCTCGCCACTGTGGCGATCTTCAACGGCATTGGTCTCTGGAACGAGTTCATCTTCGCGTACATGCTCACGTCGACGGCCGAGCACCGCACGCTGCCGCTCGCAATCTGGGACTTCATGGGGCAATACGCTTCGAACATTCCCTCGATGCTGTCTGTTCTCGTGCTCACGTCGTTGCCGCTGATCGTTGCCTACGCATTCGGTCAGGAGCGCGTGATCAAGGGGATGATGGCCGGCTCGCTCAAGGGCTGATTTGCATCGCACACCGAACTTCGCATAAAACGATATGGCAAGCATTTCCCTCAATAACGTACAGAAGGCCTACGCGAGCGGCAACGCGGTGATTCGCGACGCCAACCTCGAGGTCGGCAAGAACGAGTTCTGCGTGTTCCTCGGCCCGTCGGGCTGCGGCAAGTCCACGCTGCTGCGCATGATCGCCGGGCTCGAATCGATCACCGACGGCGAGTTGCGTATCGACGGTCAACGGATGAACGAGGTCGAACCCGCGAAGCGCAAGGTCGCGATGGTATTCCAGAACTACGCGCTCTATCCCCATATGAGCGTGTACGAGAACATGGCATTCGGTCTGCGTCAGGCGAAAATCGACAAGGCCGTGATCGACAAGAAGGTGCGCAGCGCCGCAGCGGCGCTGCAACTCGATACCTATCTCGAACGCCGCCCGGCAGCGCTATCCGGCGGCCAGCGCCAGCGCGTGGCGATCGGGCGTGCCATTGTGCGCGAGCCGGGCGTGTTCCTGTTCGACGAACCGCTGTCGAACCTCGACGCCGCGCTGCGCGTGCAAACGCGTACCGAAATCGCGCGTCTGCACCGCGAGTTCAGCGAAGCGAGCGCCGTGTACGTGACGCACGACCAGGTCGAAGCGATGGCGCTGGCCGATCGTATCGTGCTCATGCAGGCGGGTACGCATATGGAGCGCAACGGCAGCGTTGCACAGGTGGGCGCGCCGCTCGATCTGTATCACCATCCGAAGAGCCGCTTTGTCGCGGGCTTCATCGGCTCGCCGAAGATGAACTTCTTCGCCGGCACCGTGGTGGGCGGCGACGATGGCGGCGTGGTCATCGACCTGGAAAGCGGCGAGCGCGTTCGTGCGCGCGTGGACGGCTCGCGGGCGCGCGCCGGCATGAAGGTGACGCTCGGCGTGCGCCCGGAACACTTGCGCGTGGCTGTTGATCCGCGCAATGAACAAACATTGGCGAGCCGTGTGAAGCTGGTTGAGCACATGGGCGAGCACAGCTATATCCACGCGACGCAAACGGGCCCGGCTGCGGTGACGCTGATCGCCAAGGTGCCCGGTGACAGCCCGTTGACGCACGATGAAGCGGTCAACCTGGCGCTGCCCCCCGAGGCTTGCCACGTTTTCGACGATCACGACATGGCGCTGCGACGTCTGATCTGAGCGGAGCGCGGCTTTTGCCGCGCGGCTGCGCAACGCCAATTTCAAAAGCACAACTAAGCAGACGGTGAGGAAAAAAGCCGTCTGGTGCAATACAAGGGAGTCAATCGATGTCGCTTGAACACACCACTGAGGTTGCGGTTTATCGCCGCGCCGATGCGCCGACCGAGCAACGCGTGGCCGATCTGCTCGCGCGCATGACGCTCGACGAAAAAATCGCCCAGCTTCACGCCGCGTGGCTGAAGCTGTCCGCCGACGGCGACCACAAGGCGCGCTCGATCGATTTCGCGCAAAGCGCGAATAGCCTCACTGTGGACCAGATTCTGGCGCATGGTCTTGGCCAGATCACGCGCCCGCTCGGCACGCACACGGTCGATCCGAAAGAAGGCGTGCGCGCGCTCAACGAGCTGCAGCGCAAGATGGTCGAAGACACGCGCCTGGGCATTCCCGTCATGTCGCACGAGGAATGCCTCGTGGGCCTGATGATCAAGGACGCTACGTTGTTTCCCTCGCCGCTGAACTACGCGGCGACGTGGAACCCGAGCCTCGTGGGCGAAGTGGGGCTCATTATCGGCGAGCAGGCGCGCTCGATCGGCTGCCACCAGGGGCTCGCGCCCGTGCTGGACGTCTCGCGCGATCCGCGCTGGGGCCGCACCGAGGAAACGCTCGGCGAAGATCCGTATCTGGTCGGCGTGCTCGCGTGTCACTACGTGAACGGTCTGCAAGGCGAGCGGCGCGATGTGCTCGCCACGCTCAAGCACTTCGTCGGTCACTCGGCGAGCGAAGGCGCGCGCAATCACGCGCCCGTGCACGTCGGCCCGCGCGAGCTGAACGATGTGTTCCTGCTGCCGTTCGAAATGGCGGTCAAGCTGGCGCACGCGGGCTCGATCATGCCGGCGTACCACGATATCGACGGCGTGCCCTGTCATGGCGACCGCACGCTGCTGCACGATACGCTGCGCGAAAAGTGGGGCTTCGAAGGCCTCGTCGTTGCCGACTACGCTGCTGTGGATCTGCTCTACAGCCACCATGCCGTGGCGCACGACAGCGCATCGGCGGCGGCGCTCGCGTTCAATTCAGGGCTCGACGTCGAACTGCCTGGGCACGAGTGCGCTGTCCATTTGAAGGAAGCGCTCGAGCGCGGCGAGATCACGGAAGCGACGATCGACACCGCGGTTTCGCGCGTGCTGCGCACGAAATTCCAGCTTGGCCTGTTCGAGAACCCGTACGTGGACCCCGAGCGCGTGGATGTGAAGGGCGCGGCGGCGGGCGATACGGCCTACCAGGTCGCGCTCGAATCGGCGGTCCTGTTGCGCAACGAAGGCGGCGTGCTGCCGTTGCATGCCGATGGCGCCCAGAAAATCGCCGTGATCGGCCCGACTGCCGACGACCCGCTCGCGCTGCTCGCGGGCTATAGCTTCCCGGTGCACCTCATCAACTCGGGCGAGCAGTCGGTTGCTTCGATTGCCACGCCGCTCGGCGCATTGCGCGCGCTGCTCGGCGAGGCGCGCGTGCTGCATGCCAAGGGCTGCGACATCATCAAGGAGCGCCGCGCGGGCGCGCCGGTTTTCCCGGGCGATGTGTCGCTCGACCTGAGCGGCAGCGCCAACCGCGACGAATTGATCAGCCAGGAGACCGATGGCATTGCAGGCGCCGTCGAAGCCGCGCGCGCGGCGGGCGTGGCCATCGTATTCGTCGGCGATCTGGCGGGGTTGTTCCAGTCCGGCACGGTGGGCGAAGGGTCCGACACGGACAGCCTCGAACTGCCGGGCGTGCAGCTGCAATTGCTCACGGCCGTGGTCGAGAGCGGCACGCCAACCGTCGTCGTGATGACGGGTGGCCGTCCGTACAACCTCGGTGGTCTCGAAGATCGCATCGCCGCGCAGATCATGGCGTTCGCACCCGGCGAGCGCGGTGCCGAGGCGCTGGCCGATCTGCTGGTGGGCCGCGCCAATTTCAGCGGCCGCATGCCGCTCTCGGTGCCGAAGAGCGCAGGCGCCGTGCCGTATGTGTACAACCATCGCCTCAAGAGCGCGGGCACGCCGATCGCCTACCACTTCGGAAGCCGTTATCCGTTCGGTTTCGGCCTGGGTTACGCGCCGTTCCGCTACAGCGATCTCGCGGTGGCGCAGAGCGAAGTCGCGCTTGAAGACGGCACGGTCGAACTGAGCTTCACGGTTGAAAACATCGGCGAGCGCGAAGGCACGGAGATCGTGCAGATCTACGTGCGCGATCAGCACGCGTCGGTGGCCCGGCCGGTGCGCGAGCTGAAGGCGTTTGCGCGCGTGCCGCTCGCGGCGGGCGCCTCGGCGCGCGTACGCGTGACGCTGCCCGTCGACATGCTCAATTTCACCGACGCACGCGGCGAGCGTATTGTCGAGCCGGGCGCTTTCGATTTGATGGTGGGCAGTTCGAGCCGCGACATTCATCTGCGCGGCACGGTCACGGTTGCGGGCAACGCGGCGCGAACACTCCCGCGCGACTGGCGC
Organism: Paraburkholderia sp. J7; assembly: GCF_905220155.1. NCBI lineage: Bacteria > Pseudomonadati > Pseudomonadota > Betaproteobacteria > Burkholderiales > Burkholderiaceae > Paraburkholderia > Paraburkholderia sp. J7. Next base: position 105,488 of record NZ_CAJMYZ010000009.1, on the reverse strand, counting down.
ATGTTGAGCGCAGTCGAAGTCGTATCGTAAGGGCAGGACACGCAGCAGGTCAGGGTGGCGAGCTATTTATGGCTCGCCGCCCTGTTTGGGGTTCTACAAGTCAAAACTGGAATATCTGATGTCGTACGCAATCTATCCGAGCCTGGCGGAAAAAACCGTCGTTATCACCGGCGGCGGCAGCGGTATTGGCGCTGCGGTTGTCGAGGCGTTTGCGCAGCAGGGCGCTCGCGTGTTCTTCCTCGACGTGGCCGAACAGGATTCGCTGGCCCTGCAGGAAACGCTTCGTCATGCGAAGCATCCGCCGCTGTTCAAGCGTTGTGATCTGCGCAGCGTCGACGCGATCGAAAGCGTGTTCGCTTCGATTGTCGAAGCAGCGGGCCCGATCGACGTGCTCGTGAACAATGCGGGAAACGACGACCGCCACGATATCGGCGAACTCACGGGGCAGTACTGGGACGAGCGTATCGCCGTGAACCTGCGCCACCAGTTCTTCTGCGCGCAGGCCGCCGCGCGGGGCATGCGCGCGGCGGGGCGCGGCGTGATCCTGAACTTCGGGTCAGTGTCGTGGCATGTGGCATTGCCGAACCTGCCGATTTACCTGACCGCGAAGGCCGGCATCGAGGGTCTCACGCGCGGTCTTGCGCGCGATCTGGGCAGCGCGGGCATTCGCGTGAACTGCATCATCCCGGGCGCCGTGAAAACGCCGCGCCAGATGAACCTGTGGCAAACGCCGGAGAGCGAGGCGAAGGTGGTGGCGGGGCAGTGTCTGCCCCTGCGCATCGAGCCCGAGCATGTCGCGCGCATGGCGTTGTTCCTCGCTTCCGACGACGCCTCGCGCTGCTCGGGCCGCGATTACTTTGTCGACTGTGGATGGTACGGAGAATGACGATGCCGGTTCCTGTGTGCGTATGGCCCATCGGCGCGGAGCTTGCCGAAGGGCCGCTGTGGCAGGCCGCGGAAGACGCGATCTATTTCGTCGATATCAAGGGCCGCCAGATTCATCGCCTCGTGGTCACGACCGGGGTGCGCACGACGTGGTACGCGCCCGACCAGGTCGGCTTTCTCGCGCCGCTCGGGGACCGGGTTTTCGTGTGCGGCATGCCCGACGGCCTGTATCGCTTCGATGCGGTGAGCGGGGAATTCGACAAGCTGGTGGACGTCGAGCCGCATTTGCCGGGCAATCGTCTGAACGACGGTTTCGCCGACGCGCAAGGACGTTTGTGGTTCGGCTCGATGGACGACGCCGAAGAATCGCCGACCGGCACGCTGTACCGCGTGGACGAAGGCGGCACGATGAGCGCACAGGACAGCGGCTATGTGATCACCAATGGCCCGGCCATGAGTCCGGACGGCCGCACGCTCTATCACAACGACACGATGCGCCGCGTCGTCTATGCGTTCGATGTGGCCGTTGACGGCACGCTGTCGCGCAAGCGTGTATTCACCGCGATTTCCGGCGACGGCCACCCGGACGGCATGGCCGTGGACGCCGAGGGCTACGTGTGGGTCGCGCTATTCGGCGGCTGGCGCATCGACCGCTATTCTCCCGAAGGCGAACGGGTCGAGCAGGTGGCGTTTCCTTGCGCGAACATCACGAAGCTCGCGTTCGGCGGGGACGATCTGCGCACCGTGTACGCCACGACTGCGTGGAAGGGGCTCACGGCCGCCGAGCGCGAAAAGCAACCGCAGGCAGGCGGCTTGTTCTCGTTTCGCTCGCCGGTGCCGGGGCAGGCTCAGGCACGCTGCGCGGCGGCCTTCGCGCGCTAGGCCGTATCGACCGGATTGACGGTATTGACCGTATCGATCGCATCGACCCTATAAGACTAAAGTCCGATGCCCGGGGCGTGCTGCAGTGTTAGGCTCCGAGAGCACACGCCATGGTCCCGGACCGGCGCAACAAGCGTGGCACCTGATCGTTTCAAGGGGACTACCATGCTCTATCGATCGAATACGTGCATGTCGTTCGCGCGCAGCCTTGCGCTCTGCGTCGCGGCCATTGGCGTTTATGCCGCCTCGGCACCCATCTGCCTGGCCGCCGATACAGACGCCTCGGCCGCTTCTGAAGCCATGCCAGCCGGGGCATCGGTCGACACGGAAAGCGGCACGATCAGTCTGATCGATCGGAAGAATGCACTGATCGTCGTGACCGTGCCTGGGCGCGACGACCTGAGCTTCAGTGTGAAAGAGCATCCGGACGTGCTCGATGTCGTCAAGGTCGGCGACAAGCTTACAACCCACTATCTGGAGCCGTATGTCACCGGTTTGACGCCCGCCAACGGCGTGGCGATCACGCGCCTGACCCACACGGCAAAAATTACGCAGCACTCCTCCGGCGCCGACAACGAAAACTTCCAGGTGCTCCGCGTCTTCAGCGGCGTGGCGCAAGTCACAGCCGTCGACCGCAAGCTCAACCTCCTGACCATCGTGGACAAGTCGGGCACTGCGCGCTCCATTCGGGTGAGCCGCCCCGATCTCGTCGAGGTGATGCAGACCCTCAAGCATCATAGCCACGTGAAGATCACGTACGAATCCGAGATGACCGTCACCGTCGCCCGTTAGCGGCATCGTTGCGCGCAGTCGATAACTTTTTTTCGAGTGGGCCGATCCGTTTTCGTTCGCCCATCCGTCTTTAGCATGCCGGTCGCAGTGTGCACCGGCTTCGGCGAGAACAGGAGGGCGCGATGGAGACGATGCAGAGTCAAACGGTGCTGATTACCGGAGGAAGCCGGGGATTGGGTCTTGCCATGGTGGCGGCGTCTTTTTGCGCGCTATGTGCTGGACCGGGCGCCCTTGCGAACGGTCTAGTCCGACCCTAAAATTCTGGCAGCGCGTTGCTTCAACGCATCGTGCCTGGTCTGATGTAAATCGTATGATGTGCACGTCAATTTCCCCCATTGGTTGCTAGCTCAACCAAAGCCCCTCACCCACCGCATTCCTAAAGTTTTCCTTACAGCCTGCCGTTATCGCACTTGGGCGGCGGCGCCCGTTGCTTTCGCACGGCCGTACGACGCGGACTTGACAGGGCGCGAGGGGCGAAAACGTCTGGCGCGCGGTACGACCGACGGTGACGCATGTGAGCTCCCGCAACGAAATCTACTCTTTGCCGCGTGGCAAGCTGGCCCGTTGGTTGACCGAGCCCGGACAGGACACGCCGCACGAAATCCGTGTCGCCCTTGTCGGCACCTTGTTCGGAACCCTGCCGATCTTCTTCGGCGGCGTGTCCAATACCGTGGCCGTGGCGTGGCTCCTGGCGCGCCGCCATGGAACGCTTCCGTTCAAGTTCTGGCTCATCGCCGAAATCGTCGTCTGTATGGTGCGGCTCGCCATTCTTACCCTTTCGCGCCGCCGCGCGAGGGAGGGCAAGAGCACGCCCACCGACATCTATATTCTCCTCGCGCCGTTGTGGGGCGCGACCGTGGGCTACGGCGCGCTCGTCAGCGCCATGAGCCGGGACTGGGTATCCGCCACGCTCGCCTTCCTTTCCGCCGCCGCCATGGTGGGCGGGATCTGCTTCCGCAATTTCGCGGCGCCGCGGCTCGTGGCGGTCATGATCTGCCTTTCGCTCGGCCCGTGCTGCATCGGCGCGTTGCTGGGCGGCGAGCCGGTGCTCCTGCTCTCGCTCCTGCAAATTCCCTTCTATCTGTTCGCCATGAGCGCCGCCGCGCGGCACCTGAACGCCATGCTCATCTCGACGATGAAGGCCGAACGGGAAAACAGCCATCGCGCGCGCCACGATGCCCTCACGGGGCTGCTGAACCGCGACGGCCTCTTCAGCGCGGCGGGGCCGGCGAGCGCGACGCCCCTCAAGGCGGGCATGACGGTGTTCTTCGTCGATCTCGACGGCTTCAAGCTGGTCAACGACGCGCATGGCCACAAGGCCGGCGACATGCTGCTCGTGCAGGTCGCGAGCCGCCTGCGCATGCTGGCCAGCGCGGGCGCATGGGTGGCCCGTATGGGCGGCGACGAATTCGTGATCGTCGATCCTCAGGCGGACCGGGCGCCGCGCGAAAGGGCGAGCCGCGTGACCGCAGCGATCGAGCGGCCCTTCGAACTGGCGCCTGGGCTCCTGGTGAGCGTTGGGGCGAGCGTCGGCTTCACGACGGTCGCGGCGAACGAGCTGGACGTCGATCTGGTTCTGCGCCGCGCCGATCTCGCGATGTACGCCGTCAAGCGCGAAAAGGCGCCGGGCGAACCGGTTCCGGTGGTTGAAAGACCCGCATGACGCTCGCGGCACACGCGGCTTTCTTCAGGGCTTTGCCGCGAGATCCAGCAGCCGCACCGCATTCTCCTTGAGGATCAAGGGCCGCACTTCCGGCTTGATGTCGAGCGTATCGAAATCGGCGAGCCAACGGTCGGGGCGGATCAAGGGAAAGTCCGAAGCGAACAGCACCCGCTCGCGCAACAGCGTATTCGCGTACTTCACCAGCTCCGGCGAGAAGTACTTCGGCGACCAGCCCGACAGGTCGATATAGACGTTGGGCTTGTGCAGCGCGATGGAAAGCGCCTGCTCCTGCCACGGCCACGACGGGTGCGCGATCACGATCTTCATGTCGGGGAAGTCGGCGGCCACATCGTCGAGATAGATCGGCTCCGAATACTTCAGGCGCAATCCGCCGCCGCCGCGCATGCCCGAGCCCATGCCCGAGTGGCCGCTATGGAACACGGCGGGCAGGCCAAATTCGGCAATCACCTCGTAGAGCGGATACGCCAGCCGGTCGTTGGCGAAAAAGCCCTGCATGGTGGGGTGAAACTTGAAGCCGCGCACGCCGTGCTCCTCGATCAGCCGCCGCGCCTCGCGTGCGCCGAACTTGCCCTTGTGCGGGTCGATGCTGGCGAACGCGATCATGATGTCGGCGTTTTGCTGCGCGAAGTCGGCGATTTCTTCGTTGTCGATGCGGCGGCGCCCGATATTCGCTTCGCAATCCACCGTGAACATCACGAAGCCGATCTTGCGTTCGCGATAGTGCTCGATCGTTTCCGGAATCGTCGGGCGGCGGCCCTGCTTGAGCACGGTGCCGAAATATTTGTCGGCGGCCTCGTCGAATTCCTTCGCGAAGAGGTCGGGCGGCTGGCAACACGACACTTCGGCGTGAACGTGCGTGTCGATGGCAACGAGCGGGTCGATGTTCAAGGGTGTCTCCTCCTTTTTGTCATTCTCCGCATGCTCGCCTCAGGCGGCGCGCAGATTGCGCACGCAGGCATGCAGCAGCGCGTGTAGCTTCTCAGCTGTTTCGTTGTCCATATCGTCGAGCATTGCGCCTTCCACGTGATCGGCGGCGGCGTCGCATTCGCCCAGCAGCGCGTTGCCTGCCTCGGTGAGCGAGAGCAGCACCACGCGTCGGTTCATCGGGTCGGCTTCGCGCATGACCCAGCCGTTTGCCTCCATCGTCTTGACGACTTCGTTGGCGGCCTGCGGCGTGATGAACGAGCGCTCGGCGAGTTGCGCATTGGAGGAGCGCCCGCGCGCGCGCAGCACGGAAAGCGCGGTGTATTGCGGCAGCGTGAGACCGTGGCGCGCGAGCGCTTCCGTCAAACGGCGCGAGACGACGCGGTCGAGCTGGCCGATCAGGTAGCTCAGGCGCATGCGCGGCACGGCGTGCGGGCTGCCTTCGGCACTCTGCTGCGCGGTTCGGGCGCGCGGCACGGTGGGGGAAGTTTTTGGGTTCATCGCGTTTTACGGGTTTGTACCGACGAGATCATATTCTACTTTACATATCAGGTAGCCTGATAGTAAATTGATTTCAAGCCGCGAGTGCGGCAGTGTCTACGGAGATAGAGAATGGGTTACGAAGGTCGCTGGAAAACGGTCAAGGTCGCGGTCGAGGGCGGCATCGCCTGGGTCACGTTCAACCGGCCGGAAAAGCGCAATGCCATGAGCCCGACGCTGAACAAGGAGATGATCGACGTGCTCGAAACGCTCGAGCTCGACGGCGAAGCGCAGGTGCTCGTGCTGACCGGCGAAGGCTCGGCGTGGACGGCCGGCATGGACCTGAAGGAATATTTCCGCGAAGTCGATGCGGGCCCCGACGTGCTGCAGGAACGCATTCGCCGCGACGCGAGCCGCTGGCAATGGCAACTGCTGCGCATGTATTCGAAGCCGACCATCGCGATGGTGAACGGCTGGTGCTTTGGTGGCGGCTTTTCGCCGCTCGTGGCGTGCGATCTCGCGATTGCCGCCGACGAAGCGACGTTCGGCCTTTCGGAAATCAACTGGGGCATTCCGCCGGGCAACCTCGTGAGCAAGGCAATGGCCGATACGGTGGGGCACCGCGAGGCGCTTTACTACATCATGACGGGCGATACGTTCACGGGCCAGCAGGCCGCGAAAATGGGTCTCGTCAACAAGAGCGTGCCGCTCGCGCAACTGCGCGAAGAAACGATCGCGCTCGCCGCAAAGCTGCTCGACAAGAACCCGGTCGTGCTGCGCAACGCGAAGCATGGTTTCAAGCGTTCGCGCGAACTGACCTGGGAGCAGAACGAGGACTACCTCTACGCGAAGCTCGACCAGGCCAACCATCGCGACAAGGAAGGCGGCCGTGAGCAGGGTCTCAAGCAGTTCCTCGACGAGAAGAGCATCAAGCCGGGCCTGCAGGCATACAAGCGCTAATCGTTCGCAACGCACAAGGATAGAGGAGACAACAGCATGCATGAAACCGGACTCTTGATCGGCGGCGCGGCGCGCGCCGCATCGAGTGGCAAGACCTTCGAGCGCATCAATCCGGCAACGGGCGCGGTGGCCACGCGCGCGGCAGCCGCCACGCTGGAAGATGCCGACGCGGCGGTGGCCGCCGCCGCGCGCGCGTTTCCCGCGTGGGCCGCGCTCACGCCCACGGAGCGCCGCAAGCGCCTGCTAGCCGCCGCGGACAAAATGGATGCGCGCACAACGGATTTCATCGCCATTGGCGCGGCGGAAACGGGGGCGATGGCGAACTGGTACGGCTTCAACGTGATGCTCGCGGCCAACATGCTGCGCGAAGCGGCTGCCATGACCACGCAGATCGACGGCGCAGTGATCCCCTCCGACGTGCCCGGCAGTCTCGCGATGGCCGTGCGCCAGCCGTGCGGCGTCGTGCTCGGCATGGCGCCCTGGAACGCGCCGGTGATTCTCGCCACGCGCGCGCTCGCCATGCCCCTCGCGTGCGGCAATACGGTGGTGCTGAAGGCTTCGGAAGGGTGTCCCGGCGTGCATGCGCTGATCGGCGCCGTGCTCAACGAGGTAGGTCTCGGCGAGGGCGTTGTGAACGTGCTCACGCATGCACCGGAAGATGCGCCGGCCATCGTCGAGCGTCTGATCGCCAACCCCGCCGTCAAGCGCGTGAACTTCACGGGCTCGACGCGCGTGGGCCGCGTCGTCGTCGAGCATTGCGCACGGCATCTGAAACCGGCACTGCTCGAACTGGGCGGCAAGGCCCCGGTGCTCGTGCTCGACGACGCCGACCTCGACGCGGCAGTGGAAGGCATCGCATTCGGCGCGTTCTTCAACCAGGGGCAAATCTGCATGTCGACGGAGCGCGTGATCGTCGATCGCAAGATTGCCGATGCGTTCATGGAAAAACTCGTTGAGAAGGCGCGCACGCTGAAGGCTGGCGACCCCACGCAGCCGGGCTCGGTGCTGGGTACTTTGGAGAGCGAAGCGTCGGCGCGGCGTATCCGCGCGCTCGTGGAAGACGCACGCGAAAAGGGCGCGAAACTGCCGCTCGGTTGCGAAGTGAACGGCGCGATCATGCAGCCTGTGATCGTCGAAAACGTCACGCGCGAGATGAAGCTCTATGCCGACGAATCGTTCGGCCCCGTGGTGACGGTGCAGCGCGTGGATGGCGACGACGAAGCGCTGCAGGTGGCAAACGACAGCGAATACGGTCTTTCGGCGGCCGTGTTCAGCCGCGATATCGCGCGCGCGATGAGTGTGGCGAAGCGTGTCGAATCGGGCATCTGCCATATCAACGGGCCAACGGTGCACGACGAAGCGCAAATGCCGTTCGGCGGCGTGAAGGCGAGCGGCTATGGGCGCTTCGGCAGCAAGGCTTCGATCGCCGAATTCACGGACCTGCGCTGGATCACCGTGCAGACCGGCCCGCGCCACTATCCGATCTGAACGCGCTCACAACATGAACTACCGGGCCGGCTGCGTCGACATACGGCGCCGCCCGGCACCGGCCAGGCAAAGGAGACAGGCTTTGGATTCAGAGCCGACCCAAACGCATGCGCGCGCGCGCGTGCAGCCGGACTTCGCCGGCTACCGCGCCGTTGCGATCGGCTCGGCCGCGCCGCAGATCGAGCGGCGTGGCGAGTGCTGGTATTTGCGCTCGACCGAGTCGCTAGGCGAGTTCCCCGAGCGCGTGACCGACCGCCTCGTGAGTGGTGCGCGCGCGCATCCGGACCGCTGGCTCGTGGCGCGCCGCGGCGCCGACGGGCAGTGGCAGGGCATCAGCTACGCGCAGATGCTCGAACGCGCACGCGCGATCGGGCAGGCCTTGATCGCGCGGGGTTTGTCCGCGCAGCGCCCGGTCGCGCTGCTTTCGGGCAACGATCTCGAACATTTGCAAATGGCGTTCGGTGCGCTGTGGGCCGGCGTGCCCTATGCGCCCATATCGCCCGCGTATTCGCTCGTGTCGAGCGACTACAGCAAGCTGCGGCACACGCTGGGGTTGCTCAACCCAGGCCTCGTATTTGCCGCTGATGGCCCCGCTTTCGCGGCAGCGCTGGATGCCGCAGTGCCTGACGCTATCGAGCGCGTGGTGGTGACACCGGCTGGCGGCGCGCGCCGCGAGACGCCGTTTGCGGCGTTACTCGAGACGCAGCCGGGCAGCATTGAAGCCGCGCAAGCGCGCGTGAATGGCGACACGATCGCGAAGTTCCTCTTCACTTCGGGCTCGACGCGTCTGCCCAAGGCCGTGCCCACCACGCACCGCATGCTGTGCAGCAATCAGCAGATGCTGCTGCAAACCTTTCCGCAGTTCGGCATGGAGCCGCCTGTGCTGGTGGACTGGCTGCCCTGGAATCACACCTTTGGCGGCAGCCACAATGTGGGCATTGCGCTCTACAACGGCGGCACGCTCTATATCGACGACGGCAAACCGGTTGCGGGCCGCTTCGAAGAGACGCTGCGCAACCTGCGCGAAATCGCGCCGACGCTCTACTTCAATGTGCCCAAGGGTTGGGAAGAACTGACCGTGGCGCTCGAAACCGACGTGCGCCTGCGCGAGACGTTTTTCTCGCGCGTGAAGATGTACTTCTTCGCGGGCGCGGGGCTCTCGCAGGCGGCGTGGGACCGGCTCGAACGCGTGACGCAGGCCCATTGCGGCGAGCGCATCCGCATCATGGCGGGGCTTGGCATGACCGAGACCGCGCCGTCGTGCCTCTTCACGACCGGGCCGGTGATGGGCGCGGGCTATATCGGCCTGCCTGCTCCGGGCTGCGAGACGCGTCTCGTGCCGGTGGACGGCAAGCTCGAAGCACGCTTTCGCGGACCGAACGTGATGAGCGGCTACTGGCGCGCGAACGAGACGGATCGTCACGGCGTGTTCGACGAAGAGGGCTACTACCGCACCGGCGACGCCGTGCGGTTCGTCGATGCCGCGCGGCCCGAACTGGGCCTGCTGTTCGACGGGCGCATTGCCGAAGACTTCAAGCTCAGCTCAGGCACGTTCGTGAGCGTGGGGCCGATGCGCGCGCGCATCGTTTCGGGTGGCGCGCCGTATGTGCAGGACGCGGTGATCGCGGGCATGGACCGCGACGACATTGGCGTGCTGATCTTCCCGCGCCTGGACGATTGCCGCCGGTTGGCGGGGCTCGACGCCGGCGCGGCCGTGCGCGACGTTCTGGACTCGGCCGCCGTGCGGGACTTCTTTGCCGACCTGATGGAGCGGCTGAACCGCGAGGCAACGGGCAGCGCGACGCTCATCACACGGCTTCACGTGATGGACGCGCCGCCTTCGCTCGATCTTGGCGAGATCACCGACAAGGGGTCGATCAATCAGCGCGTGGTGTTGAGCCAGCGCGCGGCGCTCGTGAACGCGCTCTATGCCGCGCGTGGCGAGCACGCTGCCAGCGCGCGCGTGATCTTCGCGCGTCATTTGCAGCAGGTTTGAGGAACGGTCACGATGAGTCTCGACTATCAGGTTCCGCTGCGCGACATGCGCTTCGTGATCGACGAATGGATCGACGCGCCCGGATGGTGGCGTAGCGTGCCCGCCTGGGAAGACCTCGACAGTTCGATGGCGCAGCAGGTGCTCGAAGAAGCCGCGCGTTTCGTAACGGAACGCATCGCGCCGTTAAACCCGGCTGGCGACCTCGAAGGCTGCCGCTTCGAGGGCGGCGAGGTCTCGACGCCAGCGGGCTTTCGCGAGGCATATGCGGACTTCGTGACGGCAGGCTGGCCCACGCTCGCGCTCGACGCCGAAGCGGGCGGTCAGGGCTTGCCGCAACTGCTCGAAGTCGCACTCCAGGAAATGCTCGCGGCGGCCAACCATGCGTGGCTGATGTCGCCCGGCCTCACGCACGGTGCGACCGCGTGCCTTCTGGCGCACGGCTCCGATACGCTCAAGCGCGACTGGCTGCCCAGGATCGCAAGCGGCGAGTGGCTCACCACGATGTGCCTGACCGAGCCGCAGGCGGGCAGCGATCTCGCGCTGCTGCGCGCGCGAGCGACGCCCGATGCGGCGCACGAAGCGTGGCGTATCGACGGCAGCAAGATCTTCATCACGGGTGGCGATCACGATCTAACCGGGAACATCGTGCACCTCGTGCTCGCGCGTTTGCCCGATGCGCCGCCGGGCACGAAGGGCCTCTCGCTCTTCGTGGTGCCGAAATGGACCGTGGGTGAGGACGGCGCGCGCGTGCGCAACGGCGTGCATTGCGAAGGCATCGAAAAGAAGATGGGCCTGAAGGCGAGCCCGACCTGCTCGATGCGTTTCGAGCAGGCGCTGGGCTGGCTGGTCGGCGAGCCGCACCGCGGCCTCGCTTCGATGTTCGTGATGATGAACGCGGCGCGCCTGCAGGTGGCGATGCAGGGCGTAGGGCATGCGCAGCTTGCGTGGCAGCGCGCCCACGCCTATGCGCAAGAGCGCGCGCAGATGCGCGCCGTAAGCGCGCCAGCGCATTATGAGGGGGAGCCGGGAAAGCCCGCACCGATTGCGTTTCATCCGGCCATGCGGCGCATTCTGCTCGATCTGCGCGCAACCGTGGAAGGCGAGCGTGCCATCGGCTACTGGATCGGTTACTGGCTAGACGTGGCCGCGCGCCACCCCGACGCGCATGAGCGCCAGGCGGCCGGGCAGCTCGCCTCGCTGCTCACGCCCGTTGCCAAGGCGTTCTTTACTGCCAATGGCTTTGCGGCGGCGTCGAGCGCACTGCAGGTATTCGGCGGCTACGGCTACATTCACGAGTACGGCGTGGAGCAGACCGTGCGCGACAGTCGCGTCGCCATGCTCTACGAAGGCACGAACGAAATTCAGGCAGTCGATCTGCTTGTGCGCAAGGTGCTGGGCGACGGCGGCGAGGCGTTGCGCGGCTTGTTGGCGCATATCGCGGCGGAAGCCGCGCGCTGTACGGCATCCGACGATCGGGCGCTCAGTGGCGCGGGTACACGGCTCGATGCGCTGGTCGCTGACGTGCAACGCATCACAGGCGAAATCGGGCAGGGCAGTGCAGACGATCGCGAGTTGCCCTACCGCGTAGCCGACGATTATCTTGCGCTCCTCGGCTGGCTGCTGCTCGCGTTTGCCTGGGCGCGAACGCTGCGTATTGCGCTGAACGCACCCGCGGGCGATCCGTTTTACGCGGAAAAGTGCACCACGGCGCGTTACTTCTTCGCGTATCCGCTCGCGGCATTCGATCACCGGTCGCAGCTCATCGAAGCGGGCTGTCGCGCCCCGCTGCCGCACGTCTGATCATTTTTCAGCACTTAGATTAGGGTAGCTAACTAGTGCCGACGCGGTGAAAGGCCGCGACATTCCGTTACAAAACGAGGAGGCAACGTGTCGTCATCGACTACGCAGGTGAGCGCGCGCACGGCGGCGGGCACCGCATGGGTGCTGGGTTTGTGTCTGATCGTGGCGGTGCTGGAGGGCGTCGATCTGCAATCGACAGGGGTGGCCGCGCCGCGTATGGCGCGCGAGTTCGGTCTTTCGGTGAGCCAGATGGGGCTCGCGTTCAGCGCGGGCATGCTCGGGCTCCTGCCCGGCGCGATGATCGGCGGACGCCTCGCCGATCGCATCGGGCGCAAGCGCGTGCTGCTGCTTTCGATGGTGGCGTTCGGCGTGTTCTCCATCTTCACCGCCCAGGTGGGGAGTTTCACCACGCTGCTGGTGGCGCGCGTCTTGACCGGCATCGGCCTTGGCGGCGCCATGCCGAACCTGATCGCGCTTTCGGCCGAAGCCGTGCCGCCGCGACTGCGCAATACGGCCGTCAGCATCATGTATTGCGGCATGCCGCTCGGCGGCGCGCTGGCGGCGCTGATCGGCGTGCTCAGTGCGGGCGATGCGCAATGGCGGCATATCTTCTATGCGGGCGGCGTGGGGCCGCTCGTGGTTGCGCCGCTGATTCTCGCTTGCCTGCCGGAGTCCGCCGCCTATGAAGCGGCTGCGAGCCGCGCGCAGTCCGCGCAGGATGGCCCGCCGCCCACGTGGCGCGTGTTGTTCGGCGAGGGCCGCGCCGCGGTGACCGCGCAGATCTGGATCAGCTTTTTCTGCACGCTCATCGTGCTGTACTTCCTGCTCAACTGGCTGCCTTCCCTGATCGTGAGCCGCGGCCTCACGCGCAGCCAGGCCGGCGTCACGCAGATCTTCTTCAACGTAGGCAGCGTAATCGGCGTGCTCGGCATCGGCATGCTGATGGATCGCGTGAAGCCTGGACGTGTTGTTGCGGCTGTCTATGCGGGCATTGCAATATCGCTCTTCATGCTCGCGGGCGCGGGCAACCTGTTCTGGATCTGCGCTTCGGTGCTGCTCGCGGGCATGGGCGTGGTGGGCGCGCAGTCGATGCTCTATGCGCTTTCCGCCGCGAGTTACGCCACCGTCATGCGCGGCACCGGCGTGGGCGCGGCCGTGGCAGTGGGCCGCGTGGGTTCGATCGTCGGTCCGCTCGCGGCCGGGCAACTGCTGGCGGGCGGTGCGAGCGCCACGACGGTGATTGGCGCGAGCGTGCCGGTCACGGTGGTGGCGGCGCTCGCGGCGCTGCTCGCAGTGCGGCGCTCGCGCGCGAGTTGACGCGCGGCGTCTTCAGCCCGCTATCTGGCGGCACGCATCAGCATCTAATCGACGCCTAACTTTTCCCCGGAAAAATATCGTTTATTTTTCCGGGACTGAAATGACATCATCTCCGCCCCGCAAGCCTGTGGGCGGCAGGCCGCGTCACATTCCGTTCATAACCCTTTTGCCGACCCCGCCAATTGCCGGGCCGCACGCGTTTCTTTTTTTGATGTTAATTTAAACGCCATTCCCGATTGGCCATTTAAACGGCGATTTTCCCCATTTTTTGGTGTGAAATTGCCGAACAATGGCTTTTATTATTCGCCCCACTCAAAACAGTCATCGAAACATGAACGACCGTTCTCCCAATCTTGCGCCCGCGCCGCTTCAAGAGACGACACTGCGCCAGTGGTTGTCCGTCTTTGCCGTGGCGATCAGCGCATTCGCGTTCGTGACGTCCGAGTTCCTGCCGGTTGGTTTGCTCACCGAAATCGCCCGCGAGCTTGGCGTGACGCCGGGCACCGCTGGCCTCATGGTGACCACGCCGGGCGTGATGGCCGCGATTTTTGCGCCGGGCCTCATGATGTTTGCGGGGCGCATGGATCGGCGCCACGTCTTTCTGTTGCTCACGGCCATGCTGCTCGCGTCCGATATCGTCTGCGCACTTTCGACGAATTTCGCGCTCATGCTGGTGGGCCGCGCGATGCTCGGCGCGGCGCTCGGCGGCTTCTGGACGCTTGCGACGGCCGCAGCGGGGCGCCTCGTGCACACGAGCGACGCCGCGCGCGCAACGGCCATCATCCTCACTGGCGTGACCTGCGCAACGGTGATCGGCGTGCCGCTCGGCACCTTTATCGCCGGGCTTGCCTCGTGGCGCATGTCGTTTTTCGTGACAGGCGGTCTTGTCGCGCTCGCGCTGATCGCTCAGGCATTGCTGGTGCCGTCGCTGCCTTCCGCTGCCGCATTGCGTCTTGCCGACTTCGTCACGCTGCTGCGCCGCCCGCATGTGCGCCTGAGCATGCTGATGGTCGCGCTCGTGTTCGGCGCGCATTTTTCGACGTACACGTTCATTGCGCCGCTGCTTCAGCAAGACTTTACGATGAGCGCGATCACGCTGCTGCTGCTCGCCTTCGGCGTGATCGGCTTTTTCTCGAACGCGTTGACTTCGGCTTTTGTCGCCACGCGTTTGAAATTCGCCGTGGCGACGATGACGGCGCTGTTGTTGTGCGCGCTCTCGGCGATGATTCTGCTCGACCACGTACGCGTTGGCGAAATCGCGGCGATGCTGATGTGGGGCGTGGCGTTCGGCGCGATTCCGCTGTGCTTTTCCGTGTGGATTCAGCGTGGCACGGCCGATCAGGCCGAAGCGGGGTCGGCCATGTTCGTGAGCGTGATCCAGGTGGCGATTGCGCTTGGCTCGTCGGTGGGCGGCGCGATCGTGGACCGTGCCGGCATTCGCGCCGATCTGGTGCTCGGTTGCGCACTCGCTGTGTTCGGCCTCGTGACGTTGCAGCGGCTTGCGGCAATGGAGCGGCCTGCGCGCGTCGCGGCGCTCGACTGCGAATGCAGCCCGTCCCTCGACTGAAACAAGTCGCGTGAGCGAAGGCGGCGAGCCATTGCGCTCGCCGCGCCATGATGTGCCATGGCGCGCCAAACGCGCACGCCCGTTCTGTGTCTGCGCAAAAATACTCAATGCTATTGGACTACGTTGGCGCAGCGCGCTGCGCCAACGTTTGCGAACGGGCGTGAACGTTCGTCCGTCACAGCTCGCCGGTCAGCGCGTGCCGCGCTCGAGTACAGGTTTCCTCAAGTGATGCCCGGTTTTGGCCGATATGCAATCTGGTTCCCCTGCGTCAAGGGTTTGTGTGCCTGGTTTGCGACTCCCGAACTGAAAGCGAGCGTTACGTGCACGGATTCAAGTTTGCCTGGCTGCTGTCCGGTTTGATCGGCATGCTCTTGCTCCTGGGTTGCGATCAGCAGAACAGCGCCCAGAGCAGCAAGGCCGCGCCGGCACGGGCCACCATCACCGCATTGATCTGGGCGCCGGACTGGCCGCAGGAAATGCTCCAGATCGCCGCCGAGTTCGACAAACTCAATCCGGACGTGCACGTGAACGTGCAGTTCATGGTCGGCAATTCGGTCGAGGAGAACATCAAGCCACGCGTGGCGGCCGGCACGCTGCCGGACCTCGTCAGCATCAATCCGAACGCCTATGCGGCCGAGCTGGCCGACCAGGGCGTGCTCGCCGATGTCCGCGAGAGCGCCGCATGGAAGCACATGCTCGATCCGCTCAAGTCCGACTGGACCAGCCGCGACGGCAAAGGATTCGGCATTTCGGGCGGTGTGGCGACGACGATGATCTATTACAACCGTGCCATGTTCGCCAGGGCCGGTATCGATACGCTGCCGGCGAATTTCGATGAGTTCCTGGCGGTATGCGCCAAGCTCAAGCAGGCGGGAATGATTCCGGTGATGTGGAGCGGCGGCTTTCCGAACATGCTCGGCAACGGGCCATTCGCATCTGGCTTCGCCAACAATGTGGTCGCGCACGAGCCGCATTGGAAAGAGAAGATGGCGGACGGCACGCTGAACCTCGACACGCCGCAGGTGGCCGATATCTTCGCGAGGATCGCCCTGATTCCCGAGCGCGGTTACGCGCAGCCGTCGTTCATGACGACGGGCTACGACGAGGGCATTCGCCTGTTCAAGGAAGGCAAGGTGGCGATGGCGTTTCAGGGCAGCTGGGCCGCCGGCCTCATGCTCAATGGAAACGATTTCTCGGTGGGCGTGTTCGTGCCGCCATGGAACGCGCGCGGTGAACGCGTTGTGCCGGTGTTCGGCAGCGAAACGGGTTTTGCCGTTTGCGAAACGCCCAACAAGGCCGCGGCCATGCGTTTTCTGGAATTCATCGCCGGCAAGGGATTTCCGATTCTACAGAGGAAACGCCACAACGTTTCGCCGTTTCAGCAAGGCATGGGCACCGTGGTCAGCGACGTGGAGATCGTCGAGTACACGAATGCGGTCAGCCGCTATCCGGTCACGGCGAGCCCCTATTATTCGTCGCTTCCTTCCAACACGATTGAGCTGGTGCATAAATTGATGCAGGATGTGCTGCTCAGGAAAATCACGCCCAGGCAGGCTGCGCAGCGCCTGGACCTCTCGGTCAAGACTGAAGCGAAGATGCACTACAAATGAATTCGATCTCCGCGTCGCTGCGACGCGCTTTCGATTACCTCTGCCAGGATTTGCTTCGACGCGTCGAGATTCGCTATCGGCTGATTGCCGCTTTCATTCTGTTGGCGCTGTTGCCCATTATCATTTCGGGCTGCATTTCCTATGTGAAGTCGGTTGCGGCGATCAAGGAAAACGCGGAGATCTTTTCGAAAGAGGTGGTGCGGCAGGTTTCCAGAAATGTCGAGCTGCGCATGCAGCAGATCGAATCAGAGAGCAATCTTCTCGTGCTTTCGGATCGCGTTCAGGGCGCACTGGCGAGAGCGGCAAGCGGCGGCGCCAGAGAGCAGAGCGAGGCGCGCGAGGACATGACGCGTTTGCTGCTGGAGCACTACGGGTCGGTCGATTTCATCAATCAAAAGTATTTGCTCGACCAGAAAGACCAAATTCTGGATACCCAGGCTTTTGCGCAGTTGACTACGGGAGTGACGGCGCTCGTCGGCCTCGCGCAAGAGTCGCAGGAACGCACCTACTGGGGCAGCTACGACGATGGGGTGGGGCAGCAAAACCTGGGGATGGTGCGCGCCATCTACAACAAGAGCGACAACACGAAGATCGGTAGTCTGGTTCTGGTCGTTCGCCCCGAATACTTCTCGACGATCTTCAACGACGTTGCGGCAGGCAGCGGGACTGAGATCTACGTATTCGACGCGAGCGACAACAAAATCATCGTAGTCCCGAATCATGCGGCGTCGCCCAATCCGGGCGCCACGCCCGAGCCCGGCCTGATCGCGGATATCGTCCGCCATCGCCTATCGGGCGAATCGAGCCGGTTCGTCAATTTCGCCGCGCAACACGGCGGCCATTATCTTGCCGCTTACGCCCGAATTCCCGGCACGAGCTGGTTCGTGGTCAGCACGATTGCCGAACAGAGTCTCACTGCGGAGGCGCAGGCCGTACGCAACCAGATCGTGGTGGTCGGTATTTCTGGGTTTCTGCTTTCCATTTTTCTTGCCTGGTTTATTTCAATCAGTATTTCGGCGCCGTTGCAGGACCTGGTGCGCCGGATGCACGACACGGGCGAGGATGCCGGCGCCGTCGAGGACGAAGGCGCGCAGGCGGCGGGTTCGGCCGGAGGGCCGGACGAACTGGCCCGGCTGGCGCAGCGCTTTGAGCGCATGCGCGCGGCAATCAGGCAGAAGATTCAGAAGATCAACGAAATCAATGCGACGCTCGAGCAGACGGTCGTCGACCGAACGGCGGAACTCGTCGCCCGCGAACGCGAGGCGCGCACGCTGATCGATAACTCGCCCGACACGATCACGCGATATGACCGCGAGCTGCGCCGCACGTTTGCCAATCCGGCCTTTTGCACCTCGGCGGGATGCGATCTCGCCAGCGTGCTCGGCAAGCGGCCTTCGGAGCTTCCCGGCGGCGCGAATGCGCTGGTCTACGAACGGAAGATTGCCGACGTCATCGCAACGGGAAAAAGCGCGCAGTTCGAACTGAGGTGGGCGGGCAAGGACGGGCAGGAGCAATGTACCCATATTCGCATCACGCCTGAGATCGACCGTTCCGGGCATGTCAGTTCCGTGCTCGCGGTGGGGCGCGACCTCTCCGACCGGATGGCGTTCGAGGCCACCATCTGGAAACAGGCCAATTTCGATGCACTGACGGGGCTTCCAAACCGGCAGCTCTTTCACGACCGTCTGACCGAGGAGGCGGCGCTCGCGAGCCGTTCGGGAAGGCGCGTGGCCCTGATGCTGATCGACCTCGATCGCTTCAAGGAAGTGAACGACTCGCTGGGCCACGACCGCGGCGACGTGCTGCTGATCGAGGCCGGGCGCCGCATTAGCGCGTGCGTGCGCAATCTGGACACCGTCGCGCGACTGGGCGGCGATGAGTTCACGGTGATCCTGCCCGATCTGGAAGACTTGGAGGCGGTCGAGCAGACCGTGCGCAGCATCAATCGCAAACTGACCGAGCCATTCAAGCTCGGCGCGGACGAGGTCTACATTTCGGCGAGCATTGGCGTGACCGTCTTCCCCGACGACACCGTCGAACTCGACGCGCTGTTCAAGAACGCCGACCAGGCCATGTATGCGGCAAAGAATGCCGGACGCAATCGCTTCAGTTACTTCACGCCCGACATGCAACTGGAGGCGCAAACGCGCTTGCGCCTGACGAGCGACCTGCGTGCCGCGCTTCCTCGCGATCAGCTTCGGCTGCTTTATCAGCCGGTTGTCGACCTGGCAACGGGACAGGTGCGCAAAGCGGAGGCGCTGATTCGCTGGCTGCATCCCGAGCGGGGCATGATCAGCCCGCTGGAATTCATTCCGCTCGCGGAAGATACCGGCCTCATCATTCCGATCGGCGACTGGGTGTTCAGACAAGCCGTGCAACAGGCGCGGCTCTGGCGCGAGCACTATGATCCGTCGTTCCAGATCAGCGTCAACATGTCGCCGGTGCAGGTCCGCCAGGACAGCATGGTTGGCGCGCGGTGGCATGAGTATCTCAATCGTGAGGGCGTGCCGGGACAAAGCGTGGTGGTGGAAATTACCGAGGGTCTGTTGCTGCAGGCTGAGTCGAATATCGACGAGCGGCTGCTGGATTTCCGTCTTGCGGGCATTGGCCTTTCGATCGACGACTTCGGCACCGGCTATTCCTCGCTTGCCTATCTCAAGCGCTTCGATATCGATTACCTGAAAATCGATCGCTCGTTTGTCCAGAACCTGAGCGTGGACGAAAACAACCAGGTGCTATGCGAGGCGATGGTGGTGCTTGCACACAAACTGGGCATTCAGGTCATCGCCGAAGGCGTGGAAACGGTCGAGCAACGGGATTTTCTCAAGACCATGGGCTGCGATTTCGCGCAAGGCTATTTGTATTCCAGGCCTGTTGCGCCCGAGCAGTTCGAACAGCTGGTCTGGCCGGTGGTCGCAGAAGGGGCGGCTGGCGAACAGGCGCGAAGCGATAGCTAACGAATGTATGCGGTAGCGTCGTTTCTGGCATGTCGGGATAAAAAGAAGGCGACCCGAAATAACCAGCCGGCATATAAATCGACGCGTTCAGGTGTTCTGTACGAAGACGTACGGAACACGAATGTTTTTTCGCTCAGTCTACGGTCTGCATTGACGTGTGCCTGTATTCACCGATCAGGCTGCGCAAGGGACCACAATGAACGCGCTGAACGATGAACGGCAGCTTGATGAAATTGCGCGGGTAGACGTGCAGAGTGCGCAAGCGCTTGCCAAGGCGATGGACGACGGCGGCGTGGGTGTGCTCTACGACATCGTGCCACCCGCAACGCTTGCAAAGCTTCGCAATGGCGTAGCCGAGCTGGTCGAGCAGAATGGCGCCCGATACTTCGGCTTTAGCGGGGCGCAATGGATAAGCGGCACCTGTCTTGCCCCGCTTTTCGAAGACGCGGGGCTGCAGGCGTTATTGCGCCAGCTGTATGTGCGCAAGATGGGGACACCTCCGCCCAGTGACGCGATTCTCCCGGTCATGCGAGTGCTTTCGGGAGAGCAGGGAATCCGCCACTCGAACAATTTCCACTACGACTCGTATGCCGTGTCGATCTTGTTGCCGGTTCTGATTCCCAATGACCCCGGCGAGCGGGCAGGCCACCTCGTGATGTTCCCGAATCTACGCAATGCGCGGCGTTCTGCGATCGTCAATATCGTTGAGAAGGCAATCGTGGAAAAGCTGCTTGGAAAGATCTGGCGCTTGCCGCAGGTTCAGAAATGGCTTTCGGCGAAAGTCGTGACGTTGCAGCCGGGTAATCTTTACTTCATCTGGGGCTTGCGCTCGTTGCACGCGAATCAGGCCTGCGCGCCTTCCAGCATTCGGTGCACGGTGCTGTTTCACTTCGGCGACCCGCACGAAAGCAGTGTATTCAAAGGGCTCAGCCACCGGCTGCATGCCATGAGGCTGCGGCGCATGGCGCGCGATTGATCTCGCGCGCCACTGCCACTTTTACTGCGCGAGCCAGCCGCCGTCCACCTTGAGTTCGGCGCCGCGCATCTCGTTCGCCGCCTCCGAGCACAGAAACGCCGCTACGCCGCCAATCTGCTCGACCGTCGCAAAGCTGCCGGACGGTTGCTTTTCGCCGAGCAGTTTCAGCGTGGCGTCTTCGAGGGAAATTGCCTCGCGGTGGGCCAGATCGTCGATCTGCTTCTGCACGAGCGGCGTGAGCACCCAGCCCGGACAGATTGCATTGACGGTCACGCCGCTGCGCGCCGTCTCCAGTGCGGCCACCTTGGTGAGCCCGATCACGCCGTGCTTGGCCGCGACGTAGGCCGACTTGCCGACCGAGCCCACCAGCCCGTGAACCGAAGCGATATTGATCACGCGTCCCCAACCCGCCGCGCGCATGATGGGAAGCGCCGCACGCGTCGCGTGAAATGTCGCGCTCAAATTGATCGCGATGATCTGATCCCAGCGCTCAACCGGGAAGTTCTCGATCGTTTCGACGTACTGAATGCCCGCGTTGTTGACAAGAATATCGAGGCCGCCGAACGTGCTCGCCGCAAAAGCCACGAGGGCTTCGATTTCGGCAGGGCGGCTCATGTCCGCGTTGTGATGCGCGGCGCGCACGCCGGTTGCTTCGATCTGCGCCAGTGCCGGCGCGGGGTCGCCGAAACCGTTCAGGACGATATTGGCGCCAGCGCGGGCCAGCGCCGTTGCAATGCCGAGACCGATGCCGCTGGTCGATCCGGTGACGACGGCCGTTTTTCCGGCGAGGGAGAGCGTGTCGGGGAGGTGCATGAGGAAGCCTCGAATGAGTGCCGGTTAGACGATGCCGGTCAGATAGAACACGGCAATGACGAAGAAGACCGCGAGCGTCTTGATGATGGTCACCGCGAAAATGTCGCGATACGACTCGCGGTGCGTGAGGCCCGTGACCGCGAGCAGCGTGATGACCGCGCCGTTGTGCGGCAGCGTATCCATGCCGCCGCTCGCCATGGCCACCACGCGGTGGAGCACTTCCATCGGAATATGCATGGCCTGAGCGGTCTTGATGAAGGTGTCCGACATGGCGGCGAGCGCAATGCTCATGCCGCCCGAGGCGGAGCCTGTGATACCCGCGAGCGCGGAAACCGACACGGCCGCATTCACGAGCGGATTCGGAATGGCTTTGAGCGCATTGCCGATCACGATAAAACCGGGCAACGCCGAGATCACGCCGCCGAAGCCGTACTCCGACGCCGTGTTCAGCGTGGCAAGCAGCGCGCCGCCCACAGCGGTTTTCGTGCCGCTCGCGAAGCGTTCCTTCACGCGGCCAAACGCCGTGACGATAACGAGCAGAATGCCGAGCAGCAGTGCACCCTGAACGGCCCAGATGGCCACGACGCTTTTAACGGGCACCGTAACGGGTGCGTGAATGCCGGGCAGCACGTCGGGCGCGACGGTGAAGCTGTCGCCGTACCACTGCGGAATCCACTTCGTCAGCAGGAAGTTGGCGACGCCAACGAGCACGAGCGGCGCAATGGCCAGCGCCGGATGCGGCAGATTGCCCGTTTCGACGCGTTCCGGTTCGTTCACGAGCGACGTGCCATAGCCTTCGCCCTTCGCCATGGCGCTGCGGCGGCGCCATTCGAGGTAGGTGAGACCGACCACGATGATAAAGACCGAGCCGATCACGCCGAGCCACGGTGCGGCCCACGCGGTCGTCTTGAAGAACGTGGTGGGAATGATGTTCTGGATCTGCGGCGTACCGGGCAGTGAATCCATCGTGAACGTGAATGCGCCGAGCGCGATGGCGCCGGGCATCAGGCGCTTGGGAATGTTGCTCTGGCGATAGAGTTCGGCCGCGAACGGATACACGGCGAACACCACGACGAAGAGCGAGACGCCGCCATACGTGAGCAGCGCGCAGACCGCGACGATTACCGCATTGGCGCGCGAACGGCCAATGTAGCGGATCGCGGCGGCCACGATGGCTTCGGAGAAGCCGGATAGTTCGATGACCTTACCAAAGACCGCGCCGAGCAGGAACACAGGGAAGTAGAGCTTGACGAAGCCGACCAGCTTTTCCATGAAGATGCCCGAGAAAACCGGTGCGACGGCGGCGGGATCGATCAGCAGGACGGCGCCTAGCGCGGCGATGGGCGCAAAGAGAATGACGCTGTAGCCGCGGTAGGCGACCAGCATCAGGAACGCCAAAGCGGCGATCACAATCACAAAGGACATCTTGTCTCCAGTTCGTTTATTCGTGCAGGTCTGTTTGTTGTTTGCGCGCGCCGAAGCCGGCGCGACCGCGCTATTTAGCACGATATGTGCCAGCGGCCGGGGAGCCGTGCGCGTAGTGGGGCGCCTGAGGGCAGAGCACGTGCGGGATGTGCGGGGCGAAGGTTGCAACGGCAACGTGTCTCGAAACTGAGACGGCTTTGGCGGCCAAGCGCGCCGCCGCCCGCACTCCCTCGCATAGAACGCCGGATTGTCGGAGTGCGCGCGAGAATCTCAGTTCTGAGATAATGCGTCCCGAAAATGAGAATCCACAGGCCGCAAGGGACCACCAGCGGCCACCAGCGACCACCAGCGGCCAGGACCGAAGAAAAGAACCGAATGGAAATCGAAACGACCGCGCTGCTGGCCGACTACGACCACGTGCGCAAACTGGCGATGCAATCGCTCTTTCAATCGCTCGACAAGTTCAGCGAAGGCACCGTGATCGTCGATCGCAACGCGCGCGTGGTGTGGATCAACCGGCACTACGCGGCGCGCTTCGGCTTTGACGATCCGGCGGCGGTGATCGGTCTCGATTGCGAAAGCGTCATCCCGAACAGCATGATGCGCGACGTCGTGAAGGGGGGCGAGCCCATTCTGCTCGACATTCTCGAAACCGATAAAGATCCGATCGTCGTTACGCGTTTGCCGATCAAGGACGACAACGGCGAAACGATCGGCGCAGTCGGCTTCGTGCTGTTCAACGAACTCAAGGGACTGTCGCCGCTTTTCAGTCAGTACGCGCGGCTGCGCGCCGAACTGATCAGCACGCGCCAGTCGCTTGCGCAGGTGCGTCGCGCGAAGTACAGCTTTTCAAGCCTGATCGGCACCAGCGCCGCAAGCCTCGAAGTGAAGCGTCAGGCACGCCGGGCCGCGCGTCTCGCCTCACCGGTGCTCCTGCTCGGCGAAACGGGCACGGGCAAGGAACTGCTTGCGCACGCCATACACGGCGCGTCCGGACGCGCGGACGCGCCGCTTGTGACGGTGAACGTCGCGGCGATTCCCGACACGCTGCTGGAACTGGAGTTCTTCGGCGCGGAGGCGGGCGCGTACACGGGGGCGGAGCGCAAGGGGCGTATCGGCAAGTTCGAACTGGCCCAGGGCGGCACGCTCTTTCTCGACGAGATCGGCGACATGCCGCTCGCGCTGCAGGGGAAATTGCTGCGGGTTTTGCAGGAGCAGGAGTTCGAACCGCTCGGGTCGAATCGCATCGTGCGCACCGACGTGCGCATCATTGCGGCGACGTCGGCGGATTTGCCCGCGCTCGTGGCGCAGGGCCGCTTTCGCGCGGACCTCTATTACCGGCTCAACGTGCTGATGATTCGGGTGCCGCCGCTGCGCGAGCGCCTGGCGGACATCGAGGCAATGGCCTACTCGATTCTCGACAAGCTGGCGGTGGAAAGCGGAGCGGGTCATCTCGAACTCGACAGCGATGCGCTGGCGGTGCTGTGTGCGTATGGCTGGCCGGGCAACGTGCGTGAATTGCGCAATACGCTCGAGCGCGCGGTGCTGTTATCGGAGAGCGAGCGTATCGATGCGCGCTCGCTCGCGCGCTTCATCGGCGACGGGCGCGGGCAGCGCGACGGGAACGAGGCGCGCGACGCGGCGGCGGATTTGCGCGATCGGCCCGACCACACCAGTGCGCAGGCGTGCCAGCAGTACGACGACGCGATGCGCGATTTCGAGCGCCGCTTTCTGACCGATGCGTTGCGTGCGGCAGGCGGTCAAGTGACGAAAGCCGCCGCACAAATCGGTATGGCGCGCGCCACGCTGTATCGGCGTATCGTTGCGCTCGGTATCGAAGTTTGATGCTGTTCGTCGAAACTTACGTGGAAATCAAGCTGCGCAACGCGTGCTGCGCGGGGCCTTCCGGTTCGCGTGCCAGATAATCAAGTGTCCTGAATAACTTTCTTTGGCCCGTTATCATCAGGGTTTACCCCGATCAATTTATGCAATGCGCACGCCGTAATACTTGATTCTTACATCGAGGCGGACCCGTTGGAGATGAGAACGCTAACGTTTGCGCACACACTACGGGTAGGCGGCGCTTCTGTGTCCACTTCTTGGGGCAATTGCGCTCGCGTCACGCTCGCCGCTTTAATCGGCGTCCTCGCGGGATGCGGAAATGCCATTTCCGACTCAGACGTCCAGTTCGTCACGGCCGCAATGCCAACGCAGTTCGAGGCGTTTCGCATGTACGGCGCAGTCCCCGTTCGCGACGGCTCAAACGGTTTGTCCTCGCATGGTCCAGCCCGGCTCCAGCAGGGCTGCGAAGCGGTCATTCATTCGCCACGGGGCGCTTATCGCGAGTCGGTGGTCCTGGATGGCGGATCGGCAGAGTACTTCGAACTCGATGTTTCTCGCACGCCCGACGGATGGGTCGTGACAACCGACGGCCTAGCCGAACCGAGCAGCAATTCAGTGGGGCTGCGCACCCAGTTCACGAACTGCCTGACTGCCATTAAAGACAAGCTTCGGGCACAGCCAGACAAGGTACAGTGAGTCACGGCATCTAGTTTCTTCCTGACGTGAGCACGCAGGACCATTAACGGCGAACAGAGAGTCCGCAACGAATCGCCGCACTTGCCGACATGGCACCAGCGCGCGCACGCGAGCATCCCCTCGGACATCGAGCGCAGCCTTGCGTTCATCAGGTGTTACGCTACCCGTGGAATTGATGGGACATGTGGACGGTGCGCCTTGAGGCATCTACACGGCCTGCACGCAATGACACCGCTGTCTCTCATGGAGCATACGGCCCTTCGAGGTGAATGCTCAGGTCAGATGGAGCGCAATGGCATGCACGTTGAAATCACCCTTGATCTGCTTGCGGCCTTGGCCCTCGGTGCGCTGATTGGCCTGGAGCGGCAGTGGCGGCAACGTTTCACAGGCATTGCCACCCACGCACTTGTGGCGCTGGGCGCAGCGACGTTCACGACGCTACCTTTCCTCCTTGGCGTCGAGGATCAAGTGGTGCGGATGGCCGCGCCGGTCGTGACCGGCATCGGCTTCCTGGGAGGGGGCGTCATCATACGCGACGGTCTGAGCGTGCGCGGATTAAGCACGGCAGCGACAGTCTGGGGCACGGGCGCAGTGGGCGTGATCGCCGGCAGTGGATTTCTCGCCACTGCTCTCATTGCCACTTTGCTGATCATTCTCTGCAACCTGGCGCTGCCACCGCTCGCACGCCTGATCTACCGTCATGCTCCTGTTGAACCCAGCAGCGAGCGCTACTACATCATCGAAGCGGTCACACAGTCGCAACAGGAAGCCCTGATTCGGGCCACGTTGCTGCAGCGTCTGGATGCCAACGGACTCTCGCTGCAGAGCCTGGAAAGCCACGCACTCAAGACCGGCGGGCAGGTCGAGGTCAACGCCGTCGTATTCGCGTCCCGGCAACAGGATAGCCAACTGGAGGTGCTGGTCGGCGAGCTGGCGCTTGCGCCCTATGTCTCGGCGGTTAGCTGGTCGGTAAGCGACGGGCCGCAATGATAAAAGTCGCGCATTGGAGGCGCGCTCCCAGGTCATCGGTCGGTCACAGGCGCGCCAGAACCTACTCCGAATAGAAACCCGAACCCACCAGACCGGGCACTCCGTCAATCTTGACTGCCTTCACATAGGTCCACTTATGCGATGGCTGAGTCTGCCCCGGCCGTAGAAACATGTAGTCGACCCAGCCCGACCCTGTCGTTTCAGCCGTCCGGATCATGGCGTCATGAAACAGCTTGCCGTTAGCGTCTTTCTGGCCGTGGACGTTCGTCCCCTCACGGGATGGGAAGGCGGGGTTCAGCAAGACATTCGCGTTCAGATCGTAGACAAATAGATAGGTATCCTCATGGAACCACTCACTGCCTTTCACTCTAAACCCGGAAAACGCGGCTTTGCCTTTTTGGTCTATCAACGCGGCGGCTTTGTCGACCAACGCTTCAGTTTGTTTCGCTGCTTCGGACGGCGGAGGAACTGACTGAGCATATGCAGGTAACGTGGAGCAGAGCAATCCTGCCAGTAGCAGGATGCTGGCGAAGCGGGCATTGCCGGTCATCGCACGATCTCTAACCATCATTTTCTCCTCGCCCTGAAATGCTGGGTCTGTGCCGCCTCGGCGCGTGTCTGTGGGCGAGAAGCACCCACCTGCATGCAAAAGACTAGTCCAGGCAGCGGTCACTCGCCGAGAATCCTTTTCCCTATGGCATTGGACCCTTAATAATCAGGGACATAGTCTTCCGCGCATCCGGTTATACCCTGGGTCTATTTCACCCGCGGGAGGACTCTGGTATAACTGCGCTCCCAAGCTGATTACGTTTTAGCACGGCAAAAAACCGCGGATGCGGGAAGCCGTCGAAAGGGAGTGCAATGGCGCGCGTAGTGGTGGTGGGCAGCATCAACATGGACATGGTCGTCACGACCGACACGTTTCCCCGGCTCGGCGAAACGCTGTTCGGCACGCATTTTTCGACGCATCCGGGCGGCAAGGGCGCGAATCAGGCGGTTGCGGCGGCGCGCCTGGGCGCCGAGGTCACGATGATCGGCTGTGTGGGCGCAGACGCCTTCGGCGGCGAAATGAAAGCGACGCTCGCGCGCGAAGGCGTCGATATCGCCCACGTGAGCACGGGTCGCGAAGCGACCGGCATTGCGTCGATCACGCTATCGGGCGGCGACAACGCGATCATCGTCGTGCCCGGCGCGAACCACGAGCTTTCGCCCGAAGACATCGACCGCGCAAGCGCGGCGATCGCACAGGCCGACGTCGTGCTCGCGCAACTCGAAGTGCCGTACGCAACGGTGCTGCACGCCGCGCGGTGCGCCCGCGAACACGGCAAGCCCTTCTTTCTCAATCCCGCACCCGCAGTCGAACTGAGCAGCGAACTGCTCGAGTTGACCACGCTGCTCACGCCAAACGAGCATGAACTCGCGACCGCGCTGCAAACGCCGGAAGGCGCGTGGGCCGAGGTCATCGCGCGCTCGCCCGTGCGCATTGCCATGACGCACGGGAAAGATGGCGCGTATTACGCCAACCCCGACGCCAACCCCGACGCCAACCCCGACGCCAATGGCGCGCTCGTGCATCAGCCGGGCTTCGCGGTCGATGCTGTCGATACGACTGGCGCGGGCGACACCTTCAACGGCGCGCTGGCGGCGTTCTGGCATCTCGGCATGGGCGAGGCCGTGCGGCGCGCGAACGCTGCGGGCGCGCTTTCCGTGACGCGCGCCGGTGCGCAAGGCGGCATGCCCACGCTCGCCGAGCTCGAAGCCTTCCTGAACACGCAAGCCTGAGATTCGCAGTGAAAAAACACGGACATCTGAATCGTGACATCGCACGCGTGCTGGCCCGCATGGGTCACACGGACAGCCTCGTGATCGCCGACTGCGGGCTGCCGGTTCCCGACGGCGTGGAATGCATCGACGTCTCGCTCGCGCCTGGCGTGCCCGACTTCTTCGCCGTGCTCGACAGCGTGCTCGCCGACTTCAAGGCCGAGCGCGCCGTGTTCGCGAGCGAGGCGCAAACGCACAACGCGGCCGTGGTGGCGCGCAGCCGCGACATGGCGGCCGCGCGTATCGCCGTGGAAAACGTGCCGCACGAAGAGTTCAAGCGCCGCTGCCGCGAGGCGAAAGCGGTGATCCGCACCGGCGAGTGCAGCCCCTATGCGAATGTGATCCTGCATTCGGGCGTGATCTTTTGAGAGGTCCAGGATGCAAGTGATGATGCAGGGGATCGGCAAGGCGTTCGGTCCGGTTCGGGTGCTCGAAGGTGTCGATTTCCGCATCGAGGCAGGCGAGATCCACGCGCTGATGGGCGAGAACGGCGCAGGCAAATCGACGCTCATGAAGATCCTGAGCGGCGTGCACCAGGCTGACGCGGGCGAGATCCTCGTCGATGGACGCGCGGTGCAAATCCGCAGCACGGTCGAGGCCGAACGCGCGGGCATTGCCATCATTCACCAGGAATTGAACCTCATCCCGCAACTGACGGTGATGGAGAATCTGTTCCTGGGCCGCGAGCCGAGCCGCTTCGGCATGGTCGATACCGCGACGATGCGCAAAGAGGCGCGCAAGTGGCTCGACAAGGTCGGCGCGCAGCGTATCGACCCGCAGACGGAGGCGGGGCGCCTCTCCATCGGCCAGCAGCAACTCGTGGAGATTGCCAAGGCGCTTTCGCTGAACGCACAAGTGCTCGTGATGGACGAGCCCACCGCCGCGCTCACGAACCGCGAGATCGAAACGCTGTTCGAGATCATGCAGTCGCTGAAGGCGAGCGGCGTGGCGATCGTATACGTCTCGCACCGCATGGAGGAGATCTTCCGCGTGTGCGACAAGATCAGCGTGCTGCGTGACGGGCATTTCGTCGGCGAGCGCCCGATTCGTGAGACGGATTTCGACGAGATCGTGCGGCTCATGGTGGGCCGCGAGATCGGCGAGCGTTTCCCGAAACGCAGCCATGTGCCGGGCGAGGTGCGCTTGCGCGTGGCCGGTCTTGCCGACGAAGGGCATATCGAAGGCATTACGTTCGAGGTGCGCGCGGGCGAGGTGCTCGGTATCGCCGGTCTCATGGGCGCGGGCCGCAGCGAGATTCTGCGCACGCTGTTCGGCGCGAACCGAAAAACCGCCGGCACGGTGACGCTGGACGGCAAGGCGCTCGACGTGCGCGACGCGTCCAGCGCGATCGCGGCGGGTATCGGTTTCGTCACGGAAGACCGCAAGCGTCAGGGGCTCGTGCTCGGCATGTCGGTGCGGGAAAACGCGACGCTCGTGCATCTGGACCAGTACGCCACGCTAGGCTTCGTGAACGAGCGCGCGGAACGCAGCGCCGTCGACGGCCTCATCAAGCAGTTGCGCGTGCGTACGCGCGACGCGGAACTCGACGTCAAGGCGCTTTCGGGCGGCAACCAGCAGAAGGTCGTGTTCGCGAAGTGGCTCGCGCAGCCGCCGAAAGTGCTGCTGCTCGACGAGCCCACGCGCGGCGTGGACGTGGGCGGCAAGGCCGAGATCTACACGATCATCAATCAGCTCGCGCAGCAGGGCGTTGCCATTGTCATGGTGTCGTCCGAACTGCCCGAAGTGCTGGCCATGAGCGACCGCATTCTCGTCATGCACCAGGGGCGCCAGAACGGCATCTTCGAAGCGGCCACGGCTAACCAGGAACTGATCATGACGGCCGCGGCCGGCGGCCAGGTGGGCGCGGCGCACGCCGTCGCCGCTTGAGCGCTGGCGCTTACCCATTCATTGCAATCTCGAGAGACATGACATGTCGCAAGTGACCCTCACCCCCGGCAGCCGGGCGACGCTGCAAAAGCTCGGACCCTTCGTAGCACTGCTGATCATTGCCGTGGCGCTCTCGATCGTGAGCCGCGATTTCCTCACGGTCGACAATCTGCTCAACGTGATGCGCCAGGCGTCGATCAACGCGCTGATCGCGTTCGGCATGACGCTCGTGATCCTGCTTGGCGGCATCGATCTTTCGGCGGGCTCGGTGCTCGCGCTTTCCTCCGTGATCATCGCCACGCTGCTCAGTTCCGGCACGCCCGCTATCGTCGCGACGCTCGCCGGTCTCGTGGCGGGCGGCGTGATGGGCTTTGCGAACGGTCTCGTCATCAGCAAGGGCCGGGTCGCGCCGTTCATCGCCACGCTCGGTTCGATGACGGTGCTGCGCGGCCTCGCGCTCGTTGTCTCGAACGGCAGCCCGATCAGCAGCTTCAACAGCGACTTCTTCTCGCTGCTCGGCGGCGGCTATGTCGCGCGCCTCGTGCCGATTCCCGTCGTGCTCATGCTCGTGATGTTCGGCGTGTTCTGGGTGCTGCTGCGCAAGACCGTGTTCGGCCGCCATATCTATGCAACCGGCGGCAATGCCGAATCGGCCAAGCTTTCCGGCGTGAAGGTCGATCGTATCCAGTTGTGGGTTTACACGATCGCGGGTGTCATGTCGGCGCTCGCGGGCGTGGTGTTGACCTCGCGCCTGAACTCCGCGCAGCCGACCGCGGGCACGGGCTACGAGCTCGACGCGATTGCGGCGGTCGTGCTGGGCGGCACGAGCCTCACGGGCGGCCGCGGCTGGATCTTCGGCACGCTCGTGGGCGCGCTCCTGATCGGCGTGCTCAACAACGGCCTGAACCTGCTCGACGTGTCGTCGTTTTATCAGCAGGTCATCAAGGGCATCGTGATCCTGCTCGCCGTGCTGATCGATCGCGGCAACAAGAAGTCGTCGTAACTGAATGGCCGCGTCGCGCAATGGTTGCGCGACGCGGCAACGTCTTATCAGTAGCTATCCTTAATTTTTAACTCCACACACTCCACATATAACGAGGAGGAAGACTATGCATAAGCACAACTCGCCGTCGATCTCGAAGCTTCTTTCGGCGCTCGTCGCCGGTTCGCTCGCGCTGGGCCTCGCGGCCTGCTCGAAGGAAGGCCCGGGCAGCACCGATGCGGGCGCAAGCGGCGCATCGGCGGCGGCACCCGCTTCGGGCGGCGCGGTCACGGTCGGCCTGTCGATCTCGACGCTCAATAATCCGTTCTTCGTCTCGCTCAAGAAGGGCGCCGAAGACGAAGCGAAGAAGGATGGCGTGACGCTCATCACCGTCGACGCGCAGAACGACCCCGCGAAGCAGCAGGCGAGTGTGGAAGACCTGATCGAGAAGAAGGTCAACGTCATCCTCATCAACCCGACCGATTCTTCGGCGGTGGCCAACGTCGTGAAGGAAGCGACGAGCAAGGGCATCAAAGTGATCTCGCTCGACCGCAGCGTGAACGGCGCCGAAGTCAGCTCGCATATTGCGTCCGACAACAAGGCGGGCGGCAAGATGGCCGCCGACTTCCTCGCCGGGAAGCTGGGCGGCAAGGGCAACATCGTCGAGCTGCAAGGCATTCCGGGTTCGTCGGCGGCCAACGAACGCGGCGCCGGTTTCGACGATGAAATCGCGGCGAAGGGCGGCGTGAAGATCGCCACGAAGCAGCCCGCCGACTTCGATCGCGCCAAGGGCCTTTCGGTGATGGAAAACATCATTCAGAGCAACAAGGACATTCAGGGCGTGTTCGCGCAGAACGACGAAATGGCGCTGGGCGCGGTGAAGGCGCTGCAGGCGGCGGGCTTGAAGGACGTGGCCGTGGTCGGCTTCGACGCCACCGACGACGCGATCGCCGCGGTCAAGGCCGGCCAGATGGCCGCCACCGTGCAGCAGCAGCCCGAGCTGATCGGCCAGTATGGCGTGCAGACCGCGAAGCAGCTCGTCGACGGCAAGCCGGTCGACAAGTTCATCCCCGTGCCGTTGAATCTGTACAAGCAGTAAGCGCATTTTCAGGCGCGCGCGAGCGTAGTACCATCTGACGCGAAGAGTTTCGCGTCTGCGCGCGCCTCGGAAGCACCGGGCGCCCCGTGCCACACGGGGCGCTTCGTTTGGGGTTCCCCTTCCTCACGGCCGCAGCGCCGGCTCTTCGCTCTCGCGTTCACGCGATCCCCAACCCACACCCAGCAGGAACGCCGCGTGTCCCAGTTCGAGCGTCTGACTATCGACGACATTGCCCGCCTCGCGGAGGTCTCGCGCACCACGGCCAGCATGGTGCTCAACGGCAATGCCGAGCGCTACCGCATTTCGGCGGCGACGGTCGAGCGCGTGCTGCAGGTGGCGCGGGACCATCATTTCACGCCGTCGCAATCGGCACGCGCGCTGCGCTCGCGGCGCAGCAACACGATCGGCCTCGTGATTCCCGACCTGACCAACTCGGCGCACGCCGCGCTCGCGCAAGCCATGGAGTGGCAATGCCGCGAGCGATACCGGTATCAACTCGTGATCGTGACGAGCGACGAAGATCCGGTGCGCGAAACCGAGGGCATTGCGCATCTGGTTGCGCAGCAGGTGGACGGCGTGGTGGTCGTGCCGTGCACGGCCGACGCGCCGCGCTACGACAAATGGGTCAAACGTCTGCCGATCGTGTTTGCCGATCGCCGCGTGGCGACAAGCGCCATTCCCTATGTGATCACCGACGCCGCCGAAACCGTGGCCGCCCTGGTCGGTGAGACGATCGAGCAAGGCGCGCGTGAAGTGGTGTTTTTCGGCGGCCAGCCGGAACTCTCGCCGAGCCGCGACCGCCTGGCGGGCTATCGGCTCGCGCTCGAGCGGCATGGCGTGATGGAGCAGGACGACTGGGTGTTTCAACGCGACTATCAGCGGGAGTCGGGCTATGCGCTGATGAAAGCCTGGTTCGAGGCGCATGGGCGCTATCCCGAGGCGCTTTTCGCCGGCTCCATTACGCTGCTCGAAGGCTTGCTGGAGTTCGTGAACGAAGCGCACCAGCTCGCACAGGCGCCGGGCCGCGTGATGACCTTCGACGATCATCAACTGCTCGACTGTCTGCCGCTTCGCATCGACGCTATCGTGCAGGACAGCGGCCAACTCGCTGAACATAGCCTGCGCTGCGTCTTTTCGCTGCTCGAGGGCGATGGCGCGCCCGAGTCCATTCAGGTGCCCGCGCAGATTCACTATCGGCAGCGGCGCGGGCAGCGTGCTCGCACGTAGACGTTTTCCTGCAGGGGCAAGCCGACGGGAGTATCGTTGCGCAGGTGATCCACGAGAGCAGGACACCTCATGACGCGTCTTGACAGCCCCATCGATGCGGACCGCTTCGACGACGAATGGCTCGAAGCAGACGGCGCTGGCGGATTCGCCTCCGGCACCGTGGGGACCGCGCGCACGCGCCGCTATCATGCGCTGCTGCTCACGGCGAGGCACCCGCCCACGGACCGCGTGGTGCTCGTGAACGGTGTCGAAGCCTGGCTCGAGGACGGGGAGCGCAAAACGGCGCTGACCATGCAGCGCTACGCGCCGGATCTGCTTTCTCCGGATACGTCGAAAAGCATCGCAAGCTTCGACACTTCCCCGTGGCCCACGTGGCGCTACCGGCTGGACAGCGGCGGTGTGCTCACAACCGAGGTGTTCGTTGCGAAAGCGAGCCGCGAGACGGTGCTGCGCTGGCGGCTCGAAGCACCGTCCGGAAGAGGCGACCAGGTGCTGAAAGTCCGCCCGCTGATCTCGGGCCGCGATTACCACGCGCTGCACCACGAGAATGCCGCATTCAATTTCGATGCCCGGATTGACGGCGAGCACGTGCGCTGGCAACCGTATGGCGATTTGCCTGCCATTGTCGCCCACTCGAACGGCCGCTATACCCATGCGCCGGATTGGTATCGCAACTTCTGCTACACGCGTGAACGGGAGCGTGGTCTCGACTACATGGAGGATCTCGCGACGCCAGGCGTGTTCGCCTTCGATCTCGCCAAAGGCGACGCCGTTATGTTGTTGCGCGCGCAACCATTGTCCAGCACGGACGATACCCAACAGGAAGACAACGAAAGCGCGGCAAGCCGCGCACAACTGCTCGCCGGTTTCGAGGAAGTGCGCCGGGCGTCGCTCGGCTCGCGTCTGCAGCGTTCGGCCAGCGCCTATGTCGTTTCGCGCGGTGACGGCCGCACGATCGTCGCGGGCTATCCGTGGTTCACCGACTGGGGCCGCGACACGTTCATTGCCATGCGCGGTCTGCTGCTCGCGAACGGGCGCTTTGAGGAGGCGGGCGCAATCCTGCTCGAATGGGCGGCGACGGTGTCCGAAGGCATGCTGCCGAACCGCTTTCCCGACGCGGGTGGCGTGCCCGAGTACAACTCAGTCGATGCATCGCTGTGGTTCGTCGTGGCGGTGCACGACTATTTCGCCGCGCAGAACGTGCCGCCCGAAGCGCGGCGTGTGCTGCAAGGCGCCGTGAACGCGATTCTCGAAGGCTACGCGCGCGGTACGCGCTTCCAGATCGCAGCCGACCCGCGTGATGGTCTGCTGCGAGCGGGCGTGGCGGGCGTGCAACTCACCTGGATGGATGCGAAGGCGGGCGACTGGGTGGTCACGCCGCGCATCGGCAAGCCGGTCGAAATCCAGGCGCTGTGGATCAACGCGCTGCGCATCGCTGGGGCATGGGACACGCGCTGGCGCGAACTCGATGCGCGCGCCAGTGCCGCGTTTGCCGCGCGCTTTGTCGATCCGTCTACGGGCGCGCTGTTCGACGTGGTCGACGTCGATCACGTGGAGGGAACGACCGACAGCTCGATTCGGCCGAACCAGATCTTTGCGGCGGGCGGTCTGCCGTTCGCACTGCTGGAAGGCGATGCGGCGCGCGCGGTCGTCGCGCAGGTTCAAGCGCATTTGCTCACGCCCATGGGGCTGCGTACGCTTGCGCCGTCGGACCGCGCGTATCGCGGGCAATACGGTGGCGGCGTGCTGGAGCGCGACGGCGCCTATCATCAGGGCACTGTCTGGCCCTGGTTGCTCGGTCCTTTCGTTGACGCCTGGTTGCGCGTGAATGGCGATACGGCGGCGCAACGCGCGTTCGCGCGCGAGCGTTTCATCGCACCGCTGCTCGCGCATCTCGACCACGCCGGGCTCGACCATATTTCCGAAGTCGCAGATGGCGACGCGCCGCACCGGCCCGGCGGCACACCGTTCCAGGCATGGTCGCTCGGCGAACTGCTGCGCGTTCTCAAGCGGCTCGGCGACGCCGATTAGCCCGCACACATTGCCCGCTCCGCGCGCCGGGCGGGCAAACCGCGCTAGCATGGGAGACTCGTGGCGCCTGAGTGCCACCCGTTGTCCCAAGCCCCACCTTGGCGGCCCCAGCTTCGCGGCCCCAATTCAAGGAGATGCCCATGCTGCAGCGCGCCGCCGGCCTCATCCACACGGTCGAAGGCCAACGCCTGTACTCGGCCGATTACGCTCGCTGGCAACGCTGGGGGCCGTACCTCAGTGAGCGCCAATGGGGTACGGTGCGCGAGGACTACAGCGAGCACGGCACCGCGTGGGACTACTTCCCGCACGATCACGCGCGCATGCGCGCCTATCGCTGGGGCGAGGACGGCCTGGCCGGGTTCGCCGACGAGCGGCTGAACTGGTGCTGCTCGATCGCGCTGTGGAACGGCCACGATCCGATCTTGAAGGAGCGTCTGTTCGGCCTCACGAACGAGGAGGGCAATCACGGCGAGGACGTGAAGGAGTTGTACTTCTACCTCGACGGCACGCCGACGCATTCGTATATGCGCATGCTCTACAAGTACCCGCAAGCGGCGTTTCCCTACCAGGACCTGATCGACGAAAATGCGCGGCGCGGCGCCGGATTGCCCGAGTATGAAATCCTCGATACGGGTGCGTTCGACGACGAGTGCTATTTCGATGTGCAGATCGAATATGCAAAGCACACGCCGGAAGACATCGTGATGCGCGTGAGCGTCGAGAACCGCGGCGGCCAGCACGCATCGATCGACGTGCTGCCGCAGATCTGGGCGCGCAACACGTGGTCGTGGAAGGCTGCGGGAGACAAGCCTTCACTCACGCTCGTGTCGTCGCCGGACGGTGAGCATGTTGTCGCGCGCTGCGGCGCGCACGAGCCGCTCATCGTGACGGCCGCCGCGCAAGAGGGCGCGCGCGTGGAGTGGCTGTTTTGCGAGAACGAGACCAACGTCAAGCGGCTATTTGGCATGGACGGCACCGGTCCGTTCAAGGACGGCTTCGACGACTATGTCGTGCACGGCAACAATGGCGCGATCCGGCGCGACGCCGGCACGAAAGCGGCTGCGCGCGTGCATTTCGAGATTGCGGCGCACGGCCGTGCCGTCGTCACGTTGCGCTGGCGCCCCGTGTCCGAGGCGAAAGAAGAGGTGGCGCTAGACATCGAACATCTCTTCGCGCAACGCATCGCCGAAGCGGACGCGTTCTACGGCGCGCTGCAGCGCGACATCGAGAGCGCCGACGCGAGGCTCGTGCAGCGCCAGGCGCTGGCGGGCATGCTGTGGTCGAAGCAGTACTACCAGTACGACGTGAACCGCTGGATGGAAGGCGACCCGCTGCAGCCGCCGCCGCCCGCAAGCCGCCTGCGCGGGCGCAATGCGGACTGGCGGCATCTGTGCAATGCGGACATCCTCTCGATGCCCGACAAGTGGGAGTACCCGTGGTATGCATCGTGGGACCTCGCGTTTCAGGCGGTCGCGTTCGCGCTGGTCGATCCGATGTTCGCAAAGAAGCAGATGCTGCTGCTCGTGAAGGACCGCTATCAGCATCCGAACGGGCAATTACCCGCATACGAATGGGCGTTCGGCGACGCCAACCCGCCCGTACACGCGTGGGCGGCGTGGCGCGTGTACGAGATCGATCGTTCGATCACCGGCAAGGCAGATCGGGAGTTTCTCGAACTCATCTTTCACAAGCTGCTGCTGAACTTTTCGTGGTGGGTGAACCGCAAGGACGCGGACGGCCACAACATCTTCCAGGGCGGCTTCCTCGGACTCGACAACGTTGGCATTTTCGACCGGTCGTCGCCGCTGCCGACGGGCGGCCACCTCGATCAGGCGGACGGCACGGCGTGGATGGCGGCTTACGCGCTCGACCTCATGCGCATCGCGCTCGAACTCGCGTTTGCGAACCACGTGTTCGTCGATATCGGCGTGAAATTCTTCGAGCACTTTTTGTATATCGCGGGCGCGGTGAGTTGCGACGACGGCTGCGACACGGGCTTGTGGGACAGCGTCGACGAGTTCTTCTACGACAAGCTGAGGCTGCCGGACGGCACCAACGTGCCGCTGCGCATGCGCTCGATCGTCGGACTGATTCCGTTCTTCGCCGTGCGCGTGCTGGAGGAGCGGGTGCACGGCGGCTTGCCAGGGCTGCGCGACCGGCTGGTCTGGTTCCTCCAGCACCGGCCCGACCTTGCGAGCCTCGTGTCGCGCTGGAACGAACCGGGCAAGGGCAATTCCTTGCTGCTCTCGCTATTGCGCGGGCACCGCATGAAGGCGCTGCTGCGGCGTATGCTCGACGAAGCCGAATTTCTCTCGGCCCATGGCGTGCGTGCGCTTTCTCGCAGCCATCTCGAGGAACCTTTCGTTTACCGCCACAACGGCTGCGATTTCCGCGTCAAATATTTGCCTGCCGAATCGGACTCGCGCGTGTTCGGCGGTAATTCGAACTGGCGCGGTCCGGTGTGGATGCCCGTCAACTATCTGCTGATCGAGTCGCTGTACGAGTTCCACCGCTACTATGGCGACGATTTTCGCGTCGAGTATCCAACCGGCTCGGGCAAGAAGCTTTCGCTTGCACAGATCGCCGACGAACTCGCGCGCCGCGTCACGACGCTCTTTCTGCTCGACCGCAACAACGAGCGCCCGGTGATGGGCGCGTACCCGCTGCTGCAGACCGATCCGCGCTGCCGCGATCTCGTGCTGTTTCACGAGTACTTCCACGGCGACAACGGGCGCGGCGTTGGCGCATCGCACCAGACCGGCTGGACAGGTCTCGTCGCGCTGATGTTGCAGCCGCGCATGATGAGTCCGTCGGGCAACGTGCCGGTCGCGGGCGAGGTCGAAGATATGGAGGCGGTGAAGTGATCTCCGTTCGCATGTGTTCGCTTCTACCCGGCACTCGCCGTCTGTAGACGTTGGTCGCGAGATGACAACCGGCACGCCAAACATTCGCAAACATGGCGCAAACGCCTTGCAGAGAAGCGTTTGAGCGTGCTGGCACATTCGATGCATGAACGCCGACCGGTAGTTGGACTCCACCAACTGCGGCCGGGTCGAGGTGCATCATGTCGAGCGTTGTGGATCGCGGGCCAGGCGGCCTGTCGCAGGTGTGGTCTCTGATCGGGTGGATCGCCCGCGCGCCAAGAGCGCTATGGCCTTTCGTGCTCCCCTGGTTCATCCTGATCCTGGTCGCTCCATTTTGCTTGCTCGTCATTTCCGGCGCGCGCACACAGCACGTCCTGGTGCCGCCGGTGGAAGCACCAACGGCATTCGTCAATACCGGCTATGCCCCGGAATTCCTGGCACAACGAATTCTTGCCGCAATGCGTGGGATCAGCAGCGAAAGCGACGCGGTCCCGCACGACGCTTCGCTGGCCGATAGCGACAGTCCGGATATCAAGATTCCCGGCGAGGACATGTCCTATGCCTCGATTGTCGGTTTTCTGAAATCGACGTTTTTCCGCGACAAGCCGGACGTGATCGTCCATATCGGCATTACGCATACGGGTGACGGCGCGGATGCCTATGTCGCCCATATTCAGATCGAAAACGGCCCGTTCAACGCCATGCACGACGACGTCGCGTTCAGCGCCAGTGACTTCGACAAGTCGATGCAGGACATCGCGGCCAGGGTCATGCGGCTCGTCGAGCCGAATACGCTCGCCAGCCATCTCTTCACCAAGGTGCAAAAGACGCGGTGTTCGCTGGACCAATGCGACTATGGCGAGATCGACGCGATCTATGACGATGTCCTCGGCAGGCCAGGCTCGCGGGAACGCTTGTGGGCACTCGCGGGAAAAGGGTGGCTGCTGCTCAGGCAAAACCGCGCCGAGGAGGCGGAACAACTGACACGCGACGCACTCTTGCTGTACCCGCACTCGGCCGTCTTGCGGGCCAACCTCGGCATTGCACTCGAGCAGGAGAAGCGAATCGACGCGGCGATCAGGGAGCTTCGGCTGGGTGCCCGCGAAAAATTCAGTACGGCGGAGAACCAGCGCTTGCTCGGCGACGTGTTGTTGCACGCGCACCGGTATGACGAAGCCCTCAGCGCATTCCGCCGCGCAAACACCATGCACGAGGACGATGTGAACATCCTCCATGACTGGGGTGAAGCGCTCGTCGACACGGGACAAAACGAGGCGGCGATCGCCAGGCTGTCCCGCGCGGTCGAACTGCGGCCGGACCTCGCGCCCTCGTATGAACTTTGGGGGCAAGCGCTCGAAAACGAAGGTGACCTGTCTCACGCGGCTCAGAAGTATGCCGAGGCCGACAAGCGTGACAGTGGCGCGCTCTCGCCGCACGAGAAGCAACTGGCGCTGCTGGGCACGCCGCACAAGCCGCCGGCATCGGCGAATGTGCTGGTGTCGGGCGCTCACGCGTAGCGTGCGTTGCCCGCCGCCCGCTTTTCGCTAGCTAGTTCAGTCATTGCGATCGCACGCGACATCATCCCTTTTTCTTTGCCGGAATAAACGCCGCGTCCTCCTCGTTCTTTGTCCGTTAGTCCCGTGGACTGAAATAGGAGTGCGGTCATGAAGCCTCTACTCGCCGTATTCGGCGTCGTAGCTTGCGGCGCGGCCATCGCGACACTCGTGTCGTGTGGCGGCGGTTCCAGTTCCAGCGGCAACTCGAACAGTACGAGCACGCCGGTCCAGTCGTCGTTCGCAGTGACGGCCCTTGTTTCGGATGGCGCAGTGGCGGCCGCGCACACGGACGCGAATTTGAAGAACCCTTGGGGGGTCGCCTTCAATCCGAACGGTTTTGTCTGGGTTGCGGACAACGGCACCAATGTCGCGACGCTGTATGACGGCAACGGGGTGCCGCAATCGCTGGTGGTCGCGATTCCCGCCGGCAACAACGGTTCGGCTTCGCCCACGGGCATCGTCTTCAACGGCACGCAGAGCTTCACGGTCACGGAAAACGGCAAGTCTGGTGTCGCTGCGTTCATCTTTGCGGGCGAAGGCGGCACGATCACCGCGTGGGCGCCAGCGGTCGGGCCCACCAATGCGTTCGTCATGTATGACGATGGCACGGGCGGCGCCGTGTACAAGGGGCTCGCGCTCGCGACGATGAACAACGCAAACTTCCTCTACGCGACCGACTTCCACAACAACAAGATCGATGTGTTCAATACCTCGTTCAGCAAGGTCACGACGCCCGGCGCCTTCACGGACCCGCTCATCCCGGCCGGCTTCGCGCCGTTCGGCATTCGGGCGATTGGCTCGAATCTGTTCGTCACCTACGCGAAGCAGGACGCGGCCAAACACGACGATGTCGCCGGCGCGGGGCTCGGCATGGTCGACGTGTACGACACGTCCGGCAACCTGAAGCAACGCTTCGCGTCGGGCGGCGCGTTGAATGCGCCATGGGGCATCGCGCAAGCGCCTTCGAACTTCGGCACGATGAGTGGCGCGATACTGATCGGCAATTTCGGCGATGGCACGATCAACGCGTTCAATGCAGCGAGCGGCCAGTCGATGGGGCCGCTCGTTGCGTCGAACG
This sequence comes from Paraburkholderia sp. J7, assembly GCF_905220155.1. Classification (NCBI taxonomy): domain Bacteria; kingdom Pseudomonadati; phylum Pseudomonadota; class Betaproteobacteria; order Burkholderiales; family Burkholderiaceae; genus Paraburkholderia; species Paraburkholderia sp. J7. The sequence continues at coordinate 64,859 of NZ_CAJMYZ010000009.1, read as the reverse complement.
GCAGCGCGATTGTCGAGCCGGGTCTGTGGGGCATTGCGTTCGGCAACGACCTGAGCAATCAGCCCTCCAATACGCTGTTTTTCGCGGCGGGGCCGAATGACGAGGCCGATGGTGTGTATGGAAGGATCGATCTGAACGCAGCGCCGAGCACAGGCACGGCTACGGGCACCGGCACGAGCACGGGCACCGGCACGAGCACGGGCACCGGCACGAGCACGGGCACCGGCACGAGCACGGGCGCAGGGACCAGCATGGGCATGTAGCGCTCAACGTCCGTGCGCTGACTCGATGCCAAGCAGGATGAGGTCGATTCCAGCGAGAAAGTCGGCGCGGTCGTCGTGCTCGCGCAACTGTCTGGCCACGCTGCGGGTGAACGGATAGTCTTCGGGATCGAGCTGCGACCACACCGAGGCGACCTCGTCCAGAAAGTGGGTTCGATCGGCATCTTGCGCGCGAGCGATCTGCGCATTCGCCGCGTTCTGGCCGCTCACGCCGAGGATATAGCTCAGCAATGCGGACGCCGTTGCCCACTGCGCGTCGTCAGGCACGTCGAGTGCGCGAATCTGCTGGCCCAAACGTTCAAGAATCCGAACCATTGCCGATTGCGCCGGGTTTCGCGCGAGCACCGAACCCACCCACGGGTGGCCGTCGATCGCGTCGAACAGACCCAGCGCGAGGGCGCGAATTGCCTCTCGTGGCGTGGCGCCCGGCAATGGCGCGTCCATTGTGAGAGCCACGATGGCGTCGCAGGCGGCGTTCAGAAGATCGCTCTTGTTTTCGACATGCCAGTAAATCGCGCCGGGACCGGTGGCGAGCCGCTCGGCCAGCGCGCGAAACGTCAGGCCGCTTTCGCCGCTGCTATCCAGAAGCTCGATCGACACCTCGATGATCCGCTCGCGTGAGAGCGAGTCCTCACGCCGCTGAACGCTCCGCGCCTTCTTGACCATGCTTCCTCTTGACGTCTCTGGAACAATGTTCCATATTACTCTGGAACATTGTTCCAGAGGAGCAGGATGAAGACATCGATTGCAATCATCGGCGCGGGACTCGGCGGGCTCATGCTCGCTCGGGTCCTCCACGTTCACGGTATTGCTTCGACGATCTTTGAGGCGGAAGCCTCGGCGAATGCGCGAGCGCAGGGCGGCATGCTCGACATTCACGAGAACAACGGGCAGCTCGCGCTGAAGGCAGCCGGACTCTTCGACCGGTTCCTCGAAATCATCCATCCCGGCGGGCAGGCGACGCGGGTTCTCGACAAGCGTGGCCGGGTCCTTTATGAGCAGCCGGACGACGGAACAGGCGGGCGACCCGAAGTCCCGCGTGGAGAGCTGCGGCGGATTCTGCTCGAATCGCTGCCTGCCGGCACAGTGCGGTGGGGACAGAAAGTCAACACAGTGTTTCCTTTCGACGGCAGCCGACACGTTCTGACCTTTGCTAACGGCTCGACAGTGACAACCGATCTCCTGGTGGGGGCTGATGGCGCGTGGTCGAAAGTCCGCCCGCTTTTATCGGACGCGAAACCGGCCTATGTCGGCACGGCATTCATCGAGACGTATCTGTTCAACTGCGACACGCATCACAAGGCGAGTGCCGAAGCGGTTGGCGAAGGTTCCATGTTTGCGCTCGCGCCGGGCAAAGGCATCGTCGCACACCGCGAGCCGGGCGGCGTGCTGCACACGTACGTACAGCTGAACCAGTCTCAAGACTGGATCGACAGCATTGACCGGTCCGACCGGGCAGCCGTTCTGGCCACGGTTGCGAATGCGTTCGATGGCTGGGCGCCGCCGCTGACTGCACTCATCACCGATGGCGAAACGGCCCCCGTGTTTCGCCCGATCCATGCGCTCCCCGTGGCGCACAAATGGCCGCGCACGCCCGGCGCGACATTACTTGGCGATGCGGCGCACCTGATGATCCCATCTGGCGAAGGGGCCAACCTGGCCATGCTCGACGGTGCAGAACTCGCAAAGGCCATTGCCGCGCATCCCGGCGACGTGGAAGCCGCGCTCCTTGCGTACGAGACAGCGCTTTTCCCTCGCAGTGCGTGCGAAGCGGCGGCGGCAAAAGCGGTGCTCGATGCTTGCCTCGGCGGCGATTCGCCGCGGAGTCTGGTCGACTTCTTCAAGTCCCATCAACCGTAGTCGCATGCCGCTTCGCGGCTTCGTTGCCTGATTCGTCAACAGTGTGTCCCAAATAGGGCACTTGCGTCTTTAAACTCCGACTCATAGAATCCGAGTTATGCGTTGCGCAGGCGCGACGCGGGTCACACGACCGGAGATTGCGGCGAGAGCCACGCCCGAATTCACGTATCCCTGCATTGGAGAAGCAAAAATGTCGAAGCGTATTCTTGTTATTGGGGCCGGCTTCGCCGGCATGTGGAGCGCACTCAGCGCGGCGCGGCTGCTCGATGAAGCAGGGCGCACGGACGTGGAAATCACGCTGGTCGCACCCGATCCGCATCTGCATGTCCGTCCGCGTCTGTACGAAGAAGGTCCTGCGAATTTCAGGGCGCCGCTCACGGAGATCTTCGAAGCGACTGGCGTCAAGTTCATCCAGGGCACGGTCGAGCGCATTCACGTGGAGCGTCGCGCAGTGGATCTGACCGGCGCGGACGGCCAGCACACTACGCTCGGCTACGACCGCCTCGTGCTGGCGACCGGCAGCCGGCTGTTTCGCCCGTCGATTCCGGGCCTCGCCGAACACAGCTTCAGCGTGGACCAGACCGACGAAGCGGTCGAACTGGAAGCGCACATCGGCAGTCTGTCCAGCCAGCCGGAAACGCTTGCGCGCAATACGGTAGTGGTGGCGGGCGGTGGATTCACCGGTATCGAGACCGCAGCGGAAATGCCGGCACGCCTTCGCGCGGCGCTGGGCGAGCACGCAAACGTGAAGGTGGTCATCGTCGAGCGTAACAATGAGATCGGTCCGGACCTGGGCGCAGGCCCGCGCCCCGTTATCGAAGAGGCATTGGGCTCGCTCGGCGTGACCTGGAAGCTCGGCGCGGGCGTCGCTTCAGTGGATGCCGGCGGCGTCACGACAACGGACGGCGAGCGCATCGAATCGAACACGGTGATCTGGACGGCCGGCCTGCGCGCAAGCGCGTTGACCGCACAGATTCCGGGCCAGCTCGACGCCGTGGGGCGTCTTCACGTCGATCGCAACCTCGCGGTGGAGGGCGTGCCCGGTGTCTACGCGACGGGCGACGTCGCTCGCGCGGCCACCGACGACGAAGGCAATCACACGATGATGTCGTGTCAGCACGCGATGAATCTGGGGCGCTCGGCAGGCCATAACGTCGCCGCCGATCTGCTCGGCCTCGAGCAAATTCCGTATAGTCAGCCGAAGTACGTGACGTGTCTGGATCTGGGCCCGTGGGGCGCGGTCTATACGGAAGGGTGGGAGCGCGAAGTGAAGTTGCAGGGCACCGAGGCGAAGAAGCTCAAGCACCAGATCAACTCCGAGTGGATCTATCCGCCGCGTGCGGACCGTGAGCAGGCGCTCGCCGCCGCAGATCCGCTTCGCATCGTGGTTGCGTGATCCGTTAGGAAAGCGACGGATTGGGTCAAACGCGGAAGCCTCGGTGAAGGCTTCCGCGTTTTTTCTTGCACGCCAGAAGGGTTCGCAAAGCGGCGCTGGCTATCCGCGACGATTGGCGGCGCGTTCCGTGAACCAGTCCACCACGTGATGGTGATAGCTGGCAGGCGCCTTGGCATACGCGCGGGTGGCGAGATCGGCAAGCGAGTGTTGCTTGAGTTCCGCGCGCATGGCGCGCTCGGCGCCCTGCATCACGGCGTGTATCGAGCAGGTGCCGCGCGTGGCCCACGCGGGCGGCTCGTCGTTGAACACCGCACATTGGCCGCGCACCTCGCGGCAGTCGAAGAGCGCCTTCTCGCCGTCGATGGCGTCGACCACGTCCAGCACCGAAATGTTTCGTGCGGGTTTCGCGAGCCTGAAGCCGCCGCGTATGCCTTCGGTCGACTCGACGATACCGGCCTTGGCAAGGCGCGTGAAGAGCTTGGCGGCGTAGTCGACCGGCACCCCCTGCATTTCCGCGAGGTCGCGCACGCTCGCCTCGCGCACGCCGGCAGAAGTGCCGGCAAGATAAAGCAGGCAATGCAGTCCGTATTCGACGCCCGTGCTGATATGTGACATGGTTATACGACGACTTTGTGTATCGGAGTTGTTAGGGTAGCGTAGTGTGGCGCCGAAGTCATCTCCTGCGTCGTCCGTTACTTCATCCGCGGTTGTTGTGCGCGGGCATTGTGGCGGTGCCAGGCCACCGTGGACGCGACGCGCAAAATCCTGTGCGAACATATGCGTGCAAGTGGCGCTTTTCCTCGGTAGACACGACCCGAAGGAGGCAGCATGAACAGAAACGGTGCGAACGGCCCATTGGGCACCCTCGGCGCGATAGCGTTCGTTGCCATCGCAAGCTGCGCTGCCAGTGCTGGCAGTGCGAACGCGCAAACCGGCATGAACGACCCGCCAGGTGTGGCCGTGCAAAGAGTCTCGGCATCGACACCCGGTACCCGGCCCGATACTTCGATCGTGCGTGACGTTCGCCGCGCCCTCAGGCGCGTGCCGGATCTCGACGATTCGGACATTCACATTCGGGTTAGCCGTGGCGTCGTCACGCTCACGGGCTCGGTGCCGGAGACCTGGCAAATCTCCCGAGCCGCCAATGCGGCAAGACCGGTACTGGGCGTAACGGCCGTGAGGAACCAATTGAAGGCGCAGAAAGGGGGGGCGGCCAGCGAGTAGCGTCTCGCAGTGCTTCCTGGCAACTGTACCTGGAAATCACGCTCTTTGATCGGTACGTTAGTTAACAAACTGCCGTGAAGCGCCCTCGGCGATTGATTGCGCGGGGATGTGATGGCGCAATTTGTACTTCAGGACGGTTTTGAGTAAGCAGAGCGAAAGAATGCGAGGAGAAATGGCCCAGGCTGACCATGGTGTGACCCGCGCCCAAAGCGGAAATGGGATGAGGCATAGGGCGATGATTCCTTCTGAAGGTGTGGCTCCGGTGACCCTGAACCAGACCGGGTCCCGGTCGGAAGTGGAGATTTCCCGCCTGGTTAAGTTGTCAGGCGAGGCCGATTCCCTTGCCTGACGGACGAATTCGGTACCCATTCGTCGAACATGACGATGAGGCAGCTGCTAGAAAACGTGACGGATACCCAGCATGACCGCTGTCGTGGCCAGGCCAGGCGCCACGGGTTGGCCATAGGTAAGTGGCTGGGTCATTGTTCCCCGGTTGTTCACGTGCCCCACCTGGCCGTAGACGAGCGTAGCTTTCGACAGGCTGTACTCCGCGCCGGCTGCCACTGCGGTCGACTTGTTGGCCGAGTTGTTGCGGTCTTTCAGGTAGTACACGCCACCGGTAACCTTGAAGGCAGGTGAGAACTGGTAGCCGAGGCCGCCCGAATACAGATCGAGATTGACCTGCTCAGACTGCGCTGGATTCCTGCCGTTCGAATATGATGCGGAAACCGAGAATGCGTGGAACGTATATAGCGCTCCCACGTAGAAAAGGCGGTTATTGGCGAGTCCGGTAGGCACCGTTGTCGGGCCGGGATTCGTATCGTGGCCGAGGTAGTAGCCAACCGCAAAGCGAAGGCCATAGTTCGAGTATTTCAATACGGCGGACTCCCGCGTGTTCCCCTGGAAACTGCCCGGTACACCTCCGGGTGCATACTCGAGCGCGGCGGACAGGCCGGCGAACTTTGGCGATTCGTAGACAATCGCATTGCTGTCGTACAACGCGCCGATTGGCCCGTTGGTGCTGATGCCCTGCCAGCCCGCAGCCTGGTTCATGCCGAGCCATGCAGTCAGAATGCTGCCGAAATACTGAGCTCCCCGTACGTCGGTCTCGGCCATTGCATAGGTAATCGGCACGATCTGGCGACCGAAGTTCACTGTGCCGAACGGTCCCGATACACCTACGGTCGCGATCTGATTGAACAGTGCGGCCACGCCCGGCGTATCGCCCAGGTTGAACTTGCCAGTGCCGCTGTCGAACTCACCTTGCAATCTGAAATTGACGCGATACCCGCCGCCGATGTCCTCGGATCCCTTGAGTCCCCAGTAGCTTGCATAGATGCCGCCATCCTTGTAGCGAAAGACCTTGCCGAGGTTGGTCGCCGTCGGGCTCAACGTGGCCGCCGAAGTGCTTTGATACAACATCCCGGCATCGACGACACCGTACAGCGTCACTGACGATTGTGCGTGTGCCGCACCACCTGTTGCCGCTAAAGCGGCCGCGGCTATCCATTTCACTTTCATTGCGTCTCCGGTTTTTTTGCTTTAAAACAGTCTTGCGACTGCTGTACGTGCTGAACACGTTGGATGCTTCGCTTCAATGCCGACTGCGCGCGTTGAATGTTTTCTAGCTACGTTCTTATTGGTTCGGCATACTAAAAAAATAAAAAACAATAAAAAGCAGAGTTGCCGCGCCTACTGTCCGTGCAAATAGAGGTACCCAATAATCCAGGCGACGGCACCAATCGGGATCGCCGTTCGAGCTAACGTGATCCGGCGTGTCGGCTGAATACGCTTCATGTCGTGGTCTACGCAATCGCGCGTCGCGACCAGAAAAACGCGGAACGTGTTGGCAGCAACGGCGGCGAGTCCCAACGCAGCCTTGACGAGAACGAGCGTTGGAGCCGGCCACATGCGCATCAACAGCAGCACCCCAGTGACCGTGGTGGTCGCGATCAGCGGCGCCTCCACAAAGAGACCGTTCCTTCCACGCATGGCGGCGACGATGGGGCGCGAATGGGGTGCTCGCGCTCGCGCCGTGATAGCTGCTTGCGCCGCTAGAACAACAAGCCATGCGGCAACGGCAACGCCATGCAGTACCTGCAAATTCATGTTCCATCCTTCACGGTGTGCATGCGTACGCAGCGGTTGGTGCATGCCGCCAATGCATGGCGTCGGCCAAAACACTGTTCCTGTGCAGCAGGCGCCTCCGGCTATTTGCGAACCCTCTCGCATACTTCCCCCGTTGTGCGAGCGTTTTACGCACCGCCAAACGGTTTTTGCACAGTCAGCTTGTTGGTCACGGAGGTCACCCCCGCAACACCCTTCGCGATCTGCGCAACCTCATTGACCTGCGAAGCGTCCACGACTGTGCCGCTCAGCGTCACCGCGCCGCCTCTTGCAACGATGCTGATATCGCCGGCGCTGATCTCCTTGTGCTTGCCGATGGCGGCATACACCTGCCGGCGCAGCGCACGATCGGCTTTCCTTGCGCTGACGGGAGCCGCTGCGCTTTGCGTAGCCGATGCAGCCGGCAGACCCGCAGGTACACTGGCCGTCTGGCCTGGCTGCGACCATGCGCTGCTGGCGGCCAGCATCAATGCGGCAATCGTCAACGCGCGTGCCTGAATACTTTTCATCAATACTCCTATTGTTGTGATGCACGGAATCAGCAGGTGTGGTGGATACACATCAAGGCACGCGTGCCTTGCCAGGAATGGCTAGCTGACCTTGCGCTGCATGTTTTGCCAGTACTTTTCCTTGACCGCGCGCCGCAGTACTTTGCCGACCACCGAGGTCGGCAGTTGCTCGACGAACACCAACGACTTCGGCGCCTTGTAGCTGCCGAGTTTTTCCTTCGCGTGCGCGATCAGTTCGGCGGCCTCGACCGAAGCGCCGGGACGCAGCAACACTTCCGCATGCACAGCCTCTCCCCACTCAGGATGGGGAACGCCGACCACAGCGGACATCATGACGGCCGGATGGGAGGCCAGTGCCGCTTCGACTTCGATCGCGTAGACGTTGAAGCCGCCGCTGATGATCATGTCTTTCAAACGATCGACGATGTACAGGTAACCGTCCTCGTCGATGTAGCCGAGGTCGCCCGACTTCCACGCCCCGTCGGCAAACTCTGCGGCGGTCGTTTCCGAATTGTTGTAGTACCCCTTGATGACGGCCCGGCTGCGGATGTGGATTTCGCCTGACTGGCCGGTTGGCAGCGGGTTGCCGTGCTCATCGGTCACGTAAATTTCGACGCCTGGCGTCGGCCGGCCAGCCGAGGATAGACGTTGGATGTCGCTTTGAGTCTGCTGTCCGATTTCGTGCTCGGGCTTGTCGAGCGTCGACACGAACATGGGGACTTCGGTGGCGGCGTAGACTTGCGCGAAGATTGGGCCGAAGCATTTGATCAAGTCTTCGAGCCTGGTGGGACTCATCGGTGCTGCACCGTAGATCAGGGTGTTCAGCGAAGAGAGATCGCGTGGGTTGTGGTGCTGCAATTCGAGCAGACGGTACAGCACGGTCGGCACCAGGAACGAATGGGTAACGCGCTGCTGTTCGACCGTTTGCCGCCATTGCTCGAGATCGAGCTGATTGAGCGTCAGGTTGGTGCCGCCGGCATAAAAAGTCGGTAAGAAAACGACCAGCGTGCCATGCGAGAGCGGCGCCACATGCAACGTGCGTGTGCGATAGTCGAAGCCGAAATCCGGGTTGCTGAAGCCGCCGTCGCGGCAAGCCATCAGATTGTCGATCGAGTACATCGCGCATTTGCCCTGGCCAGTCGTGCCGCCGGTGAAGCGCAACATGAAGATGTGCTCGTCGTCGTCCAGCTCGACGTTGGCGTCGAGTTCGGAGGCCGTGTCGACCAGGCTCCAGAACGCGCGCACGCCGGGGCGCGAGGCCTGTTCCGGCGCCGGGTCGTCCATGACGACGATCTCGCAGCCGGCCGCGCGCAACATGGCGTAGTAGCCATCGAGCAGGCGCGTTTCGATGAATACGACCTTCGGCTTGACCAGTTCGATCTGACGCGCATGTTCTTGCGGCGCGTCGCGCAGGTTGGTCATGACCACCGTGCCTTCCTGCTTGAGGACGGTTGGCAACAACATCAGGCTCAGGTTGTCGTTGTCCAGGATGAGCAGAAACTTGTCGCCTTTGCCGACCCCGAGCGTGTTGCGCAGCACATCGGCTATGCGGTTGGTCAGCAGATGGTAGTCGTGGTAACTGTAGCTGCGGCCGCGCTCCACATTGACAATCGCTTGCCGGTCGCGAAAGCGCAGCGTCATCAGTCGCATGATGCGGCAAAAGTTCATCTTCATGGACTTGTCTCCTTGGTTCTTTTGCCCTCCCTCTTTTTAGAGGAAGGGCAGTTCTGTCACCAGTGCTGCGCGATTAGCGCGCGCGCAGGCGTGACGCTGCGTCCAGGCGGATCGTGTGCGCGTTGAGGTAGGCGTTCTCGATGATGAAAGCGCAGCAGTGCGCGAACTCGCGCATGTCGCCCAGGCGCCTCGGGGCTTCGATCTGCGTCTTCAGCGCGGCTACGATCTTTTCGTCGAGTGTCTGCACCATGGGCGTCAGGAACAGGCCGGGCGCAATGGCGTTGACACGGATGCCAACGTCACCGAGTTCCCGCGCAGCCGGCATGTTCATGCCGAGCAGCGCCGCCTTGGAGGCGGCATAGGCGACTTGTCCGATCTGTGCCTCGTAGGCGGCACCCGAAGAGATGTTGATGATCACGCCACGTTCCTCGCCGGCCTCTGCTTCGTTCGTGACCATCTGCTCGGCGCATTTCGACATGACGTTGAACACGCCGTTGACGTTGACCGCAGTCACTTGTGCGAACTTCGCCAGCGGCGTGGCCTGGCCGTCCCTGCCGAGCACCTTGCACGGTGTGGGCAACGCCGCGCAATTGATGCAGACGTGAACCGTGCCGAAGCGGGCGGTCACAGCGGCGACCGCGTTCCGGACCGATTCCTCGCTGGCGACGTCGGTTTGCACGAACATCGCCTGGTCGGCGCCGACATCCTCGAGCGCCTTGGCGCCGGCCTCGGCGTTCAGATCAAAGATGGCGACGCGCGCGCCCTTTTCCTGTACCAGATAGCGAGCCGTGGCGAGCCCGAGACCCGAAGCGCCGCCGGTAATGACAATGACTTTTCCTTCAATACGCATGACGTGTCCTGTGGATTTTGAATGCGCCTGAGCGCCTTAGAACGCTGGCACGCCAGTCAAGGCGCGGCCGATGATGAGTTGCTGAATCTGCGTCGTGCCTTCCGGAATCGGTGCGACGATCGCCTCGCGCGCGAGCTTCTCGACGAGGAACTCGGTCGTGACGCCATTACCCCCGTGGATCTGCACGGCCTGGCGAGCGATTTTCACGGCTGCCTCGCAGGCGAAATACTTGGCCATTGCCGCTTCCATTTCGGCCGGTACGCCGGCTTCGATCATCGACGCTGCGCGGTAGGTCAACAGGCGCGCTGCGTCGACGTTGGTCGCCATTTCGGCCAGCATCGCCGCGATCAACTGGTGACCCGCGATGACCTTGCCGTGCTGGCGTCGATCCTTCGCATAACGAATCGCTTCTTCGAGCGCGCGGCGGCCAATGCCCAGTCCCTGGGCGGCGACGAATACGCGCGACCGTTCGAACAGCGAGAGCGTATTGCGCAGTCCCTCGCCTTCGTTGCCGATCATGTTGGAGGCCGGCACGCGCACGTCAGTCAGGAAGATCTGTGCGGTCGACTGGCTGTTGAAGCCGATCTTATGGATGCCGCGGACTTCGTAGGGGTGTTCTTTGCGGTCGAGCAGAAAGTGGGTGAGCCCCTTGCGCGGGTCGTCGCTAGTACGGCAAGTGCAGATCAGGAAGTCCGAGTACTCGCCATTACTGATCCAGGTCTTTTCGCCGTTGATGATGAAATGATCGCCATCGCGGCGCGCCCGCGTTCTGATCTCCAGTACGTTCGAGCCGACGTCCGGTTCCGAAATGCCCATCGAGACGAAACTGTCTCCGCTCAACAGGCCGGGCAGGTAGCGTTCACGCAAGTGCGGGGGGGCAACCTTCTCGAGCAGCACTACGCCAAACGAATTGATCAGCACCGGCACCGACAGGTCGGCCGAAGTGGTAGCCACCTCCTCGAACAGCATCAGCGAAGTCAGCCAATCCAGGCCCATGCCGCCGTTGGCTTCGCTCGCGATGCCCGACACCAGCCCGAATTCCGTCAGCCGACGCATGATTTCGGCCATCTTGTCGCGCGGCACGAACTTGTCGCGGTATTGCTTGCTGAAGATCGGATCGATCTCGGCGTCGAGAAAGCGCCTCAGTCCATCGATGGCAGCCTGTTGCTCTTCAGTGCGAAATACGTGTCCCATTTTGGTATCCTTATTGTTTCGCCAGTATGTTGACGCCGACTACGGCCTCTTCGATGCCATACAGGCCGCCGCCGTTTTCCTGAATGGCGATGCGTGCGTCTCGAACCTGACGCTGTCCAGCTTCGCCGCGCAACTGCGTCACCAGTTCGTGAATCTGGCCTAGACCGGTAGCGCCGATCGGATGGCCTTTCGATTCGAGGCCGCCGGACGGATTGATCGGGATGCGTCCTCCGACTGTGAAGTCGCCGCGCGCGGCCGCGGGGCCGCCTTCGCCGAACGGCACGAGCATCAGCGATTCGGCGTTGAGGATTTCGCCGATAGCCGAGGCGTCGTGCACTTCGGCAACGTCAACGTCCTCGGGCACGACGCCGGCCTGTTCGTAGGCCTTCTTCGCCGCGAGGTGCGCGATGATTTTTTGCGGCTCCTCGAGACTTCGCGTCGTGCCGGTCTGAATCACGCTGGCCAGCACGCGCACGGCGCGGCCGGAGGCGCCCCGCAGGCGCTTCAGGCCGGTGGCGGTGCACAGGAGAGCGGCGGCGGCGCCGTCGCTGATCGGCGAGCACATGGCCGTGGTCAGCGGGTAAGTGATCGGCGGCGAAGCCAGTACCTCGTCGATCGTCATGGGCTGCTGGAATTGCGCCAGAGGGTTATGCACCGAGTGCTGATGGTTCTTGGCCGCGACCGCGGCGATCTGCTGCTGCGTGGTGCCGTATCGCTTCATATGATTGCGGCAGATGGCGGCATAGACGTCCATGAACACGCTGTATGGACGATCGGACATCGTGCCGGGCGGGGGCTCCACGCCTTCGCCCAATGCCAGCAGCGTCTTCTTGTTGTCATCGACAGTCGAGACGTCCCAGCCGCCATCGAACGCGGCAAACATCCTGGCCTTGTCGGCGATGTGCATTTTTTCCGCGCCGACGGCGAGGGCTACGTCGCAGGTTCCAGCCCGCAGCGCCTGCACAGCCAGGTTGAATGCGGAAGAGCCGGCGGCACAGGCATTTTCAACGGTGAACACCGGAATGCCTTCGATGCCGATGCGGCGCGTGGCGATGGGCCCAGGAATCGCGGTCTGCCCCTGGAACTGACCGTTGGTCAGCGTTGCATAGAATGCCTGGCCGATGTCGGCAGCCTCTGCGCCGGCATCTTTCAAGGCCAGGGTGACGGCCTCACCGACCATGTCGTATACGCTGCGTTCGAGCAAGCGCCCGAACGGGGTCATGCCGACACCGGCAACATAGATATCGTTCATGTCATTCCGGAAAGAGGGATGAGAAGTGCAGGATGAAGGCGTGGGGCGGCTCAACGGCCCTGGAATTGCGGTGCGCGTTTTTCGGCGAAGGCCTGCAAGCCCTCCTGCAGGTCAAAGCTGCGCAGATGGCGACGCAACATCACTTGCTCATGCAGCAACGCGTCGTCCCGGCTCTTGTCTGCGGACACGCGCGCGACTTGCTTCATGCGCCGCAACACGACAGGGCTCTTTCCGGCAATCTGCCCGGCGAGTTTCATCGCTGCATCGGCCAGTTCGCCATCGGGATGGACTTCGGATACGAAGCCGTAAGCCTTCATCTCGGCTGCCGAAAGCGTCTTGCCGGTGAACAGCAGATACATGGCGACGTTCTGAGGAATGAGGCGCGGCAAAACCGCTGCACCGCCGGCGCCGGGATAGACGCCAAAGTTGGCATGAGCGTCCCCGATGGCAGCGCTTTGCGCAGCGATGACGATGTCGGCGCACATGGCCATCTCCAGCCCCCCGGCCATGGTTACGCCGTTGAGTGCTGCGATCACCGGCTTGGGGAAATTGCGCAGGCGCGCAAGCGTTGCGTCGGCGCGGTCGAGGAAATCCGCTTCGCCGGCCTCTGTGTTCTGACTGGCCAATACTTCCTTCAAATCCGCGCCGGCGCAGAATGCGGGGCCGGCGCCGGTCAAGACCAGGACGCGAATGTCATCGTCGGCGGCGATCTGTGCCAGCCGGCGGTCCAGTTCGGCCAGCAGCGCCATATTCATCGCGTTCATCGCCTTGGGGCGATTCAGCGTCAAGCGTGCAACCGCACCGGTTGGTTCAAACAGCAAGGTTTCTTCGGTCATAACGTCTCCGGGAGATGCATGAATGTTGTCGTGGCGGCGAGGCACAAACCTGTCCGCAGCAGGAAGTGATATTAGGCAGGGGGCGATGACCGCGCGGCTCTTTGGAACGAAAAGTGCATTCCGCAAAGCGATCCACAGTGATCGTGCGTGGAACGCGCCTGTGAGAAGCGACTGTGGAAGGAGGGGTGTCGTCCCGGCACGGACGAAGGGCGGCGGCCGCAAGCGCGCCTTGACTCGTTCAATGGCGGTGTAGAATCGACCGCACCACCGTCTGCCAAGATTGCCGCGCCTTGAAATCCGACCGCCAACCCTCCATCGTCGCAAGGCAGGAAGCGACGACCATAGCGGGCTACTGCTCGGCAATCGCCAAGACTCTGCAAGCCAGCGGAATGGACAGCGAGCGCATTTTTCGCTCCGTCGGCGTGCCACCCCAGATGGTGAACGGCCCGATGGTCCGGCTGCCGGTTGCCACCCTGACCCGGCTATACCGTGCCTGCGTGGAGGCCACCAACAATCCGTATTTCGGCCTCTCGGTCGCCCGGCACATCCATATTTCCAACTTGCATGCGCTTGGCTACGCGCTCGCCGCCAGCAGCACGCTGCTCGACTTCTGTCGCCGGCTGGAGCGGCACTTCCGGCTGGTGTCGCAATCGGCGACCGTTCTTGTCATTGAAGAAGGCGACACAGTCGCCGTGCGCGCCACCGATTTCAGGATCGAGGTTTGTGGCGAGACTGAAGACGCCTTCGTCGGTTTCCTGGTGCAAACGATGCGCATGTTGTACAAACCGGGGTTCAACCCGCTGTCCGTGGCATTCCATCGTGCAATGCCGCGTGAGGGCGACGAGCCGTACCGTGCCTTGATGCGAGCGCCGATCAGTTTTTCGAATCGGGCCACGACGCTGACTTTCGACAGACATGAATTGATGCAGCCGCTCGGCGGAGCCTGCCCGGAATTGGCGCAAGTCAACGACAATATCGCGAATCAATATCTGGCACGCCTGGACAAGAGCGACGTGGTGACCGGTGTCACGCAGAAAATCATCGAATTGCTGCCTTCCGGCGAGTGCAGCAGGGAGAAGGTAGCCGAAGCGCTGTGCGTGAGCCCGGCGACTTTGCAGGTGCGGTTAGCGCAGCGCGGCACTCATTTCCTGCAGATCATGGACGACACGCGCCGGGAACTGGCCTGCAATTACATCCAGCAGCGAACCGGCTCCGTAACCGAAATTGCTTTCTTGCTTGGATTCACCAGCACCAGCAATTTCGCTCGCGCATTCAAGCGATGGACCGGAAAATCACCAACGCAATTCCGGGGCGATTGAACCGAGCAGAAGGTTTTGGCGATTAACAACGATCAGTCGATGCCGTCACGCTTACTGGCTCCTGTGCGAGACTGGACGCGATGGGGCAACCCGGACTTCTCGATACGTGATTGAAATGCCGTGAGCGGCCAGTTCTGCCTTATCGAACCTCCGTGTGTAGCGCCGCCTCGACGAAAGTAGCCACATCATGGCTTTCCGCCTTGGGGCCGAATTTCACGCGAGTTTTTGTACTGTGTTCTTCGATTTGAACGATCGACTCGACACTCGTTCACCTTGCATCGCCTCGTTCATACCTCAGGTAAATCCCTCATAGCTGCTCCGCGGGGCACTGCCTAACATTCGCGTTGTTACCGATAACGTTGCAAGTGGTTAGAAACCACCCGGACGAGCGTCACATCACAAGGAGACCAGCAATGCGTCCTTCGAGGACTTCGATGCGCATGCTCTGCGCAGCCGTGGCCGTTGGCGCGCTCGCATGGACCGCGGGCTGCGCGAACAACCCGACGGTGGCGGCCCACGACGGGGCGCCGCTCGCCGCGGCGCCCGCTGAAGCGTTGCCGCCACTGCGCAGTGTGATGGCCGCGCACTTCAAGGTCGGCGCGGCGATCGAACCCGATTCGATCGACAGTCCCGCCGACGCGGCGCTCATTGCCGCACAGTTCTCGAGCCTCACCGCCGAGAACAAGATGAAGCCGGGCACGATCGGCGTTGCGGAAGGCCAGTACAACTTCGAACCGGCCGACCAGATCGTCGCGTTTGCTCAGGCGCACGGCATCGCGGTGCGCGGCCATACGCTCGTTTGGCACTTCAAGGCGGGCGACTGGACCGAAGCGCCGGCCTGGTTCTTCGCTGGCGATCCAAAAGACCCTCACTATCACGACATCGTGGCGAAGCGGCTCGATCGATATGTAACCGACGTCGTCACACACTTCCGCGGCAAGGTCTATGCATGGGACGTGGTCAACGAAGTGATCAGCGACGACCCGCATCAGGTGTATCGCGAAGACAGTCCGTGGTATCGCGCGCTCGGTAAGGACTACATCGCGATCGCTTTGCGCGCGGCGCGCGCGGCGGACCCGAACGTGAAGCTCTATATCAACGAGTACAGCACTGACGATCCGCGCAAGCGCGCGAAGCTGCTCGCGGTGATCCGCGATCTGCGTGCGCGGGGCGTGCCGATTGACGGAGTCGGGCATCAAATGCATATCAGCGTGAAATGGCCACCGCTGCCGAACATCAAGCAGGCGTTCGACGACGTCGCCGCACTCGGCCTCGAAAACCAGGTGACCGAGCTCGACGTGAGTCTCTATAACGATCCGGGCGAATGCTGGAGCAATCCGCATGCATGTCTGCCGGACCTCGGCCATCCCGTGCCGAACGACATCATGCGTGCGCAAGCCGAGCGATATCGTGCGGTGTTCGCTCTGTTCGAGCAGGAGCCGAGCATCAAGGCGGTGACGTTCTGGGGCTATTCGGACAAGCATACGTGGCTGACGTCGACGCCGGTGCCGCGCAACAACCTGCCGTTGCCCTTCGATGCGAACCTGAAGCCGAAAGCTGCGCTGTGGACGATCGTCGATTCGTCTTATCAGCCGTAACGTCACGCTTCAAGCCGGAGAGCAGATGACCTCCGCTAGTGTGCGGGCCATCAAGGCTCGTCGGAGCCGACCTGCTCGAGCGCGTTCAGAGTGGCCTCGAAGCCGTCGGGCTGTCCGTGCGCGGTTTCATGCGTGCGCGGTGGCGACCTGGCAACCGGCGGCGGCATCTTGCCGATGCCACCGATTCAGTATGCACTTGCGCTTGGGTTGCCAGCGACCACCTGCCGCTCGGGAAGACGACGACAAGGCGTCGAGACGCGCAGCGCGAAGCCGAACCTGTTTTCTGCGCGGAGAGTTTAGCCCGCGTTTGACCGTGTTCGAGAAGGTGGAACAACAATCTCGACGTTGCCCGTCTCAACGTCGTAGACCAGACCCGAGACCGTGTACCCCCCGAAGGCACCGGTGTTCGCCCGGAAGGCTGCCACATCGAGCGCCACAGCTTTATACGGGTCGTTGATTTCCAGGCTTGCGAGTTCATCTATCGCCACACCCATATATGCTGCCAGGCGCCGCGGTTCATGACAGTAGCACCGCTTAATGCCGCAGTCGGTATGGTGCAAGACGATGAGGTTCCAGTCGGGGCCAATGTCCCCACCTGCGGCAACGGCTACTGTGCGAAGAATCCCGAGCGTTTCAAATACAGCAGGATTCACTCGACCGCCGACGTTGCGGAAGATCCCCGCCTCGCCGGGCGCGAGCTTGAATATATCCATGGGATCGACGCGCGGGTCTACGCATCCAATGATTAACGTTTTGCTTGTCGGCATCATCCGGAGGTCAGGATTGAAGCTCTTTTCGGCAAACTCGACGTTACGGCGCATCAGGGTGTCGATGTAGTCCATGACGTTCTCCTTGTCTGAAGCCGACTGCATCAGATCGTGTTCAGCGGGATTCTGAGGTAGCGCTTGCCGTTGCTTTCCACAGGTGGAAGTGCACCGGCCCGCATATTCACCTGCATCGCTTGAAGAATCAGCTTCGGCAAGGCCAGCGTTGCATCTCGTGCGGTGCGTGCCGCGACGAACTCGCCCTCTGTGATCCCATCACGAGCATGTACGTTTGCGATGCGTTCGGCCCCGATGGTGGTTTCCCAGGCATAGGTGTCGCGGCCGGGTGCTTTGTAGTCGTGACTCAAGAAAAGTCGCGCTTCGTCGGGAAGGCAGAGTAAGCGCCGGATGGAGCGGAAAAGTTGCCGCGCGTCTCCGCCGGGCAGGTCGGTTCTTGCAGTCCCATAGTCCGGCATGAACAACGTATTGCCGCAGAATACGGAATCACCGATTACGTAGGCGACACCGGCTGGCGTATGGCCAGGCGCGTCAAGCACCCTGCACCCGATCGAGCCGATTATGAATTCCTCGCCGTCATCGAATAGATGATCGAACTGCGAGCCGTCGCGCGCAAACTCCGGCCCGGCGTTGAACAGGTCGCCGAAGATTTGCTGCACCGTCGTTATGGCACGCCCGATTGCGAGCGTGCCGCCGACACGAGCCTGCAGGTAAGGCGCGGCGGACAGGTGATCCGCATGCGCATGGGTCTCGAGCAGCCATTCAGTCGAAAGGCCCTCGGATTCAATATACGCAACGATGGCCTCGGCGGACTTCGATGAATATCGGCAGGTTGGCGCGTTGAAGTCGAGCACGGGGTCGATGATCGCTGCCGCAAGCGAAATCGGATCATGGACGACATAGCTCGCGGTGAACGTGGCCTCGTCAAAAAACGACCGGACGACCGGCATCCTTTGTTGACCGGCACGAGTCTGAACGATGATCTCGATGGCGTGTTCAAGTGATCGATCCACGCGACGTCTCCTCTGTCTCGCCCGCGAGCCTCGGCGGGGCTGCAATTTGTTGCGCGAGGCCTGTATGGATCGCTATACAGGCACACCATCGCAGACAAACTGTTCAGTTTTCCAGGAACTCGAGAAGATCCAGGTTGACTGCGTTCGCGTTTATCGTGGCCATGCCGTGCGAACCGCCGGGGTAAACCTTGAGTCTTGCATTCGGGGCAATTTCGACCGATCGTCGCGCCGATGTGTCGATGGGGACGATCTGATCGTCGTCGCCATGCAGAATAAGGAGGGGGACGTCGATTTTTTTCAAATCCTCCGTATAGTCGACTTCGGAGAATTCACGAATGCAATCGAATTGTCCTTTGATCGAGCCCATCAACCCTTGAACCTGGAAGGCATCAATCGTCCCCTGTGACACTTGCGCACCCGAACGATTAAAGTTGTAGAAGGGGACGGCCAGATCCTTGTAGAGCTGCGAGCGATTGTTGACGACTCCGGCACGAAGTCCATCGAATACGTCCATCGGCAGACCCCCGGGATTTTCCGTAGTCTTCAGCATGATGGGCGGAACGGCTCCGATCAGCACCGCCTTCGCGACGCGCCCTGTTCCATGACGCCCAATGTAATGGGCGACCTCGCCGCCGCCGGTCGAATGCCCGACCAGGACCGCTCCCTTTAGATCGAGATGATTTAATAACGCTGCGAGGTCGTCGGCATACATGATCCATGTTGTTGCCTTCCCACGGCTGACCGGAGCGGCCGTGACCGCGGCGATCATGCGCAATGACGCGATAGCCTTTGGATCCGAAAAACAGCATCTGTGCATCCCAGGCGTCGGCACAGAGAGGCCAGCCGTGGGAGAAGACGATCGGGGTGCCGGTGCCCCAGTCTTTGTAGAAAATTTCGGTGCCGTCCGTGGACTTGAAATAGCTCATTACGTATTCCTTGTTGATAAAAATGGAAGGGATACTTCAGGCAGAGCAATACGGCCATCGGGCCGAATCAGCGATTTCGAATAGTTCGCCCTGTTGAAACCGGCGTTCTGGATGCCCAGCGTACCTGCCGGAACCGGGGTGGTCTTGGACGAAGCGACGATACGTTGGACAAACCACGGGCGGTTGCTGCAAAAGTCGAACGGGTTCGGCTTCGAAGCTGTCAACGGCGATGTTGGCGTGAACCTAGCGTCTGCGATTGTGCTGACGCCACTCCCTCGGCCCGCACCCTTCAAGGCGCGAAAACACACGTGAGAAGTGGCTCTGGTCGAAAAAGCCGCAGTTGGACGCGATGGTGGCAAGGCTCGCGTCGGTCTCGCGCAATTGGGATTTCGCTCGTTCGATCCGGTGCTTCAGCAGCCACTGATGGGGTGTGAGCCCGGTTGTCTGTTTGAACGCATCGGTGAAATAGCTCGTGGAGAGGTTGCACTGGCGCGCGAGGTCGAGAATGGACGGATTGCCGTGCAGGTGAGCGTCGAAAAATTCTTCGATTCGCCGCATCTGCCACGGCGCGAGTCCAGCGCGGCGAGGGCGGTTCGATCTATTGGCGTTGCCATATCGCATCACCACGTGCTCGCAAAAGGCGAGGGCGATGTAGTCGACAAACAATGAACTCGCCGTGTCCGATTTTTCCAGAACAGCCTGCAGTGTTTGTGAAAGGCGATACAGGACAGGGTCGCTCGCGCCGAATTCCCGTTGCATGAGACCCCCGATGCGCCGTCGCCCTTTTTGCCAGGCGAACTCCTCGATCGTGCTCTGCGAGAGATAGAGCCGGATATTGTCGAATGGCAAGTCGAGCCGGCGCGTCGGCCCCGCGCGCAGATCAAGCAGATAGCTGTAGCCCGGTACGCAGGATGTCGACCCGTAGACGCTTGCACCTGAACAACGTACGTCGGAATCCGGACACGCAATAAGCGGAATTTGAAAGACGAATGCCTCTTCCGGTTGTGGCGTCAGAGAGCGTCCGGGTTGCGGCCGGTCGTTTGTCAGCCTCGAAAAAGAGATCGGGGGGCCTTGCGAAACGATGCCTGCGCGCACGGTCGGCGCTTCCAGCAGGTTGAACCGCTTGGCGAGCGCCTCCTCCAGAGACGGCGGGTTCAGATCCACAGGGCTTCTTTCGTTCATCGATCTCGCTCGCGAAGGGACCGTGCCGACGGCTCTGCCGTTGCGGGGTATCAGGTGAAAAGAAGGAATCGTTAATCTAACCGAATTTTATTACTGCTGCGCTAACCGGGCGCCGTCGTCTGAAATGGCTGACGGCCGGCGCCCGGAGTCGCCGCCAGGCTTGCTATAACTGACCGGGCGGGAGGGAGGTGACCTGCGAGTGTGCGTTACCGTTAAGCGCGC
Organism: Paraburkholderia sp. J7; assembly: GCF_905220155.1. Classification (NCBI taxonomy): domain Bacteria; kingdom Pseudomonadati; phylum Pseudomonadota; class Betaproteobacteria; order Burkholderiales; family Burkholderiaceae; genus Paraburkholderia; species Paraburkholderia sp. J7. The sequence goes on along the minus strand of NZ_CAJMYZ010000009.1, from coordinate 44,614 downwards.
GCGTGCTCATTTTGTGTCAGCGCCGCTCGGTCGTCACACTTCAACTAGACGTGGCAACACACTAAAACCCGCGGAATCCAGAACGAACGTGACGTTTGTTTTGCGGATTCCAGGAGAACGACCATGCGTGCGCAGTTACGCGAACCTGCCTCATCGCATCCCGCCACTGGCGATGATATGTTCGCCCGTCAACCACTTTGCATCGTCGGAGGCGAGGAAAACCGCGATCGACGCCACGTCGTCCGGTCTGCCCACGCGCCCGAGCGGCGTCTGGCTGACCGCCGAACTTTCGAACTCCGATCCGATCACTCCGGCGAGCTGTGCGCCTTCGGTCACGATCACGCCTGGATTGATCGTGTTCACGCGAATCTTGCGCGGCCCGAGTTCGCGTGCGAGCGCGCCGGTGATGGAATCGACCGCTCCCTTGGTGCCGCTGTACACGGCGGTCGTGGCGGGCGTGAGCGTCGAGACGACCGAACTGACGTTGATGATGCTTGCGCCCTCGCCAAGATGCTTGACGGCAGCCTGCGTGGTGAGCAAAACACCGAGCACGTTGATGTCGAACTGTTTGCGGTATTGCGCTTCCGTGAACGCGTCGATAGGCGCGAATTCGTAGACGCCGGAATTGTTGACGAGGATGTCGAGGCGGCCATAGGTTTCGATTGCCGCCTCGACGATGCCTTTTGCGTCGGCGGCCTTCGATACGTCTCCGCCCACGGAAATCGCCTTGCCTCCGGCCGTGGTGATGGCGGACACCACGGCATCCGCGCCACTCTTGCTGCTCGCGTAGTTCACGACAACCGACGCTCCCTCTGCCGCAAGCGACTTCGCAATGGCCGCGCCGATCCCTTTCGACGCGCCGGTGACAACCGCCACTTTCCCTGCAAGCTTGCTCATGATTTTCACCTCAGTGTGAATGAATCCGCTGATAGAAGCCGACGTCGCGTCGCGTACGATGCGATCGCCAATGTTTTCTGCCACCCCGGGCCGATGCGGCGTCGCGATATCGAAGTGCCAATCGCATGGCGTAGCACGAATCGCCGCGTATCGTCCCGCAGGACTTTTTCTTTAGCCCGGCCACGGCGAATTGCGAATCACCGAGCAGAAATTGCCGCGATGGAAATGCGGCTCCTTGTCGGCGATCACGTCGGCTTTCACGTTGCCGAAGGTGGTCTCCGGTTTGTGTTTGATGCCGTCGTAAAAGGCCTGAATGATTGCCTCCTTGAAGTGGGGCGGGCGCGGATGCGCGTGCGTCACGGCTTCGCGTTCCTCGTGGGAATACTCGTGGTAGGAGAGTCCGAGCACGTCCATCTCGACACCGGCCGTCACCAGCGCGACGATCGGGTGCATATGGCGCGGAATACCGGGCGTGGTGTGCAATGCGATGGCCGTCCAGACGAGATCGATGTCGCTCGCGGTGATGCCCCGGGCCGAGAGAAAGTCGCGGGCTGCATTGGCCCCGTCGACTTCGAATCGCTCGGTGGCGCTGCTGTACGCACCGGCCAGGCCCACGTCATGAAACATGGCGCCCGCGTACAACAGTTCCGGGTCGAATTTCAGGCCGCGGCGCAGGCCCTCCAGTGCGCCGAACAAATACACACGGCTCGAATGATGAAAGAGCAGCGGGCTGGACGTGTCGCGCACGAACTCGGTAATTTCCCGTGCGAGCTGACTGTCGGGTACGGAGACATCCTGAACGAACTGTGACATGACGTTTCTCCATCGAGATGTGAGCGCGCGTTGACGTCCTGGCAGACGCCGCGCGCGAATGGTCTGCTACTTCGTTGCAGTCATCGCCCTGTGTCTTGCGAGGGCCTCGCGAACGCCCGCGCCGTACTCGGGGTCGGCCTTCGAGCAATTGAGGATGTGGCGTTCCTGGATATGCGCCTGAACGGAGGCCATCTGGCGAGCGGTGTTATCGAACAGCAACTGCTGCTGCGCCTCGTTCATCAGACGAAACAGATCGCCGGGCTGCGCGAAATGATCCACGTCCACGCGATGGTCCCAATGGGCGGCGTCGCCGTCGATTCGCAGCGGCGGTTCGTGAAGTTCGGGACGCACCTCCCACTCGCCGGAACTGTTTGGGTAGTAAGACGGTGTGCCGCCGAGGTTGTCGTCGGTGCGCATGGCGCCGTCGCGGTGGTAGCTGTGGACGGGGCACTTCGGCGCATTGACGGGAATGTGATTGAAGTTCACGCCGAGCCGATACCGTTGCGTGTCGCCATAGGAGAAGAGGCGCGCCTGGAGCATCTTGTCGGGCGAGAAGCCGATCCCGGGGACCACGTTCGCGGGCGAGAAGGCTGCCTGTTCGACCTCGGCGAAAAAGTTGCCGGGGTTGCGGTTCAATTCGAGAACGCCCACCTCGATCAAGGGGAAATCGCCTTTCGGCCAGACCTTGGTGAGATCGAACGGATTGAATGGCAGAGACCTGGCCTCATCGTCGTTCATCACCTGAATGAAGAGCGTCCAACGAGGAAAGTCGCCGCGCTCTATGCTTTCATAAAGATCGCGGCCATGCGTCTCGCGATCCTTGCCCACAAGGTGCTCGGCTTCGCTATCGGTCAGATTTTCGATGCCTTGCTGCGTACGAAGGTGAAACTTTACCCACGTCCGGCGATTGTCGGCATCGATAAGACTAAACGTATGGCTGCCGAATCCGTGCATGTGACGATAGCTGCGCGGAATACCTCGATCGCTCATGACGATCGTGACCTGGTGGAGCGCCTCCGGCAAAAGCGTCCAGAAGTCCCAGTTGCTGTTTGCGCTGCGCAGTCCCGTGCGCGGGTCGCGCTTGATCGCATGGTTGAGGTCGGGAAAACGCAGCGGGTCACGGAAAAAGAACACCGGCGTGTTATTGCCCACAATGTCCCAGTTCCCTTCTTCCGTGTAGAACTTCACTGCGAAGCCCCGGATATCGCGCTCGGCGTCGGCGGCGCCGCGCTCGCCGGCCACGGTCGAGAAGCGCAGGAATACCGGCGTGGTCTTGCCAATTTCCGAAAAGAGTTTCGCCCTGGTGTACTGCGTGATGTCGTGCGTGACGGTGAATACGCCGTGGGCGCCTGATCCTTTGGCGTGCATGCGTCGTTCAGGAATGACCTCGCGGTCGAAGTGCGCGAGCTTTTCGATCAGCCAGATATCCTGCAGCAGCGCGGGACCACGCGGCCCGGCCGTTTCGATGTTCAGATTGTCGACAACGGGCGCACCCGTTGCGTGATCAAGACGCGTAGACGTATCGCGATTTGTCATGCCACGACTCCAGGAAGGTTGTGCGGGACCGGCGCAGCGCCGTAGCGTTCCAGGCTGGCGCACGCGCGAGGCTTTACGGGCAAATCAGCGTGCTATTGCTGCGGGCGCGGCGAGTGACGAAACTGCCGCGCTGCGGTGGCCTCTCGATCAACGGGCGATGAGGGGCGGAGGCATCGACTCGTCGATGTGGAGAAAGCGTACCTGTTGGGTGCCAGACCGATCTTGGATAAAACAACGATTCGATGGACAAATCGCGGGCGGTCTTCGCGCATCTGTTGCCGTCGCTCGTGTTGCAGGGGAATGGCGAAGGCGAGGGAAATCCGGCGCGTTGTGTGTCGGCGAGCATCGCGCGGACGTACAAGCGTCGATAACGACGCTTGCGCATACACGACGCTATCGCTTCTGTTGGCGCCGGTGCTTCGGCCCGCACCCTTCGAGGCGCGAGAACACCCGCGAAAACTGGCTCTGAGCGAAAAAGCCGCAGTCCGAAGCGATGGTCGCAAGGCTCGTATCGATTTTCGTTGCGCGCTCCACCACCGGGTGGCTTCGTCAGCGCGAAGACAGCGACGGCGGAATCTGGAGCGAGACCGGATCCCAGCCACCGCCGAGCGCCTTGAACGTCGAGATCGCTGCATGCGCGGATTCCGTTTGCGCTTGCGCGCGCGCGTCGGCGGCCTGGAGCAGGGTTTCGTTGGCGTGCAATACATCGATGAAGCTCGCCGCGCCGCTCCGGTACGCGGTCATCGACGAGTCCTTGGCCTTGGATAAGGACGATTCCGCGTGCGTCAGCGTGGCCGCTTGTGCTTCGCGATTCACCAATGACGAAAGCGAATTTTCCACGTCCTCGGTGGCTCGGAGGACGGACTGGCGATAAGCCGCGAGCGCTTGCTCGTCGGCGCCTTTCGCCTCGTTGACATCGGCGTTGATGCGCGCGAAATCGAACAGGCGCCAGCGCAGCCCGACGAGCCCGGCCGCCTGGCTGGCGCCGCCCGAGAACAACGTGCCGGCCGCGGCCGCGGTCGCGCTGCCGAGGAAGGCGTTCAGCGAGATCGTTGGGTAGTACTCGCTGATCGCAGCGCCAATGCGCGCATTGGCGGCGGCGAGGTGACGTTCTGCGGCGATCAGATCGGGACGTCTTTGCAGCAGTTCGGCCGGCGTGCCCAAATCTGCGAGCGTGGGCGCAACAGGGATCAACGACGGCGGGTTCAACTCGGCCCGGTGCGTGCCGGGCGGCGCACCTAACATCACGTCGAGGGAATTCGACGCTGCATCCAGCGCCGCATCGAGGACGGGCACACTGGCCTGAACCTGGTCGAGCGAGCCTTGCGCCTGCTGAACCTGATAGTCGGCGGCCGCACCCTTCGAATACAGGAGTTGCACGTCCGCAAGCAGCGCCTGCTGTGTCTGCACCTGCCGGTTTGCGATATCCAGACGCGCCTGGAGGCCGCGTATCGTGACGTAGATATCCGCAGTCTGGGCCGCGACGGCGAGCCGGGTGGCGACCGCCGCCGCCTGCGTCGCCGAATAGTCGGCGAGCGCGGCTTCACGCTGGCGCCGCAGGCCGCCAAAAATGTCGATCTCCCAACCGGCCTCCAGGTTGGTTTCGTACTCGGTGCCCCAGCGCTCGTAACCCGGCGTGGCATTGAGCAACTGGCCCACCGGCGTGTCGACCGACTGGTAGGCTCGCGCCGCCGAGGCCGAAACCGAGGCAGAGGGAAGCAGCGCGGCGTTGGCCGTGCCGAGGCGCGCGCGCGCCTGAGCGATTTGCGCTACGGCCTGGGCCAGGTCCAGATTCTGGGCCAGCGCCAGAGAAACATAGTGCGTAAGCAGCGGGTCGTTGAAGCCTTCCCACCATGCTGACAGATCGGCAGCCGGAGCCTTTGCAGCGCTGGCGGACGGCGGCTGGGTCGCATAGCGCTGCGCCAGCGGCGCATCCGGGCGATGGTAGTCGGGACCCACGGCGCAGGCCGAAAGGGCGGCGACGCTAGTCAGGAGAGCGAGTGGACGGCGCAAAGACATGATCATCTCGGGAGCGACATCGGAAGCGGTGAAAGTGTGACCAATATACAATATGGTCACAAGTTGTCAACTGCTGGGTGAGGGGCTAAGCTTGAGACATGAACAAGCCCATTCCCACCGCCTCCCCGTCCCGTGGCCCCTCAGACCACGAAGTTCGTGCCCAGATCGTCGAAGCCGCAACGGAATACTTCAGTCGCTACGGCTATGAAAAGACCACGGTCTCCGACCTTGCGAAGGAAATCGGGTTTTCGAAGGCCTATATCTACAAATTTTTCGACTCGAAACAGGCGATCGGCGAAGTCATCTGCGCCAATCGCCTCGCCGCCATGATTGCGGCCGTCAGCGAAAACGTCGACGACGCGCACAGCGCGACGGAAAAATTTCGACGTATGTTCAAGACCTTGCTGGCAGCAGGAAGCCAGCTTTTCTTCCAGGATCGCAAGCTCTACGATATCGCCGCCGTGGCGGCCGGCTCGCCCTGGCCTTCTGTCGCAGGCTATGAAGAACAGATCCGGCAACTCATTGCCGATATCCTGCGGCTCGGACGCGAAACCGGCGAATTCGAGCGCAAGACGCCACTGGACGAGGCCGTGAATGCGATCTTTCTGGTGATGAAGCCTTACTTCAATCCTTTGCTGCTCCAGTACAACCTCGATGCTGCCGACGAGGCAACGGTTCAGCTCGCGAGCCTGGTACTCAGAAGTCTTGCTCCATAAATTTGATAGTGACTATTGACTGATATGGTCACTGGAATCAAAATGAGGCCTCCTGTTCTTTGCGAGGGGCGACCTCATGTTCCGGCACCATCATTTTGTCTGCGCACTGAGCCTGGTTTCGCTCGCCCTCGCGGCGTGCGGCGAGCGGCCTGCCGCTGATCCGCGTACTGAGGCGCCGCTCGTGCAGACAAGCGCTGTCCACGGCGCGTCGGGCGCAAGCCGGTCGTTTTCGGGCGTCGTGGGCGCTCGCGTTCAGAGCGATCTCGGCTTCCGGGTGCAGGGAAAGGTCATTGAGCGTCTGGTCGACGTGGGCCAATCGGTCAAGCGCGGCCAGCCGCTGATGCGCATCGACCCGATTGATCTGGGATTGCAGGCCCGCTCGCAGCAGGAACTCGTGGATGCCGCACAGGCACGCGCCACGCAGACGGCCGCCGACGAGGCGCGCTATCGGGATCTCGTTGCGGCCGGCGCGGTGTCGGCGTCGACCTATGAGCAGCTCAAGGCGGCCGCCGATGCCGCGAGGGCGCAGCTCGTCGCGGCGAAGGCGCAGGCGGCGCTCGCCAGCAACGCGTCCGGATACGCCGTTCTCGTGGCGGACGCCGACGGCGTGGTGGTAGAGACGCTGGCAGAGCCGGGTCAAGTGGTTGCGCCGGGGCAGATCGTCGTGCGTCTCGCGCATGCCGGGCCCCGCGAGGCCGTCGTCCAGCTTCCCGAGACGCTGCGTCCCGCACCGGGCTCGATTGCCGAGGCGACGCTGTATGGCGCGGACAAGAAGCCGGTGCCCGCCGCCTTGCGTCAGCTCTCCGATTCGGCCGACCGGCTGACGCGGACCTACGAGGCAAGGTACGTACTCGAGGGCGCGCTGTCGAATGCGCCGCTCGGTGCGACCGTGACCATCGATCTGGCCGGCGATGCCAGCCAGGGACCGGCCGCGATGGAAGTGCCGGTCGGCGCCTTGTTCGACCCGGGCACGGGCACGGGCGTCTGGACCGTCGACAGATCGCAGGCGCGGGCGAGCTGGCACAAGGTTCGTGTCACCGCCTTGAGCGACGACACTGCAACGGTGACCGGCGATCTTCACGAAGGCGACCAGGTCGTTGCGCTCGGCGCCCAGCTGATTCACGACGGAGAACGCGTGCGCCTCGCCCACGATGCCGTGTCGACGGCGTCGGTCTCCCGGCAAGGAGCCGCGCAATGAGCGGCTTCAATTTATCTGCGCTTGCGGTGCGGGAGCGCTCGGTCACGCTGTTTCTGATCCTTCTGATTTCCATCGCAGGCGTCGTTGCCTTCTTCAAACTGGGGCGGGCCGAAGACCCGCCATTCACCGTCAAGTCGATGACGGTCATCACAGCATGGCCGGGCGCTACCGCGCAGGAAATGCAGGATCAGGTGGCCGAGCCGCTCGAGAAGCGCATGCAGGAGTTGCGCTGGTACGACCGTACTGAGACCTATACGCGTCCGGGGCTGGCTTTCACCACCGTGACCTTGCTCGATAGCACGCCACCCGCGGACGTTCCCGAGGAGTTCTATCAGGCGCGCAAAAAACTCTCCGACGAAGCGGGCAGCCTGCCGCCCGGCGTGATCGGTCCGCTCGTCAATGATGAGTATTCCGACGTGACGTTCGCGCTGTTTGCGCTCAAGGCGAAAGGCGAGCCGCAACGATTGCTGGTGCGCGACGCAGAGGGACTGCGCCAGCGGCTCCTTCATGTGCCGGGCGTCAAGAAGGTGAACATTATCGGCGAGCAGGCGGAACGAATCTATGTTTCGTTTTCGCACGACCGCCTCGCGACGCTCGGCGTGACGCCTCAGGACATCTTCGCAGCCCTGAATAACCAGAACGTGCTGACGCCCGCGGGGTCGATCGATACCAAAGGCGCGCAGGTTTTCATTCGTGTCGAAGGGGCTTTCGACAAGCTGCAGACCATCCGCGACACGCCCATCGTCATTCAGGGCCGAACCTTGAAGCTCTCGGACGTGGCGAGCGTCGAGCGCGGTTACGAAGACCCGGCTAGCTTCCAGATTCGCAATAACGGCGAACCGGCGCTACTGCTTGGCGTCGTGATGCGGGACGGCTGGAACGGACTCAGCCTGGGGCAGGCGCTCGACACGGAAGTCGCGTCGATCAACGCCGGATTGCCGCTCGGGATGAGTTTCACGAAGGTGACCGATCAGGCCGTCAATATTCATTCGGCGATCGACGAGTTCATGATCAAGTTCTTCGTTGCGCTGCTCGTGGTGATGGTCGTGAGCTTCGCGAGCATGGGGTGGCGCGTCGGCATTGTGGTGTCGGCTGCGGTGCCGCTGACGCTCGCGGGCGTGTTCGTCGTCATGGCCGCAACGGGCAAGAGCTTCGACCGCATCACACTGGGTTCACTGATTCTCGCGCTGGGCCTGCTTGTCGACGACGCGATCATCGCCATTGAGATGATGGTCGTGAAAATGGAGGAGGGCTATAGCCGCGTTCAGGCATCGGCGTATGCGTGGAGCCACACGGCGGCGCCGATGCTCTCGGGCACGCTGGTCACGGCCGTCGGCTTCATGCCGAATGGCTTTGCGCGGTCGACGGCCGGCGAATACACGAGCAACATGTTCTGGATTGTCGGCATCGCCTTGATGACTTCATGGATCGTGGCCGTTGTGTTCACGCCGTATCTCGGCGTCAAGCTGTTGCCCGACATTCCCGTGATCGAAGGCGGCCACGCCGCGATCTACAACACGCCGAACTACCAGCGTTTTCGCCGGTTCCTGGGGCGCGTGATCCGGCGAAAGTGGCTGGTCGCGGGGATCGTGGTGGGCTCGTTCGTGATTGCCGTGATGGGCATGGGACTCGTGAAAAAGCAGTTCTTCCCGACCTCCGATCGCCCGGAAGTACTCGTGGAAGTGCAGATGCCTTACGGTACGTCGATCGAACAAACTTCCGCGGCGACGGAGAAAGTCGAGGCCTGGCTCGCGAAGCAGCCGGAAGCGAAGATCGTGACGTCGTACATTGGGCAGGGGGCGCCGCGCTTCTATCTGGCGATGTCGCCTGAGTTGCCGGATTCATCCTTCGCGAAGATGGTGATCCGCACGAATGACGAGAAGCAGCGGGAGGCGCTCAAATTCCGTCTGCGCAAAGTGATTGCCGAAGGCCTGGTGCCAGGGGCTCAGGTGCGCGTTACCCAACTGGTGTTCGGCCCTTACTCGCCTTACCCCGTTGCGTTCAGGGTCATGGGCCCGGATTCCCAGACCTTGCGCACGATCGCCGCGCAGGTCGAACGGACCCTGAACGCGAGCCCGATGATGCGAACGGTGAACGCCGACTGGGGGCCGCGCGTTCCCACGGTGCATTTCACGCTGGATCAGAATCGACTCGGTGCGTTTGGCTTGACGTCGAGCTCCGTCGCACAACAACTGCAATTCCTGCTGACCGGCATTCCCGTCACGCACGTGCGCGAGGACATTCGTTCGGTGGAACTCGTCGCGAGATCGGCGGGCGACATCCGGCTCGATCCACAGCGCATCGACGGATTTACGCTGATCGGCGCGGCAGGTCAGCGCGTGCCGCTCTCGCAGGTCGGCAAGGTCGATATCCGCATGGAAGAGCCGATTCTTCGCCGCCGCGATCGGACGCCGACGATCACTGTGCGTGGCGATATCGCGGAGGGGCTGCAACCGCCCGACGTGTCGACCGCGATGCTCGCGCAGCTTCAGCCTGTTGTCGCGAAGCTGCCAGAAGGCTACCGGATAGAGGAGGCGGGTTCCATCGAGGAAGCTAACAAGGCGACGAAGGCGCTCGCACCCCTGTTCCCGATCATGATCGCGCTGACGCTGCTCATCATCATTTTCCAGACACGCTCGATTGCCGCGACCATGATGGTGTTCGCGACCAGTCCGCTGGGTTTGATCGGCGTTGTGCCGACACTGCTGCTGTTCGACCAGCCCTTCGGGATCAATGCGCTGGTGGGGCTCATTGCGCTCTCCGGCATCCTGATGCGCAATACGCTCATCCTGATCGGCCAGATCGAGCAGAACGCGCGCGAGGGCATGACGCCGTTCGATGCGGTGGTGGAGGCCACCCTCCAGCGCTCCAGGCCTGTGATCCTGACCGCGCTAGCCGCGATGCTCGCCTTCATTCCGCTGACCCATTCTGTATTTTGGGGCACGTTGGCTTATACGCTGATAGGAGGGACGTTCGCCGGCACGATTCTGACGTTGGTGTTTCTGCCGGCGATGTATTCGATCTGGTTCAAGATCCGGCCCGGTGCAGGGGAAAACCACTCCGAGCTCGAACCCAGTGCCAGTGCGATTATGTAGACATGTCCACATCCGGGCGATGATGGTTTCGCCCGGGGCTTGTCGATGCGGGCCCTCAACGAGGCATTCGGCCAGGAAGCAACTCCGTGTCTGAAGTCATCAAGACGACCGCGGTATTGGCAGGACACTCAAACCGACGTTCCGCGGAAGCAAATCAAACCTGAGCGCATCGGCTGTGGAACATCCGGATTTAAGGGTCTTGCAACAAGCGACGACGTGATTGTATGGCTCCTCCTGGCCGATCGCGCGCTCGCCGATTTCGCCGTTAGCTGCACATGGGCCTATGGCTGCCACCGTTGCACGAACCGGCGGCCGGCGATGCCGTATTCGTCTGAGATACCAGCCGGTCGGTGTGGGGCGAAAGTCAGGGATCGGGTGGACTGAAAAAATCCAGACGGAATGTGCGGTATCCAACGTACCGCCGCTGAAACTCCCTACAGCGATGCTGACAAATTAACTACGCTTCTGGCGGCATACCCAGGAGCGTGTTCTACGGTGTGGACCCCGCGAGATGCCACAGGACAAACCACGAGAGGAGGTGCCAGCGATGCCTACGATCACTACCCCGGATGGGGTAGAAATCTTCTACAAGGATTGGGGGTCCGGTCAGCCGATCCTCTTCAGCCATGGCTGGCCCCTGTCGGCCGACGACTGGGACGCCCAGATGACGTTTTTCCTGCACCACGGCTACCGGGTGATCGCCCACGACCGGCGCGGGCACGGTCGGTCCGACCAGGTCGGCACCGGCAACGACATGGACCACTGGGTCGCCGACCTCGCTGCACTGACCGAGCAACTCGATATCCGCGACGCGATCCACATCGGCCACTCCACCGGCGGCGGTGAGGTGGCCCGCTACGTCGCCCGCCACCAGGAGCGGGTCGCCAAGGCAGTGCTGGTGGCCTCGTTGACGCCGAACATGGTGAAAACCGACGCGAACCCCGGCGGTCAGCCGCAAGAGTGGTTCGAAGCGGTTAAGTCGGGCGTGCTGGGCAACCGGTCGGAGTTTTACCGGGCAGTCCCGGAGGGGCCGTTCTACGGATTCAACCGCCCGGGCGCCAAGCCGTCTGAGGCAGTGATTGCGAACTGGTGGCGCCAGGGCATGGCCGGCAGCGCCCAGGCCCACTATGAGACCGTCTTCTCCTGGCTGGAGGACTACACCGAAGATCTGAAGAAGATCCGTGTGCCGGTCCTCGTCATGCACGGCGAAGACGATCAAATCGTCCCGTTCGCCAGTTCGGTGCCGCGCGCGGTCGACCTGCTCGCGAACGGTACGCTGAAGGCATACCCTGGCTTCCCGCATGGCATGCTGACCACCCACGCGGACGTCCTCAACCCCGACCTTCTCGCGTTTATCAGATCCTGACTGGACGAAGGGACTGCTGACGGCGCTGAGCATCTGCTAGATCTCGGCGTCGATTCGTTCTGTGATTCGTCTCGTAACGTCTTGGGCCAAAGACGAAAATCAGGTCGATGCGTTTTGGGCGCGGCTTCCCCAACTTTCAACTCGCGCGAATACAGAGAAGGATCCAGGCAGGCGCGCACTCGCGACCTCCTTCTCCCGTCACCCTCTGCTAGCCGCCGTGCGTGGCTCGGACAGACCGTTGCCGCGCGTCCATGTCGCGCGTGCCCCGATGCCGGGCGATGACGAGCCACTCTGAGCATGCGTCGCTGGGCGGACGTATTTCGGCTCTGAACAGCCTTGCAGACTGGCACTACACCAATGCTTGCCTACGGGGGTACAACTGCCCGCGGTATCTCCCCACGTTTGCGGGTGCATGGTCAGCGTTTTCCGAAGGCCCACACCCAGATTTAAACGGCCATTGGCGACTCACCGACGCATACAAATTACTTACAATTTCAATTATAGTTGATTTATCAACTTGAAAGACGGAGGGGCGATGACGACCGAACAACAATTTGTCGGGACGCTGGAAGCGCGATTGCTGGATGTGCTAGCTGATGGAGCGCAACAGAGCGTCGCGCAGTTGGCGGCAGCCTCGGGTGTAGCTGGCCGGCGACTAACAAACGTGCTTAGGGCACTAGTGTTGAGCGGCGACGTGCATGTTTCGCAGCGCGACAGCCGAAGTGGCGAACGCCATTTCAAGCGTGGCCTGGCACCCGTCAAAGACCGGGCGCCACGCATGCAACAATCGACGGACACTGCAAAAAAGTCGCCCACGATGGACCCGGTCTACGCGGCCTTTCATGCGATGGCCGCCCTTGGACACCACCCTGAGCAATACTGATCATGAACTGCAAACCCAAAACTATTCACTGGGAGGACGTTGAACCTACACGTTCCTTCCTGAAGTATTCGATTCCTGCCAGGGATCTTTGTCTGGGCTTGGACGAATGGCCGCTGTTCCTCGAAACGAGCATGGGTAGCGGCAAGCCATTCGAGCGCATGCAGCGGCTGGAAGAGGGTACCCTGTACCGGCAGGGCAGAGATCTCGTCCTGCTTGTGCTTGACCGCAAAGTCCGGTCAGGTCGCTTTCGGGAGAAAGTCTTCTCGATGGTTGTTTCTTAACGAAGCAGGGTAAGCAATCTTTATATCACTCATCAGAGCAATACGCCTCACGGATCCTGGACCAGACCGTCAGCCTGAAGAGGAGCACAGGAGAGGGACGACCTCGCCGGACACTTTATTGCGCAATCGGCGCTTTTGGCGTACCGGTTTGTCGGGGTCAAGCGCGCCGTGCACACACTGGCTGGCCGCCCGTGCAGGCGAGACGCGATGCGCCCGGTTGCGGGTCGCGCGGCATCGGCAGGACACGGGGCACTCAGGCGAATCTCAGGTCGCCTCGCGCACCGGGAAAAATCGGTTGTCCGGACGCGGGAGGCCCAGATGTTCGCGCAGCGTCGTCCCTTCGTATTCGCGCCTGAAAATGCCGCGCCTCTGCAATTCGGGCACGACCTTCTGCGCGAAATCGTCGAGCCCGTCCGGCAGGTATGGAAACATGACGTTGAACCCGTCCGAGCCTTCCTCTACAAGCCACTGCTCCATTTCGTCGGCGATCATCTCCGGCGTGCCGGTCATCTGCAAGCCGGAGTAGCCGCCAACGCGTTGTGCAAGCTGGCGCACCGTCAGCCCTTCAGTTTGGGCCATTTCGATCACACGTTGCCGGGACGTGCGACTCGCATTGCTCTCAGGAATTTCGGGCAGCGGCCCATCGGGCTCCAGGCCCGAAACGTCATGGCCCAGTGCGATCGACAGCGATGCGATACCGCTGTCGTAATGCACGAACGAATCGAGGCGCTCGCGCTTCTCGCGCGCTTGCTCGAGCGAATCGCCTACCACGACGAACGCACCGGGGAGAATCTTCAGGTGATCACGCTGCCTGCCGAGCGCATCGAGTCGTCCTTTGACGTCGGCATAGAAGCGCTTGGCGGCGTCGAGCGACGACTGCGCCGTGAACACGGCTTCGGCCGTTTCGGCGGCCAGCTGGCGGCCGGCCTCCGACGAACCGGCCTGCACGACGACGGGCCAGCCCTGCACCGGGCGCGCGATATTCAGCGGGCCGCGCACGGAAAAATGTTCGCCCTTGTGGCCGAGGACGTGGAGCTTTTGCGGGTCAAAATACAGGCCACTTTCGGCATCGCGCACGAACGCGTCGTCAGCCCAGCTGTCCCATAGGCCCGTGACGACGTCGAAGAATTCGCGCGCGCGATGATAGCGGGCATCGTGCTCCACGTGCTCGTCGAGGCCGAAATTCAGGGCGGCGTCCGGATTCGAAGTGGTCACGAGATTCCATCCGGCGCGCCCGCCGCTCAAGTGATCGAGCGAGGCAAATCGGCGCGCGACGTGATAGGGCGCCTCGAACGTCGTCGAAGCGGTCGCGACGAGGCCGATGCGCTCGGTAACCATGGCGAGCGCGGACAGCAGCGTGAGCGGCTCGAACGACGTCACCGTGTGGCTGCGCTTGAGCGACTCGATCGGCATGTTCAGGACTGCAAGATGATCGGCCATGAAGAATGCGTCGAAGCGAGCGCGTTCGAGCGTCTGGATGCAGCGCCTCAGGTGCGTCAGGTTGAAGTTGGCGTCCGGCCACGCGTCCGGATGACGCCACGCGCCGGTATGCAGGCTGACTGGGCGCATGAAGGCACCGAGATGCAGTTGTCGTTGACGTTTCATGGTGGAGCGCCGAGGGCGTCATCGGGAAACAGGGAGCACCAACGATACGCCGGATCGGCGCATTGCGCTGGACGTCACATTGGGCCGCGTTCGGGTGCCGCCCAATTTCGCAGGCTTTTCACCTCGGCCCCGGGCGGCCCGAGGCTGTCCTGACGGCTGGATGCCAAAGCGGCGCACGGCATGCATCCACGCGCCGCCCTTTTTTGTTACTGCCTGACGGCAACGGTCTGCTGCACGGGCAACAACGCCCATTGATGCTCGCGCACCACGAGGTCGATGCTTTTCACGCCGTCGATACGGCGCGTATGCGGATCGAAGGTCGCCTTGCCGAATACCACGCTCGGCACGTCGTGCAGCTTCGGTAGCGCGTCGTGCACGCCCTGGCGTGTCGTGCCGCCCGCGCGCAGCGCATAGGCGGCGATGATGGCCGCGTCGTACGCGTAGGCGTTGAACGCGTCGGGGTCCCGATGATATTTTGCCTTGAAGCCCTGCACGAAGCGCTGAACCTCGGGGCGCGGGTCGCCGGGAAAGAAGCTCGTGTTCGTTGTCACCCCGTTCACGGCGTCGCCGCCCAGCTCGAGAAATTTCGGTGAATAGACGGAGCCCGCCGCGACCACCGGCAGGCCGATCCCGCTTTCGCGCGCCTGGCGCACGATCTGCGCGCCATCGGCGTAATAAGCGATCAGCACGAGGGCATCCGGGTGCGTGTCCCGCACGCGAATGAGCGTTGCGCGAAAGTCCTTGTCAGTGGGCTGATAGCCTTCGGCGGCAATGACCTGCGCACCGCGTGCGTCGGCGGCCTTCACGAACACGTCCTTGCTGGCGCGCCCCCAGTCGGTGTTCTGATAGAGCACTGCCACGCGCTTGAAGCCCTGCTTCACGGCGAGGTCGGCGATGAGCGGCTGCGCGTCGGCCTGGCTGACCGATGGGCTCCAGATATAGTCGCCGCCCTTGGTGAAGTCAGGGTGCGAGTTCGTGAAGCCGAGCTGCACGAGGCCCGCGCGCTGATAGATCGGCGAGGCCGCCATGGAAGCCGGGCTCGAAAAATCGCCAAGCTCGATCAGGATGCGAGGATCGGAGACGAACTTCTGCGCGATGGTGACGGCCTGGCGCGGGTCGCTCTGGCTGTCCTCGAACACGTAGCGCAGCGGATGACCGTTGATGCCGCCTTGCGCGTTGATCTGGTCGAGCGCGAGATCGAAGCCCGCTTGCCATTGGGCGCCGTACTGCGCGTTCGGGCCCGTGAGCGGACCGCTCACCCCGAACCAGACGGGTTCGCCCGTCGCAGCCGCGGCTTGCGCGTTTGTGCCAAACGCGAGAAAGCCTGCGCCGCCTGGCGCGAGCACGAGCGCTACCGCGAGGCGGGCGAGCAGCTTGCGTCTTGCCTCACGAAATGATGTTGTCATGGCTGTGCTTCCTTTGTGGATTCGTTGAGTTCACGTGAATGGAAAGCGATTTCCTGTCGAGTCTCCAACGTGCCCACCGTCTGCACAACAAAGCGATTCAACTATCGATATGCGGCTCGCAAGAGCCCGGTTCCGCTTCGCGAAGTGCGCCGGGCGCGTCGTTCAACAGGCGTAAAGCGCATTTCAGCAATGCGAATAAGCATTTCACAGCCGCGCTTAAAAGCTTTGACACGAAACTTGGTTGGTCCGCCTCTTTGCCGCGTGATTAGATCTCGGCACATCAATCCGTTGTACGGGAACAGAGCATGGCAAACGGGGTAGGCAAAGAGGGCGGCGCATTGGCGTCATTCAGGTGGCTGCGCGCGCTGGCGTGCTTCGGCGCGCTTGCGCTGCCGTGCGCGGCGCACGCCGCCGACCCATACTGGGTAGGCGTGAGCGGACCGCTCACGGGTCAGGACGCCCAGTACGGCGAGCAGTGGAAACGCGGCTTCGACCTCGCGCTCGATCAGATCAACGGCAGCGGCGGCATTCATGGCCACCCGCTGCAATACGACTTCGAAGACAGCCGCAGCGACCCACGCCAGGCCGTGGCCATCGCACAGAAGTTCGCGGGCGACAGCCGCATCCTGCTGGAACTGGGCGACCTCTCGAGCGGCGCTTCGATGGCGGCTTCGCCCGTCTATCAGCGCGCGGGGCTCGTGCAGTTCGGCTTCACGAACTCGCATCCCGACTTCACCAAGGGCGGCGACTATATGTGGAGCACGGCGATCAGCCAGGCGGAGGAGCAGCCGATGCTCGCGAAATACGTAACCGGCGGCCTTGGTTTCAGGAAGATCGCCGTGCTTTATCTGAATAGCGATTGGGGCCGCACCAGCGAGGACATCTTTGCGAAGGCCGCGCGTGCACACGGCGCGCAGATCGTGGCCGCCGAAGGTTACCCGCCCGACGAAAAGGATTTCCGCGCAACACTCACCCGCGTGCGCAGCGCCAACCCCGATTCGATCGTGCTGATCTCCTACTACTCGGACGGCGCGCAGATCGTGCGCCAGGCGCGCACCGCGGGTGTCACGCTGCCCATTGCCGCCGTCGGATCGGTGTATTCGCCGAAGTTTCTCGAACTCGGCGGGAACACCGTAAACGGCGTCTATACCGAGTCGAACTTCTTTCCCGGCGATCCGCGCCCCGAGGTGCAGAGCTTCGTGCAGCGTTATCGCGCGAAGTACGGCGCCGATCCCGACACGTTCGCCGCGCGCGCCTACGACGCGATGATCCTCGCGGGTGAATTGTTGCGCCGCTACGGCGCGACGCGCGCCGCTGTGCATGACGGCCTCGCGCAAATCGACGATGTGCCGAGCGTGATCTTCGGGCGCTTTCGCTTCGACCCGCAAACGCGCCGCGTGGCGGGCGCGAAGAATCAGGATCTCGTCGTCAAGGACGGCAAGTTCGCGCGCTGGGACGGCGCGAGCGCGCTGCGCGCGCAGTAGGCGCCGTGTTTTTCGCACTTCCCATACGGAACCTCCGCGACCATGAGCGCATGGCTTGACTACACCCTCAACGGCCTGATCGTCGGCAACATCTATGCGTTGCTGGCGGTTGGGCTGGCGCTGATCTTCGGCGTCTCGCACCTCATCAACTTCGCGCACGGTTCCGTGTATATGGTCGGCGCGTTCATCGGCTGGCTGTGTCTCACGCGGCTCGGCCTGCCGTTGCCGCTCGCGCTCATTGCCACCGTGGCGGGATGCGCGCTGCTCGGCATGGCGATCGAGCGCATCGGTTTGCGTCCGCTGCAAGGGGCCGCGCGCATCGCACCGCTGCTCGCCACCATCGGCATCAGCTTCGTGCTCGATCAGCTCGCGCAGCTCGCCTTCGGGCCCGATCCGCGTCCCGTGCCGTCGCCGCTGCCGAACTGGACGCTCGCGATCGGCGGGGCCACGCTGGGCTCGCTTGACGTGCTGATCGCGGCGATCGGCATCGGTGCAGCCGGCGTGCTCTACGCCTTCCTGCGCTTCAGCCGCCTTGGCTGGGCCGTGCGAGCGACGGCCCAGGACCGCGACGCCGCGCAGCAGATGGGTGTCGACGTCAACGCGGTCAACCGTGCGGTGTTCGCCATCGCGTGCGGCCTCGGCGGACTGAGCGGGCTGCTCGTCGGCATGTACTACAACAGCATCGACCCGGCGATGGGCTTCCAGGCCACGCTCAAAGGCGTCGTGGCGCTGCTGATCGGCGGGCTCGGCAATGTGCCGGGCGCGATCGCGGGCAGCCTCATTCTCGGGCTCGTGGAGAGCTATGGCGTGGCGCTCTTTGGCACGAGCTATCGCGATCTGTTTGCGTTCGTGCTGCTGCTGGCGTTTCTGGTGTGGCGTCCCAACGGCTTGTTCAGCGCAAACCGGCGCTTGCCGCCGGAGCCGCTCACGGGCACCTTTGTTTCGAATCGGCGGGCGCTGAGCGTGCCGAGGCCCGCGATCGCCGCCCTGATCGTGATCGCGGCCGCGCTGCCGTTCGTGGTCGCTTCGCCGTATGTGCTGCAAACGCTCACGAACGCATGGATTTATGGCCTGCTCGCGCTGAGTCTCACGCTCGTGGCGGGCACCGTGGGGCAGATCTCGCTGGGCCACGCGGCGCTGCTGTTGATCGGCGCCTATGCCTCGGCGCTGCTCAGCGCCCATTTCGGATGGACGCCCGCGTTGACCATTGTGCTGGCAGGATTGCTGACGGCGGCGCTCGGCACGCTGCTGGTCTATCCGTCGTTCCGCCTTCGCGGCCACTACGTTTCGATCGCAACGCTCGGCATTGGCGAAATCGTGGGACTGATCGTGCTCAATTGGGACAGTCTCACGCGCGGCCCGAGCGGGGTGTCGGGGATCGCGCCGCTCTCGCTTTTCGGCTGGACGCTCGAAGGCGCGCGCCAGGTTTACTGGTTCACGCTCACCGTTCTGATCGTGCTCGCGCTGCTGCAACTGCGGCTGCTGCGTTCGCATCTGGGCCGCACATGGCGCGCGGTGCGCGAAGACGACGTGGCCGCGCGTGCGTACGGCGTGCGTCCGAACCGCTACAAAGCCCTTGCGTTTGCGTGGGGCGGCTTCGCGGCGGGGATAGGCGGCGGCATTGCCGCGCACCTGTACAGCTATATCAACTACCAGACTTTCGATTCGCAGGTGTCGATTCTCGGCCTGACGATGGTGATCCTGGGCGGACTCGGAAACGTTGCGGGCGCACTGATCGGCGCGACGGCGCTCATTGGCCTGCCCGAGCTGTTCCGCTTCGCGGCGGAGTATCGAATGCTTGTGTACGGTGTCGTGCTTCTGTTGCTCGTGCGATTCAGGCCGCAGGGTCTGTTCGGTTCGGTCTGAAGGGGGATCTGCGATGTCCATCCATTCCACGGCGCAAGCCGAAATCCTCTTCGACGTGCGTAATGTCACGCGCCGGTTCGACGGACTGACCGCGGTTGCGGGCGTGAGCCTTTCCATTGCGCGAGGCGAATGCGTGAGCGTGATTGGCCCCAACGGCGCGGGCAAGTCCACGCTCTTCAACCTGCTCGCGGGCGCCGACATGCCCAACGAAGGCGTGATCCGCTTCGAAGGCGAGGATGTAACGGGCTATGCGCCCGAGCAGCTTGCCGCGCGCGGCCTCGCGCGCACGTTCCAGCACGGCCGCGTATTTGGCAACCTGAGCGTGCTCGACAACGTCCTGATGGGCGCGCATGCACGCCTTGACGCCGCGCGCAAAGGCTTGCCGGTTGCCGGGGCAGTGGTGGAATTGCTGCGCGCGTTGTTCCAGCCGCCCGCAGTGAGGCGAGAGGAGGCGGCGCTGCGCGCCGAAGCGCACGCCGTGATCGCGCGCTTTGGCGAGCGTCTCGCGCCGCGCGTCGATCAGCCCGCGCATAGCCTCTCCTATGCGAACCGGCGGCGCGTGGAGATCGCGCGCGCGTTGATGCTCGGTCCACGCATTCTGCTGCTCGATGAACCGACCGCCGGCATGAACGAATCCGAAACGGCCGAGATGCTCGCGCTGCTGCTCGATCTCAAGCGCGAAGGGCTGACCATTCTGCTCATCGAGCACAAACTCGAACTCGTGATGACGCTGTCCGACCGCGTGCTCGTGCTCGACGAGGGCCGCGTCATCGCAGCGGGCGCGCCGCACGAGGTGCGTCATGATCCGGCAGTGATCGAAGCCTATCTCGGTCATCGCCATGTCGGCGCCGACGATCTATCGCGTGCGGTGGGCCTATGAGCGAGGCGCACGTCATTCCACTTTTCAACGACGCTTCACGCGAACGCCGCGCCATGACCACGCCGCTTCTGAAACTCGAGCGCATCGACACGTTCTACGGCCAGAGTCAGGTCCATTTCGGCGTGACTGTCGAGGTGCCGCGCGGGGAGATCGTCTGCCTGCTAGGCGGCAACGCGAGTGGCAAATCGACGACCATGAAGGTGATTCTCGGCCTGCACAAGCCGCGCGCGGGCACGGTGAACTTCGACGGCGCGCCGCTCGACGGGCTCAGCACCGCACAGATCGTGCGCCGCGGGATCGCCTCCGTGCCGGAGGCGCGGCGGCTGTTCGGTGACATGAGCGTGCGCGAGAATCTGCTGATGGGCGCCTTCACGCGGCGCGACCGCGAAGGCATTGCCGAGGACTACGAACGCATGCTGACGTTGTTCCCACGTGTGAAGGAGCGGCTCAGCCAGCGCGCGGGCACGCTCTCCGGCGGCGAGCAGCAGATGCTGGCGATGGCGCGCGCGTTGATGAGCCGACCGAGGCTCGTGTGCATGGACGAGCCGACGATGGGACTGTCGCCGCTTTACGTCGACAAGGTGCTCGACCTGATCCGCACGGTCAACGCTCAGGGCGTGACGTTCTTCATGGTCGAGCAGAACGCGAGCCTCGCGTTGCAGATCGCGCATCGCGGCTACGTGCTGCAAACCGGGCGTGTGGTGCTCTCGGGCGAGGCTGGCGCGCTGCTCGCCGACGAGCGCATTCGTGACGCTTACCTGGGCGGCCCGCTCGCGGCGCAGACCGCCTCCTGAGCGCGCGGCCGGCGTGTCCGCCACTCGGCGCGACGTGCAGTCGTGCCGCTCATTCGCCCGAGCCATAGCCCGGCGGCGCCTGGAAGCCGCCATACGCATCTTCCAGCAGGCGTGCGAACGCGATCGGCGTGCGATCTTCCAGCCACGGTCCGACCGCCTGTGCGCCGATCGGCAGTCCGTCGTCGTCCAGGCCCAGCGGGAAGCTCGTCGCGGGCAGGCCCGGCAGCACCGGCAAGCCGGCCCAGTAGAAGAAGTCGCTAAAACGCAGCGTACGCACGCCGTCCGCGAACGTCACGGCGAACCCGCGCTGGTCCTTGGGTTCGCTGTGATCGTGGCGGAAAGCCGGCGTGGGGGCGACGGGCGTGACCACCACGTCGAACGCTTCGAAGAGCGCTTCCCATTGCGAGCGCAGCGCGAAACGGCGCTCGTTGGCGGCCAGCCAGTCGCGATGCGAGATCGAAGGCGCGCGCAGCGTGGCGGCTTCGTGGCTGTCGTCGTCGTGCGCGAGGGCGGCGAGGCGCGCTTGCGCAGTCTTGTCGGGCAACGGCTGCACCGCCGATGAACCGAGCAGCGTCCGGTACACCGTGTGCGAAGCGCGCAGATCGGGCAGCAGGCCATCGGGCAAATCGGCGGGGCGCTGGAATTTCACGCGCTGCGCGTTCAGGCGCTCGACTACTCGATCGACAACGAGCCGCTCCGAGGCGCTCGGCTCCACGCCTGGCCAGCGATCGATCACGAGCACGCGAAACTCGGCGAGCCGCGAGTGGCGCGGCGGCGGCAGCGTGACGCGCCAAGCCTTGTTCAACTCCGGGTCGCGGTTGAGCAGCAGGCCGAGCGCGAGATCGAGATCGGCGGCGGAGCGCGCCAGCGGCCCGGCCACGCCGAGATCGCGTGGTGCGTGACGGCCGGGCGGCAGGCCCGAGCCCCGCGTGGCGATGA
This sequence comes from Paraburkholderia sp. J7, assembly GCF_905220155.1. Classification (NCBI taxonomy): domain Bacteria; kingdom Pseudomonadati; phylum Pseudomonadota; class Betaproteobacteria; order Burkholderiales; family Burkholderiaceae; genus Paraburkholderia; species Paraburkholderia sp. J7. The sequence goes on along the minus strand of NZ_CAJMYZ010000009.1, from coordinate 22,836 downwards.
GGCCATAGCTCGCCTTGTGCCCATAGACACCCGTGAAATGCGCCGGAATACGCACGGAGCCGCCAATATCCGAGCCGACTTCGAGCGCGACATAGCCCGCCGCGACGGCCGCCGCACCGCCGCCCGATGAGCCGCCAGGCGTACGCGCAAGGTCCCACGGATTACTGGTGTTGCCATAGACCGCGTTATAGCTCTGCAAATCGGTGAGCCCGAGCGGCACGTTGGTCTTGCCGATCACGACTGCGCCTGCCTCGCGCAACGCGGCGACCACCGCTGAATCGCGCTGCGCGCGGTTTTCAGTCAGTTCGGGCTTGCCGACCGTCGTGACGAGCCCTTCGGCATCGAACGATTCCTTCACGGTGATGGGTACGCCGAGCAGTGGCTTGCGCTCGCCGCGTGCGAGCGCGGCGTCCGCGGCACGGGCGTCGGCGCGGGCGCGTTCGTCGTCGCGCACGACGACCGCGTTGATCACGCCGTCGAAGCGGTCGATGCGCGCGAGGCTATGTTCGAGCAACTCGAGTGCGCTCACGCGGCCTTCGGAGAGCGCGCGGGCTTGTTCGCTCGCGCTTGCGAAGGCGAGCGCATCGAGCACGCTGGCAGTGTCGGTGTCGGTGTCGTGCAGGTTGGTGGTGCTCATGGTGTGGCTTTCCTTGTGGTCAGGTCGGCTCAGGCCGGTGCGATCCATGCGTCGGACAGGTCTCCGGCCGTGAGATCGATGCTGTTGTTGAGGTTGTGCACGCGACGGTTGTAAACCTGTACCGCCGAGGGCACGGTCACGAGCGGGAACACGGGCAAATCGCGGCCGACGATCTGCTGGATCTGCTTGAAGTTCGCCGCGCGCCGAGCGTCGTTCTGCTCGACGGCCGCTGCCTTGAAGAGCGCGTCGATCTCCTGATTCTGGTAATGCGACGCGTTGATCCAGATGAGCGGATGCGTCACGCCGTCGCCCCAATAGATGCGCTGCACGCCCACGGTCGGGTCGTAGAGGCGCCCGAGCCCGTTGATGTTGAGATCGAAGTCGCGTGCGGTATAAGCGCGGCGCAGATACGTGGGCAGATCGCCGTCGAGAATCGTCGCCCTGATGCCCACGCGAGACAGCGCCGCACGCAGGTATTCGGCGCTGCGCCGGAAATCGCTGCCCGTGATGTAGTTGATCTTCACCGTGAAGCGCTGGCCGTCCGCGCCACGTTTTTGACCGGCGGCGTCGAGCAGCGCATTGGCCTTTGCGACGTCGTACGGATAGGCGAAGGTGCTGTCGTCGTAGTAGTCGGCGAGCACGGGCGGCACCGGCGAATTGACGACCTGCGAACGGCCGTAGAACACGTGATCGCGCAGGAAGTTGCGATCGACCGCATGCGCGATGGCGCGGCGCACGTCAGCGTTCGCGAACACCGGATTGTCGAGATTGAATTCGAGGAACGCTGCATTGTTGAGGTACGCGTCATAGCTGTCGTCCACGCGCAGATGTGGCAGGCTCGCAAGCCGCGGCAAGTCGGCGAGCGCGACGTTGGTGGCGGCGTCGACTTCGCCCGTTTCGAGCGCCGCCGAAATCGCGCCTTGATCGGGCGTGATGCGATACACCACGTGGTCGAGATGCGGCGCGCCCTTGCGCCAGTAGTCGGGGTTGCGCTTGAGGCTGATGTACGTGCCGCGCACCCATTTGTCGAAAACGAACGGACCTGTGCCGACGGGCGCGAGCACGTTAGGGTTCGTCACGGGATCGCCTTCGCCGTAGCGGTGTTGCGGCACGATCGGCAGTTCGGCCGAAGCGAGCGCCTTGAGCAGATACGGCGTGGGCTTGTCGAGCACGAGTATGGCTGTCAGCGCGTCGGGCGTGTCCACGCGGGAGACGTTCGCCAGCGTGATGCGCCCGCGCGGGCCGAGGCGCTTTTGCGTGAGTACGGAAAAACGCACATCGTTCGATGTGAACGGCTGGCCGTCGTGCCAGCGCACGTCGGGACGCAGCGCAAACGTATAACGCAGGCCGTCGTCGCTCACCGACCAGCGCACCGCGAGCAGCGGCTGCGGACGGAACTGTGCGTCATAGCGCAGCAGTCCTTCGGAAATTTTCGCGCTGATGTTGCGGATCACCGTATTGGTGTCGAGCAGCGAGACGAGGCCGGGGGGCTCCTGCTGGACCGCGTAGGTGAGAGTGCCGCCCGCTGCAGGCGTGGGGGATGCGGCGGCCGTCTGTGCGCGCGCCGCGAGCGGCATGCCGGCTCCGCTCGCGAGCAGGCTCGCGGAAAGTTGCAGGAAAGCCCTGCGGTCGATACTCATCGTGCCTCCAGTGGTGGAAACGGGATTCGGCGCGCCTCGCGCGCCGCAATGCGTTCGTGCCAACGCGGGAACTAGTCGGGCTGCCGATAGCCTTTGCAGGTATCGTTGTGCAGGATCGCTGTACGGAATTCGTTGGCGTAAGGACAGCGGCCGGCAACGCTTTGCTGCGCGAAAATGCGCGGCTTATGAGGCCTGACCGAGCACGCCGAGCCATAGCTGCCCGATCAGTGGTACTCAAGACGTTACCTCCTGTATGCAGCCGCTGGCGCGAGGCGTATCACCGTGTGGCGCAAGCGTTCGCAGCCGCAGCGGTCCAGTTGGGGTTGAGAGCGCGCGTTTCACGTCAGGGCGAGCGCGCGTGTGGGGCGAGAGCCGCTCATTGCCGATTATGGTTTTCGCCTTGAACTACGGCCAATATCAATTCGAGATTTACATATCGGCCGCCGATAATACGAACATCGAATCAATTCCGGTTTCCGTCGTGCAGGTGAGCGACTTCAAGCCCGAAATCACCGTGCGGATCGTGCGTTCGCCTGCCATCGGCTAGATGGAGTCCGCGATGGCCGTGCTCGCACAGCGCATTGCGCAATGCTTCAAGACCATATTCGAAATCGTGTGCTGCTTTTGATGAAGGCCCCCATAAGGATATAAGAAGAGCAGCGTTCACCTGGCCATGAGCGAGCAATACAATCAGCCGTTTCACACGCCGTTCCCTGCTGCCATGCCCCGCCAGATCCGCTTGAACGCTTTCATGATGAATTGTGTCGGGCATCTTGCGCCCGGACAGTGGACCGGCCCCGCCGACAATTCAATCGGCTACCTCGATACCGACTACTGGGTCGACCTCGCGAAAGTGTTGGAGCGCGGACTCTTCGACGGGCTCTTCCTCGGCGACGTGACCGGCATCTACGACGTTTTCGGCGCAAGCCCTGCAGCCGCCGTGCGCACGGCCGCGCAGGTGCCGATGAACGACCCCGTTCCGCTCATTCCCCTGATGGCGCACGCCACGAAGTCGCTCGGCTTTGGCGTGACCGTCTCGGTCGCCTATGAAGCTCCCTACCTGCTTGCACGACGTTTCACGACACTCGATCACCTGACGAAAGGACGCGTAGCCTGGAACATCGTGACGTCGTATCTGCAAAGCGGTGCCCGCAGTCTTGGCGAGACGCAACTGCGCGCGCACGACGAACGCTACGATCGCGCCGACGAGTTCCTGGAAGTCTGCTACAAGCTGTGGGAGGGGAGTTGGGCAGACGGGGCCGTGAAGCGGGACGCGGCGCGAGGCATCTACGCCGACCCGCAACAGGTTCGCCCGATCGTGCACAAGGGCCGTTACTTCCAGAGCGAAGGCATTTTCCAGTGCGAGCCGTCGCCGCAGCGCACGCCGCTGCTGTTTCAGGCCGGCGGGTCCACACGCGGCACGCAGTTTGCCGCGAAGCACGCGGAATGCATCTTCGTTGGCGCGCCCACGCGCAACGGTCTTCGCAAATCGGTCCAGGCGATCCGCGCGGCGCTCGGAGAAGCGGGACGCGCGTCCGACAGCGCGTTGCTGTTTGCAATGTGCACTGTCATCGTCGACGAAACCGCGCAACGGGCACAGGCGCGTTACGAAGCCTACCGGCAACGTGCGAGCTACGAGGGCGCACTGGCGCTGCTTTCAGGCTGGACGGGAATCGATCTGTCGCGTTACAAGCCCGAGGATACGCTGCACTATGTCGATACGGATGCGGGCCAGTCCGCGCTCGCGTCGTTCAGCAAGCTCGATCCGGATCGCGAATGGACGGTGCGCGACGCGGTCGAGTTCGTGACGATCGGCGGACGCGGCGCCGTGATCGTCGGCGATGCCGCGCAGGTCGCGGACGAACTGCAGTCGCTGGTGGAGGAAACAGGCATCGACGGTTTCAATCTCGCGTGGGTCGAATCTCCGCGCACGTTCCACGATGTCGTGGATTACCTCGTGCCCGAACTGCAGCGGCGCGGCGCATACAAAACATCTTATGAAGAAGGCACGCTGCGCGAGAAGCTGCTCGGACAGGGTGCGCATCTCGAAGCGCCACACGCAGGCGCGCGCTTTCGCTTCGATTCCGGCGCGGCGCAGTGAGTACGAGCCCTTCATCCCCTTCCTTTAACAGTAGAACCCCCTATGCCCCGCGTCAGCGAACCCAATCCTTCCAATTTTTCCGCCGGACTGCGTGAACTCTTCGATGCATTCACCGGTAATGGCGCACATTTCGCCGATCAGTTCTCCGTACTTTCGCACGTCGCGCCCGCGGTCGAGCATTTGCCGCGCATGCTGCTTGAACTGAAAGCGCGAAATGCGGTGCCGTACCGGTACATCGAAATGGCGATCGTCGTGGTCTCGCTGCTGAACGACTGCGAGTACTGTGTGAGCAATCACGCACCGCGTCTCGCGATCGAAGGCGTGAGCGAGGCCGGTGCGCGCTCGTTGCTCGAGTATCGGAACCATCCGGAACTGGATGCCGTCGACAAGCTGGTGGTGGAATACGCGATCGCGGTGACCAACGCGCCGCAGCGCATTCGCGACCAGGTGTTCGAGCGTCTGCGCGAGCACTTCAGCGAGGCGCAGATCGTCGAACTGACCTTGCGCATCGCGCTGTGCGGCTTCTTCAACCGCTTCAACCAGGCGCTGCAGATCGGCGAAGACCCGACTGCCGTGCATCCGGCTTAACCGCTCCTTTTCACCGCTTTTCACCGCTTTTCACCGTTAGTCATGTCCGATTCCACCTTCGACCGCCGTGCCTTCCTGGGTGTGGCGAGTGCCGCGCTCGCCGCACTTGCCGCTCCGCGTCTCGCATTTTCACAGGACCGTGGTCCTGTCCGCATCGGGCTGCTCGCGCCACTTACCGGCGCGGGCGGCGCCTATGGCGAAGGCATGGTCAACGCCGCGAAAAAGGCCGCGGACTTCATCAACACTGAGGGCGGCGGTGTGCTGGGCGGCCGCAAGATCGAGATCCTCGTCGAAGACGACGAAAGCAATCCGACCGCGGGCGTTGCCGCCGCACGCAAGCTGCTCGACGTCTCGAAGGTCGTGGCGATCACAGGGGTGTGGAGCAGCGCGGTTGCGATGGCGATCAAGCCGCTCACTATCGAAAAGGGCGTGCCGCTGTTCGTGACCGGCTCCGGCGACGAAGTCACGCAAGGCGACAACAAGGGCCTCGTCTGGCGCTTCCAGGCGCGCGGCACCGACTGGGGCGCGGCATTCGCGCGCGCCGCGCTGAAAGACGGCGCGCATACGGCTTCGGTGCTCGCGTTGCAAACGCCGTTCACGCTGAGCATGGTGAATCCGTTCGTCGATACCTTCAAAAAGGGTGGCGGGAAGATTCTCGACGTGGTGTATTACAACCCGGATCAGGCTTCGTATCGCGCGGAAGTGGAGAAGGTGTTCGGCAAGAAGCCCGACGCCGTGTTCCTGCCGAGCTATCTGCCGGACCTCTCGGCGATCACGCGCGAAGTCTATCGCAGCGGCTTCAGCGACTCGCGTATCTATGCGAACTCGTCGGCGGCGGACGCGGAGGGCGCATTCATCAAGAACGTCGGCAAGAGCGTGGCCGAGGGCATTCATCACATTCAGTCGATTCCGAGCGCAAGCTCGACCGCGTACAAGACCTTCGCGCAGCGGGCGAGCATTCCGGCGAACACGCTCGCAATCTTTCCTTCCAACGTGTGGGACGAGATTTCGGTGCTGGCGCTCGCGATCGAACGCGCGGGCAGTGCCGACCCCGCCGTGTTCGCGAAGTTCATCTTGCCGGTCGTCAACGGCACGGGGCCGAATCCCAAAACGGTCGAGAATCCGGTCGATGGCCTCAAGGCGCTGCGCGCGAAGCAGGCGATCGCCTACAGCGGCGCGGGGTCGAGTTTCCGCTTCACGCCGACCGGCGATCAGCTCAACCGCGAGTACGGGCACTTCGTCATCAAGAACGGCGCGAATCAACTGGTCGACACGCTCGGATGAACGACGACATCGCGTTGAGCGCCGAGCATGTCAGCGTTGCTTTCGGTGGCGTGCACGCCCTCGACGGCGCATCGCTCGGTTTGCGGGCCGGCCAGATCACCGGGCTCGTTGGGCCGAACGGCGCGGGCAAGTCGAGTCTCTTCAATGTGCTCGCGGGCACGCTGCGACCGCAGCGCGGCACGGTGATGCTGCGCGGCCGCGACATCACACGGCTCGCGGTCCATGCGCGCGCGCATGCGGGCATCGGACGCACCTTTCAGCTGTCACGCGAACTGGATAGCCTCACGGTGCTCGAGAATCTGTTGCTCGCCGCGCCCGCACAGCGCGGCGAAAGTCTCGTGGGCGCAGTGTTCTCGCGTCGCAGCGTGCGGCGCGCCGAAGCGCTGGCCACGGAAGAGGCGCTGTCGCTGCTCGCGCGCGTACGTCTGACACACCTGGCCGACGAACCGGCGGGGGTCCTCTCGGGCGGTCAGAAGAAGCTGCTGGAGCTATGCCGCGCGCTGATGCTCGAACCGTCCATCCTGCTGCTCGACGAACCCGCCGCGGGCGTCAATCCTGCGCTCATCGGCGAACTCGGCGAGTTCATTGTGGATCTGCGCAATGAAGGCATGACGTTCGGCATCGTCGAACACAACATGGAACTGATGGCGGCGCTGTGCGATCACGTGTATGTGCTCGCGGAAGGCCGTGTGCTGACCCAGGGCACGTTCGATGCCGTCACCGCCGATGCGCGCGTGCAGGAAGCCTGGCTCGGAGCGCCGGCATGAGCGCGGCCCTGTCACTGCAGCGCCTGCATGCGGGATACGCCGGCAAGGACATTCTTCATGGCGTCGATATCGAGCTGGAGGCGGGCGGCGCGCTCACCGTCGTCGGGCCCAACGGCTCGGGCAAATCGACGCTGCTCAAGGCGGTGGTCGGGCTATTGCCGCTGTCGCGTGGATCGATCGCGCTGAGCGGCAAGCCTGTCGAAGCGTTGAATGCGCTCGCGCGATCGCGTCTCGGGCTCGCGTATGTGCCGCAGGAGCGCAATGTGTTCGCCAATCTCACCGTTGGCGACAACCTGCGGCTCGGCTGGGAGTTTCTGCATCCGCGCATGGAGATATCCGCACGGCGCGACCGGCTCGATTACGTTCTGCAACTCTTTCCCGAGATCCGCGACCGCCTTTCGGCGAGCGCCGGCTTGCTGAGCGGCGGGCAGCGCCAGATGGTGGCGATCGCGTCCGCGCTGATGCAGACCCCTTCGCTGCTGGTGCTGGACGAGCCCTCGGCGGGCCTCTCGCCACGCAACGCGGCACTTCTGTTCGAATCGATCGCGCGCATTCGCGCGACGGGCATCACGCTGCTGATGATCGAACAGAACGTGAAGCTCGGCCTCGCAGCAGCGGATCGCGGCCTCGTGCTCGTCGCGGGACAGGTTCGCCTGCTCGCGCCAGCGCAGGAACTGCTCGCCGATGACCGGCTGCATCGTCTTTACCTCGGCACGCAGCCCGGCGTGCCCGAGACTCTCTGATTGCCTCGCACCATGCTGCAGATCCTTTTCAATGGTCTTGTCTCCGGGCTGCTCGTCGCACTGCCCGCACTGGCGTTGGCGCTGAGCTTCAGCATTCTGCGTTTCGCGAACTTTGCGATCGGCGCAATGCTCACGCTCGGGGCCTACGTGATCTACTTCTTCAATGTCGCGCTGGGCTGGCCAATCCCGTTCGCGGCGCTGGCCGGTATCCTGCTGGGCGGACTGATCGCGGTCGTGATCGACTGGCTGGTCTATCGCCCGTTGCGCGGCCGCTCCGGCGTGACGCTGCTGGTCGCGAGCATGGGCGTCGCGCTGGTCATGGAAAACGCAGTGCGCTTCGTGGCGGGCGGCACGCCGCTGGGCTACGACGTGGAGCCGGCGCGGCCGACGCGGTTCCCGTCGCTCGACGCGCTCGGCGGCTTGCGTGTGAATCACGAGCAGTGGCTGATCGCTGCAGTTGGTCTCGGCAGTCTCGTCGCCGTGTGGGCGCTGTTCGGCTATTCGCGTCTGGGACGGGCGATGCGGGCGGTCGCGGACAACGCGGCGCTTGCCGCGGTGCGCGGCGTCTCACTCAACCGGACGGTGGCCGCGATGTGGTTCGTGAGCGGCGCGCTCGCCACGGCCGGCGGCCTGCTCGTCGGGCTCGACGCCACGCTCGATCCGCAAATGGGCTGGAACTACCTGTTGCCGGTGTTCGCCGCGGCGATTCTCGGCGGCATCGACAAGCCGATGGCCGCCGTGTTCGGCGCGCTCGTCATGGGCGTGGCATCCGAACTCTCGACGCTCGTCATCGCGTCGCACTACCGCACCGTGGTCGCTTTTGCCGTGCTCGCCGCGCTGCTGCTCGCACGCCCCTGGGGCGTGTTTGGGCAGGCGCGCGTTACTCGATAGGTCAAGGACATGGCGCCGTATTTTCTTTCTCTGATGATGCTGATCGCGATTGCGGGCATCGCAGCGCTCGGGCTGAACGCGCAATGGGGCCTGACGGGTCTCGTCAACTTCGGGCTCTTCGGTTTCTACATGCTTGCGGCGTACGTGTGCGCACAGCTCACGAAGACGGGTCTCAACCCGTGGCTCGCGATGGTCTGCGCCGTCGTCGTTACCGCGTTGGCGAGCGCGTGTGTCAGCCTCATCTCGATTCGTCTGTCCGACGACTATCTCGCCATCGTCACGCTCGGTGCGGCGGAATGTCTGAAGCTCGTGGTGGTTCATGAGGAATGGCTCACGCGCGGAAGCCTCGGCATCTCGAACATCGCACGGCCCGTCGCGGGCGACGCGTCGCTTCTGCTCCTCACGCTCGCGTTGCTCGCGGGCGTGTTCGTGCTATTCGAACTCGTTGCGCGCGCACCGCTCGGGCGTGCGGCCCGCGCGATCCGCGACGACCCGCTGGTCGCCGCGACGCTCGGCAAGAACGTGCTGGCGCTGCGGCTGCGCCTGTTCGCGCTGGGCGGCGGCGCGATCGGGTTGGCAGGCTGCCTGCATGCCTTTTACTACCAGTACATCGACCCGACGCAATTCGGTCCCATTCTCACCGCTTACGCATTCATGAACGTGATCATCGGCGGCAGGGGCAGCAATCGCGGCATGCTGCTCAGCACGTTCACGGTAGTGCTACTGCTCGAGGGCACGCGATTCCTGAACGACTACGTGACATGGTTGTCTTCGAGCCAGCTCGCGGCGTTGCGGCTCATGCTGGTCGGACTGGGGCTGATACTCGCGCTGATCTTCAAGCCCGAGGGTTTCGTGCGCGAGTACCGGCTCGAAGTCGGGCGCAGCTCGCAATCGAATCAGGCCGCCAACGGCGTAGGGGGCGGGGGCCGGAGGCGGTCGGCGGCAAGCGCGGGTGAGCGCTCGGTGTGAATGCGCGAGCGCCCACGTGCGCTCGCGCGGTCAGCCGATTTGCGCAAGCGCCGTGACCTCGCGCCGCCGCGGCGGATTCCAGTCCCGCCCCGGCACCGATTCGAGCAGCGTGCGCGTATAGGGGTGGGCCGGCGCGGAGAATATCTCGCCCGGCGCGCCGTACTCGACGATGCTGCCGCCCTTCATGACCGCGACGCGGTCGCACAGTTGCGCCGCCACGCGCAGGTCGTGCGTGATGAACAGCATCGACAGGCCGAGTTCGTCCTTCAGTCGCGCGAGCAGCTTCAGCACCTGCGCTTGCACCGAAACGTCCAGTGCCGATACCGGCTCGTCGGCGACAAGCAGCTTCGGCTCGAGTGCGAGCGCGCGCGCGAGCCCGATGCGCTGACGCTGTCCGCCGGAGAATTCATGAGGAAAGCGCGTGAGCGCGTCGGGTGCGAGACCGACCAGCGCGAACAGTTCGCGCGCGCGGGTATAGGCGCGCGCCGGCTCCACGCCGCGCGCGATCGGCCCTTGCGTGACGATGTCGCCCACGCGCCGCCGTGGGTTCAGCGAACCGTAGGGGTCCTGAAACACCATCTGTATGCCGAGGCGGTGCGCGCGCGTCGCGCGGGTGCGGGCGCGGCGGGCCAGGTCGTCGCCGCCGTAGCGGATCGCGCCGGCGTCGGGGGCGACGAGTTGCATGATGGCGCGCGCGAGCGTCGATTTTCCCGAGCCGCTTTCGCCGACGATGCCGAGCGTCGCGCCTTGCTGCACCTCGAACGAGACGTCGCGTAAGGCGGCGGTGGCTTGCGCGCGCCGGCCGCGGGCGCGGTACGTCTTCGACAGTCCTTCGACGCTCAGCAACGCCGGCGCGGCCCCTTGCGTGAAGGGCGGCGCGGCGTCGACGCGAGTTGCCGCAGGCGCCGGTGGCACTGCGTCGATCAGCGTCTGCGTATAGGTATGACGCGGCCGGTTCAGCACTTCGCGGGCCGCGCCTTGTTCGACGACTTCGCCATGCCGCATGACCGCGATGCGATCGGCAACTTCGGCCACCACGCCGAAGTCGTGCGTGATGAACAACACGGCGGTGCCGTTGCGGCGCTGCAGGTCGCGAATCAGATGGAGGATTTGCGCTTGCGTCGTCACGTCGAGCGCCGTGGTCGGTTCGTCGGCGATCAAGAGCGCCGGTTCGAGCGCGAGCGCCATGGCGATCATCGCGCGCTGACGCTGGCCGCCGGAGAGCTCGTGCGGGTAGCGGCGCAGCGCGTGTTCCGGTGTGGGAATCTGCACGGCGTCGAGCAGTTCCAGCGAGCGCGCGCGAATCTGGCCGCGGCCAAGGCGCGTGTGCGTGCGAAAGACTTCGGCAATCTGGTCGCCGATCGTGCGCAGCGGATTGAGTGCTGTCATCGGCTCCTGGAAGATCATGCCAATGCGGCTGCCGCGCCAGCGGCGCAACTGCGCGTGCGGCAGTGTCAGCAAATCGGTATCGCCACGCCACAGCAGATTGCCGCCCGTCACGCGCACGCCTTCCGGTAACAGTCCCAGCAGGGCGCCGGCGGTCATCGATTTGCCGGAGCCGCTTTCTCCGACCATGCACAGCAGTTCGCCCTCGTCGAGCGAGAGCGATACGTCGCGCAACGCGTGCGGCCGGTCGGCGCCTGCGGGCAGGTCGACCGTGAGGTTGCGTACTTCGAGCAGCGTAGTCATCGCGTTTCCTGGGTTAGAGGCGCTGGCCGCCGCTTGCGTCGATTTTCTGGCCCGTGACCCAGCGGCCCTCGTGGCTTGCGAGAAAGGCGACGATGTCGGCAACGTCGTCGGGCTGGCCCACGCGGCCTAGCGCGACGGTTTGCGCGATGGCCACGCTCGCGACCGGGTCGCTCGCGTCGCGGTTCAGGTCCGTCGCGGTCGCGCCGGGCAGCACGGCGTTCACGGTGATGCCGCGGCTGCCGAGTTCGGCGGCGAGCACGAGCGTCAGCGCTTCGAGCCCGGCCTTGGCGGGCGCATAGACGCTCATGCGCGGATAGGCGGCGCGCGTGCCCATCGACGAGATGTTGACAATGCGCCCGCTGTCGCGCAGCAACGCCAACGACTGCTGGATCAGGAAGAAGGGCGTTTTCAGGTTGACCTGCATGATGCGGTCGTAGTCGTCGGGCTGCACCTCGGCAATGCGTGCGCGCAAGCCCTCGCCGGCGTTGTTGACGAGGATGTCAAAGGCTTCGGGCAGGCCGCGCTCGCGCAGCGCGGCGCGCAGGCCGTCGAGCAGCACGCGCACGCCATCGGTGCTGGCGAGGTCCGCGCCTAGCACGAAGGCCTGGCCGCCTGCATCCGCGATTTCGCGTGCGACTTGCTCGGCCTTTTCATGCGCGCTGCCGAAATGCACCGCGACGAACGCGCCACGCCGGCCAAGCGCGAGCGCGATCGCACGGCCGATGCCACGGCTCGCGCCCGTGACGAGCGCGACTTTGCCCGCGAGGCTCCCGGGCACGGCGTTGACGTTCTGGGCGGCGCTCATGCCAGGACTCCCGGCGCGGCCAGCTTGTCGCGACTCCAGCCGCCGGCGGCTTCCAGCTCGCGTGCGCGCTGCAGCAGCGCGTGGCGATCGACCTTGTTCGTGCCCGCCCACGGCAGTTCCGCGACGAACGCAATACGGCGCGGGTGCTGATAGGCTGGCCCGTTCGCCAGCGCATGCTGCTTGAGCGCATCGGCCGACAGCGCGCTGCCGGGCTGCCGCACGACGAAAGCCACGGGCACGGCGGCGCGTTCCTCGTCGGGCAGCGGCACAACGCTCGCCTGGCGCACTTCGGGGTGCGACTCGAGCAGTTTTTCGACCTCGACCGGATAGATGTTCTCGCCCGCGCAGACGAACATGTCGTCGGCGCGGCCTACGAAGTAGAAGAAGCCGTTCGCGTCGCGGCGCATCACGTCGCCGCTGTTGTACCAGCCGTCGTCGAGCACTTGCGCGGTCTTTTCCGGCAGCCGGTGGTAGCCGTGCATCACGGCGGGATTGCGCATGAGCAGCACGCCTTCGTTTTCATCCGGACCGTTCACGAGACGCACCGCATCGGCCGAAAGCGGGTAGCCGAGGGCAAGCGGGGGCGTGGGCAAGCCTTGCGGATGCGGCCCGAACACGCTCGGCCCGGCTTCTGTGGTCCCGTAGCCGTGGACGATGCGCGCCTGCGCGAACACCGCCTGGATGCGCTCGAACAACGCGAGGCTCATCGGCGCGGAGCCGAGCATGACGCGCCCGAGCGCGGAAAAGTCGCGGCCGGCGTAGTGCGCGGGATCCTTCACGATGCGCGCGAACATGGTGGGGACCGCGGCGAGCACGGTAATGCGGTAGCGTTCGAGCGCATCCACGTAGGCGGCCACGTCGAAGCCTGGCTGGATCACGAGCAGGCCGTTCACCGAGAAGGCGCGCTTGGCCATGAACAGCCCGTTCATATGAAAGAGCGGCTGCGCGAGCAGATAGCGCTCCGCGCCAGGGGCGGCGGGCTTGACCCAGGTCGCCTCGAGCGCCCACAACTGGCCCGCGTGCGTGAGCGGCACCCCCTTCGGCTTGCCCGTCGAGCCCGACGTGTAGAGCATCTGCGCGACCTGGCCGGGGTTCGCGGCGACGGCTTCGAAGTCGGCTGGCGCGATGCGCGCCGCGAAGCCTTCGGGCCCGGCGTCGTCGAAGTCGATCACGGGTACGCGTGCGGCCAGCGCCTCGCGGCGGTCCGCGTCGACGAACGCTAGCGCCACTTCGGCGTCCTGCAGCACGTAGTCCAGGTTCTCCTGGGACTGCTTGATGTTGATCGGCACCGCTACGAGTCCTGCCCGCATGATGCCGAAGTAGGCGATCAGATATTCGGCCCGATTCAGCGAGGCAATGGCGACATGCGTGCCAGCCTGCAACCCGCGCGCGAGGAGCGCGGCCGCCACGCCGTTCGCGAGACGGTCGACCTGGGCGTGTGTCCATGTGACGGGACGCGAGGCGTCACGCAGATCGATAATGGCGGGGCTGTCGAGATCGAGCGAGCGATCGACCAGGCTGCCGAGATTGGTCCATCGTGTCATGATCAGGAATCCTTCTTGATAAGTTTGAAAAAACGCGACCGCGCGCCTAGCGCTTGCGGAACACGGGATTGAGCGCGTCGTTCAGGCCGTCGCCGATCAGGTTGAGCGCCAGCACGACGAGCATGATCGCCATGCCGGGCTCGGCGCACAGGTACCAGGAGGACCTGATGAGCGTGCGCCCCTCGCCGATCTGGCGCCCCCAGCTCGCGAGGTTCGGGTCGCCGAGCCCGAGGAACGACACGACCGATTCATAGAGGATCGCGCCCGCTATGACTAGCGTGCCCATCACGAGCACGGGCGGCAGTGCGTTGGGCAGGATCTCGCCGAACGCAATGCGCCACGGGCTGAGTCCGACGGTGCGGCACGCCGCCACGAAGTCGCGGCTCTTGAAGCTCAGGCATTGCGCGCGCGTGAGCCGGGCGATTGCCGGCCACGAGACGAGCGCCACGGCGATCACGGTGTTTTGCAGGCGCGGGCCGAGAATCGAGACGATAGTCAGCACGAACACGACGTTGGGTACGATCTGGAACAACTCGGTCGTGCGCATGAGAAGGGCGTCGATCCAGCCGCCGTACCACGCGGCGGCGAGGCCGATCGCGACGCCGATCAGCGTTGCGACGAGGCTGGCGCAAAGGCTCGCGAGCAGCGTGGCGCGCGCACCGTGCGCGAGCAGTGCCGCGATGTCGCGTCCGAGTGCGTCGGTGCCGAGCGGAAAGTCGCGCGTCTGGAAGGGCCAGGTCTCGGGCGCACCGACGATACGCAGCGGGTCGCCAGGATAGAGCCAGCCTGCCGCGACGGCGATGGCCACCGTGAACGCGAGCTGCAGTGCGCCCAGCACCGCGCCTCGATGGCGCAGGAACTGTCGCCATGCGCCGCCGCGCGCGGGCGAAGGCTCGCGTGCAACGGGCGCGGCGCCGGCGAGCGGATCGAGCGTCGTCATGGCGCCTCCGTACGAATGCGCGGATCGAGCCGCGCGTAGAGCAGGTCAACCACGAGATTGGCGAGCACGACGAGCAGCGAGCTGAGCACGAGGATGCCCAGCACGACGGGGTAGTTTCGGCTCATCACGCTGTCGAACAGCACGCCGCCGATGCCCGGCCAGCTGAATACGGCCTCGACGACGATGCTGCCGCCCAGCACCGCGCCGAGCTGGATGCCGAGCAGCGTGAGAACGGGCAGCAGCGCGTTGCGCACCATATGGGAGAGCACGACGCGCAGGCGCGTGAGGCCCTTGGCGTAGGCGGTTCGAACGAAGTCGAGGCGGCTCACTTCGAGCATCGACGCGCGCATCACGCGCGCATAGGTGGCGGCATAAAAGAGCCCCAGCGTGGTGGCCGGCAACACGAGGTGGCGCGCGACATCGAGCGCGGCATGCCACTGGCCCGCGAGCCCGCCGCCATAGTCGGCGCCGATGGTGGTCATCCCGCCCACGGGAAACCATTCGAGCCGCACCGAAAACAGGATGATGAGCATGATGCCGAGCCAAAAGCTCGGCGCCGCGAAACACAGCACGGCCGCGGCGGAAACGAGCGTGTCCCACCACGTGTTCACCTTGACCGCGGCGATTACACCGGCGCTCACGCCGACGAGCACCGCGATCGCGATGCTGGAGAGCATCAGCACGAGCGTGGCGGGCAGGTGCTCGACGATCACGTCGAACACCGGTTCGTTGTGCCGGTACGAGTAGCCGAGATCGAGATGCGCGACCGCGCCGATGTAATGCAGCAGTTGCTGCCACAGCGGTTGATCCATGCCGTAAAGCACGCGCAGACGCTCGATCAGCGCGGGGTCGGTGACCTGCTGGTCGGCGGTCATCACGTCGAGGAAGCTGCCCGGCACCGAGTGAATCAAGAAGAAGTTGAGCACGATGACGCCCAGCAGCAGCGGAACGGCCTGCAACAGCCGGCGTACGATCAGGCGCGCGATCATGACTGCGCCCCTCTCACGCGGCCAGCCAGACCGCGTTGAGCGAGTCGCCCTGCACGTTCGAGCTGGCGGTGAAATCGCGCACGTTCGCTCGCGCGAGCGTGAACGACTGCATTTCGACGAGCGGCACGATGGGCACCTCGGTCGAGGCGAGGCGCGCGAAGTCGTGCGCGAGCTGCTTGCGCTTGTCGGGGTTCGTCTCGGTGCTGAGTTTGTCGACGAGCGCATCCATGGCCGGGTTCGAATAGCCGGTCGCGTTACGGAACGCCCCGCCCTTCACGATGCCATCGGTCGTGAAATATTGCGTGACTACCGGCACCGGTTCGAGCGGCGCGGTGAAGTTCGAAATGGCGATGTCGTAGTCGTAGTCGGTGTAGATGCGCTTGAGCGCGGTCGCGCGGTCCACGGAATCGAGCCTCACCTTCACGCCAACGTCTTCGAACGCCTGCTTCAGGTACTGGCCGAGCTTCGCGTTCTCCTCGAACCACGCGGCCGCGAGCAGGTTCACGGTGAAGCGGCCGCCCTCGCGGTTCGGCAGCCCCGCCGCGTCGAGCAGCGCGCCTGCGCGCTTCGGGTCGAAGGGGTAATGGGGCACGTCGTCGGTGAAGAAGAGCGGATTGCTGTGAAAGATCGGCGAGACGGCGGGACGGCCGCGCCCGAAGTAGATCGTGTCGACGATGAACTTGCGGTCGATGGCATGCAGCAACGCCTGGCGGACTTCACGGCGCTGCACGTTGGCGCGGCGCTGGTTGAACTCGACCGTGACCGTCCACGCGGAATCTTCGTAGCCCATGGTATCGACGACCACCTTGCCGGTTTTCACGAGCCGGTCGATATCGCGCACCGGCACCGGGTTCGAGTACGCGAGTGCAAGCTCGCCGGTTTCGAGTGCTGCCGAGCGCGAGGCGGAGTCGC
This sequence comes from Paraburkholderia sp. J7, assembly GCF_905220155.1. Taxonomy (NCBI): domain Bacteria; kingdom Pseudomonadati; phylum Pseudomonadota; class Betaproteobacteria; order Burkholderiales; family Burkholderiaceae; genus Paraburkholderia; species Paraburkholderia sp. J7. The sequence goes on along the minus strand of NZ_CAJMYZ010000009.1, from coordinate 6,337 downwards.
CCCACCACGAGACGACCAGCTTGTCGAGATACGGCTGACCCGCGCCCCAGTATTGATCGTTGCGCCGGTACTCGACGTGGCTGCCGCGCACCCACTCGCCGTATTTCCACGCGCCAGTACCGACCGGCGCGTTGTTCAGCGGATTCGTGAGGATTTCCTTGCCGGCATAGCGGTGCTTCGGCAGCAGCACCTGGTACTGACCCGCCAGCACCGATTTCAGGAAGAAGTCGGGCACGGGCCGCGTGAAGCGCAGTTCGACCGTGAGCGGATCGAGGGCCTTTGCGCTTTGCAGCGTCTTGAGCGCGATGCCCGCGGAAATGGGCTTCCAGTATTCGAGCACATTGAAGACGACGTCGTCCGCCGTGAACGGCTGGCCGTCGTGCCAGCGCACGTTCGGGCGCAGCTTGATGGTGTAGGTCTGGAAGTCGGGCGAAGCGCTCACACTCGTGGCGAGCACCGGCTGGAACGCAAGCGTGCTGTCGAGCTTGAGCAGGCGCTCGAGGATCTTCGTGGACGTCTGCAGCGGGCTGGAGCCGCCGCCGCCGGGCACGAACAGCGCCTGGGGTTCAAGTCCGCCCCAGCTCGCCACCAGCGCGCCGCCGCGTCTGGGCGCGACGGTTTGCGGGGCGGGCGTGGCCGCGATGGCGCGGCCCGCTGTGGCGAGACCGCCGATGCCGCTAACGCCGGCACCGGCTGCGAGCGCGCCGCGAGCGGTCAAGGAAAGAAAGGAGCGTCGGGAGTAGGGCGGATTCTTCTTCATGACGAAATGGGGCGACCCGCACGGGCCGGCGTAGCGTGGGTTCTGGAGGGATCGCGAGCCGTCGTGGTCTCACGCGGTGGCGTAGCTGGCGCGGCCGATGGCGAGCAGCACACCTTTGTCGTTGTAGAGTTCGACGTCGGCCACACTCACGCTGCGGCCGAGGCGCCGCACGGTGGCGACGGCCTCGATGCCGGTCTCGATGGCGGGCCGCAAATAGTCGACGCGAAAGTTGATGGTGGGCAGACCGCGCCCGACCAGCATGCCGACCGCAAAGTCGCCGACCGTATCGATGATCGCCGCGAGCGCGCCGCCATGCCATTGACCCGTGCCCGCGCCCCGCTCGAAACCGGGCTGAAACGGTATGTGTACGCGCAGCGCCTGCGCTTCGTGGTCGGCCCCGGTCACGCGCATGCGCAGCGAGGCGATGTAGGGTGAACGGTCGAACGCCTGCTGGATCTGCTCGATCGTGAGCATGTCGCGCGCTTCGCTCATGACGCCACCAGCACCTTGCCGACCACCTCGCGGTTTTCGAGCGTCGCCAGTGCCTGCGCGCCTTCTTCCAGCGGCCACTTCCGGTCGATCAGCACGCGCAACTGGCGACGCTGAACGAGATCGAGCAGTTCGTGCAGGTCTTCGCGCTCCCAGCCGTTCGAGCCGCGAATCTGCAATTCGAAGGTCCAGATGTAACGGATATCTTCAGGCGGGGCATAGCCCGCGGTCGCCCCGCAGGTGAGCAGGCGCCCGCCCAGACGCAGGCAGCGCAGCGAACGCGTCCAGGTGTCGCCGCCGGTGAAGTTCACGACCACGTCCACGCCGCCGCGTTGCGCGGCGTTGCGTCGCCGCGCGGGCTTGCCGAACTTCGCGTGTACGGCCCGCATGAAGTCTTCTTCGGTGTACAGAATGACGTGATCCGCGCCGAGATCGCGCAGGCGCTGTGCCTTTTCCGGCGAACCCGCGCAAGCGATCACTTCTGCGCCCGCGAGCTTCGCGAGCTGCACCGCGCACACGCCTACACCGCCGCTCGCGCCGAGAATCAGCACGCGCTCGCCGGCCTCGATCTGGCCGATGCGGCGCATCATGCGCAGTGCGGTGCCGTAGGCGACCGGCAATGCGGCCGCTTCGTCGAAGCTCACATCGTCGGGCAAGCGGATCAGCTGATGCGCCGGCACGCGGCACAGTTCGGCCAGACCGCCGTGCGTGGTCTCGCCGACGAGGCCGCCGTCCACGCGATCGATGGGGTCGACGAGCACGCGATCGCCTGGCCGCCAGTCGCGCACGCCTTCGCCGACCGCGACGATTTCGCCCGCCACGTCGAGCCCGATAATGACGGGAAAGGGCAGATTGATGCCCGGCATGCCGCGGCGTGTGAACACGTCGTGGTAGTTCAACGAAGCGGCTTTCACGCGGAGCACGACATCACCGGGACCGGCCGCCGGATCGGGGAACGCAGTTTCGAGCCGCAGCTTGTCGAGGCCGCCGTGCTCGCGCAAAACAATAGCTTTCATGATGGAGACGAAAACGTGGATAACTTCGAAGTACGATGAATATTGGTTACCAGCGAGTGAGCCCGTCTAGCGTTTGCGCCGTGATTGCGAGGCCATGCCGGATCACGCTGTCGCGCCAGAGCGAAGAAACGGGTACGAACGCATCGAGCAGATCGGCGCGCAGCTGTGCGTCGCGCTCGGGTTCGGGTGCTTGCGGGGCGCGAAAACGCAGCCACTGGTCGAGCCGCGACGCGAGGCTCACATTCGGCCCGCGCGTGCCGAACTCGACCACGGCGCCGGCCATCGGCCGTCCCGCGAGAAACCGCTCGACGCCGCGGAACACGAGCCCGCGATAGTCGGGCCGCGCGAGACCGTGCGGGCGCTGACCCAGCACGCGCCCGGCGCCCCACCATTGCGCGGCGCGCTGCTGAAGTTCGCTGCCTTCCGCGTTGAAGCAGAGAAAGAACGGCTCGCCGTATTCGCCAATGCCGGTATGCCAGTCGATGAACGCCACGCGCTGTGCGTGCGCCAGATGGTCCTCGACCACGCGCTGCAGCGTGAGGTTCGACCATTCGCGTTCGCGGCCGCCGTAGATCAGACCGTCAGCGTGTGTGTACTGACCGCTCGCGAGCGTGTTGAAGAGGGCGTCGGCGCCGTGTGTGTCGCGAAAGCGGTCGGTTGCCGCCTTCGCGGCCGCGAGCGTGTCGTGGTCCCAGCGCGGCGGAATCAGCCACTCGTGCAGCGCTGCGTAATGCGCATTGTGCGGGTGCGGCTCGTCGTGATCGACGAAATTGCGATTCAGGTCGACGTTGTTTTCGGTGGTGCGCGAAGCGTGCGCGAAACCGTAAGGGTTGAGGCCGTGTACGAGCGTGACGGCGACATCGGGCGGCAGGCTGGCTGCCGCGTTTTCAAGCCACGCAATCTGCACAGCCGAGCCCGCGGCGCCTTCAAGACCGTGCGTGCCGCTGATAGCGAGAAGCTGCTTTGGCGCGTGCTGCGCTCCGAGACGCGCGACGTCGATGCTGAGCGCGATGCCGCCCGGGCCGCTTGCATGCGGATGCCGGTAGCTCGCGAGTTGCGCGCCAGCGCGTTGGGCGCTGGCGACGAACCGTTCGCGCGCCGAAGCATAGTCGGGAGCGAAGTAATGCCAAAAGGCGGCTGCCTCGCTCATGCCGCGCCGCCTTCGACGAAGCGCAGCGCAACGCCCGCGGCGTGCGCGGCGGCAACGCGCACGGAGCCGTCCGCGATCGTGGCAAAAGCGACGCCATTGCGCTCGAACAATTGGCGCAGCGCGTCGAGCGAGCGAACGCGAAGATCGAGCGCCACATAACGCTCACTTCCGTCTTGCGTGGCCGCGACCGCGCCGTAGCGACGTTCTGCCTCGGCGGGCGTGACGAACTCGACAGTCGCTCGCCCGGCCGGCAGGCGATAGTGATCGTTGCCGGCGCGCTCGACGATGCCGGGCCCGAACAGCCGCTCATAAAGATCCGCGACCTGCTCAGGTGCAGGCGCAGCGACGACGAAACCGACGATATCCGTCACGCCGTTCGGATGGCGCCGGTCCTCGTCGCGCCACACGAGTTGCGGCGTGAAGTGATGGCAGAAGAACGTGCGGCCGTTGCGCACCAGCTCGGCGCCCAGACGCACGGTGCGAAAGCGTGCGTCCTCTGCACCGTCCGGCAGTTGAACGGGTCTGAAAAATTCGGCGGGTGGCTCGACGGCAATGCCGCGCGCAGTGATCGCTTCATGCAGCGCGAGCGAATCGTCCGTCTTGAACACGAGCCCGGACAGGCCGGGGGGCGCGTTGACAATGTCGGGACGGTCCACGCTCTTGCCGTGCTCGAACCCGAGGAGTTCCAGATAGTTCTCGCCGAAGATGGCGAGGTGATTGCTCGACCCAAGCGAATGATGACCGCGCGCGGTCAGCGCGAAGCCGAGCTTGCGATACGTGTGCGAGGCGTCGTCGAGCTGGTCCTTGACGTTGACGACGACGTGATCGAGAACGGGGGCGGGGATGTGGCTCATCGTGGTGAGGGTCTCCTGTGGGCAGCGGCGGAACGCATGCCACGTAGCACACTGCGATCGCGTCAGATGGAAGGTCGCTGAAGAGTGTAGTGACGGCTCGGCCCGCAACAAACCAACCTATCGTGATTTGCTCAGCGCGATTCGTTCGAATGTGGGCAGCTCAGTTGTGTGCGGCGTGCCGTGGGTTCCGTCATGCGCTTTGTTCCACCTGTGTTGATCAATTATAGAGGAATCCAAATCAAAATCACGGTAGATGAATGACGCGCTTCACGGATCATCGCTTTGCGCTGAGGTGCCCACGATCCGCCTGTCCGTCGTAAAGCTTAGACAAATAACTTGTTTTGAAAAGGAATGCGGAGTGAATAGACTCGGTGCCCGCGGATTGGGCAAGGCAGCACTTTGCTTGTCGTCGCCGCCTCTTCGTGCCGGTCCGCTGCACTTACACACGCACGTTGTCGACTAGTCCACAATCACCCAAGAACACATCGCAGATGAAATTCAACAAGTTCAGCGCAGCGGCTCTCTCGCTCGGCCTCGTTGCCGGCGCCGCGCACGCGCAAAGCAGCGTCACCCTTTACGGCATTGTCGATGCCGGCTTCCTGTACAACAACAATGTGAAAGGCGGGGCGCTGTACGGCCTGTCGTCCGGCACGTCGTCGCGCTGGGGCCTGCTCGGCGCCGAGGATCTGGGCGGCGGCCTCAAGACAATTTTCGATATCGAAAACGGCTTCACGGTGGGTACCGGCGCACTGGGGCAGGGCGGCCTGCTGTTCGGACGCAAGGCATTCGTGGGCCTGAGCAGCGTGACGTGGGGTACTGTCACCGCCGGGCGGCAGTACTCGGCCAGCAACGACGCAACAAGCTCGTTTGCATCGGGTGCCGACTGGGCGGCTTCGGGACTCGGTTACGGCACGCGCGCTGCCGACGTCGACAACGTCGATACGTCCAACCGCATCCAGAACGCCGTGAAGTACACGAGCCCGAACGTCGGCGGCTTCACGCTCGGCGTGCTCTACAGTTTCGGCAACGTTGCTGGCAACTTCGGCCAGAACTCCGTCAAGGACGTGGCGCTCGCGTATGCCAACGGGCCCGTCAAACTAGGCGCGAGCTACATGTTCACGAAGGACCCGTACTACGCGACCTTCGGCAATCAGGGGAACTCCTCGACCTCCGCCACCGGCACCAACAACAACATGCCAAGCCGCATTTTTGGCGGCTATGCGTCGGCCGGTTCCCAGCAGATCGTGACTGCGGGCGGCTCGTACGTGCTCGGGACGGTAACGGTGGCGGTGCTGTATTCGAACACGCAGTTCCAGAATCTCGGCGAGGTCAACGCCGGCGGAAGCTACGGTACGCAATACCACGGTGGTACGGCCACGTTCAATTCTGGAGAACTGAACGTCAAGTACGCAGTCAATCCCAGCCTGACGCTTGCCGCAGCCTATATCTATACCCACAACAGCGGCGCCGGCAACTACGACAGTGCCCACTACAACCAGGTGAACCTGGGCGCGACCTACGCGATCACGAAGCGCACGTCGCTCTATGCGGATGGCTTCTATCAAGCTGCTGCGGGGACGGATTCGACCGGCAAGGCCGCCGTGGCGAACTTCAGCGGCTCGACGTACTCGAGCACGAGCCACGCGGTTGCGGCCATTTTCGGGATGACGCATCGCTTCTAGGCGACAGGCGCTCTCAAGCCGGCGCAGCCAGTGCGCCGGGGTCAACGACCTGTGGCAACAATTGGGAGCGCTGGTGTCGATGTTTTTCATGCCGGCGATCAGTGAGCCTGTGATTGGCTTATTCGATCCATCGGGTCACGCGCGTGACCCACATTGATACGATCACGCCGAAGGTTGAAGCATGCACGCCTGGCACTGCTGCTCATAACGCCAACAGGTTCGGTCCCGCGAGCGGTGCCCCGAACTGTTGGATCCGGCCACCTTGCGCGAGGCTGCCAAGGTCAATTGGGCAGAATCCCGTTGATGACAGCATTGATGAGACGGCTTTTTTTGCGTCGCCGTCGTCACCGCAAACAAACATGACGCGTCGCCCACCTGCTTCGGTG